>JAZKEW010000108.1:5551-23461 GCA_040386785.1 Bdellovibrionota bacterium
GCTAAACATACCTATCAAAGCTTTACGATCACGAAAATCAGTAAATCTCTTTTCAACAATCGATCCTGAGATGGGAAAAAAGCATCCCCTTCAAATTCTTGTGGCAGATGATAATCGTGTAAATCAACTCGTCATTGTCGGGTTGCTTGAAAAGCTTGGGTATCAAGCAGATATTGCCATAAATGGTGTTGAAGTTTTACAATCTCTAGAGAAATGTCAGTATGATTTGATCCTTATGGATTGTCATATGCCTCAAATGGATGGATTCGATGCAACGAAAGAAATATGTAAAAAATATGAAAAGGCAAAAAGACCCCGAATTGTTGCCCTAACAGCAAGTACGACGAAAGAAGATATCGATCATTGTATTGAAAGTGGAATGAATGGTTTTATTGCAAAGCCTATTGTACTTGGAACTCTTATAAAATCATTAACAGAGATTCAATCATTGTCAACTAAAATAGAGTCCGTAAAAGATTTTAAGACCAAGTCAAAGCATTGTTTCTCAACCTTCGATTGCAATACTTTTATGTCGAATTATCAAGAAATTGAGGACTTGGCTTTTGAAGCTATTCAGGTTTTTCTATCTACGCTTCCAACACTCACTTCTGCAATTGAAGAATCAATTCATGCTAAAAATTTTAAAGCAATAGAGCTTTCGGCACACACTTTAAAAGGTGCTGTATCAAATTTTTATGCAGAACAATCTCGAATTCTTGCTTGGAAAATTGAGCAAATGGGGCATGAGAAAAAAATAGATGGAATTCAAAATATATTTGATGATTTAATGTTAGAGTTAAAAAAATTTTCAGAGGAACTTCAAAAATTAGAAGAAGAAAAGGCTGTATATGGAAAATAAAGCTATACTTATTGTTGATGATAGTGATTTTGAAAGAAATACTTTATCAAAAGCACTTTCAGAAAAAGGTGGATTTACAATTATTCAGGCCAATGGAGGTGATTCTTGTTTTGAATTAATTAAAACCAATAAAGTTGATGTTATCCTGATGGATATTATGATGCCAGGTGTTTATGGAAATCAAATTCTCTTAAAAATTAGGGAGCAATTTAATGCCATAGAACTTCCTATTATTATGGTTACTGCGAAAACAGAGCCCTCAGATATTATTGAATGTCTTCAAAATGGGGCAAATGATTACATAATAAAACCAGTTAATTTTGAGGTGGCTATATCTCGTATATTAACACACTTAAAGCTTGCAGATACTTCTCGTGAAATGTCTCGTTTAAAAGAGATTGAGGCATTAAATGCACTTATTAGTAAATATAACCATGAAATTAACAATCCGCTTACCATTGCTCTTGGTTGTTTAGGGGAGTCTATGCTTAAAAAAGAAGGCTCGGTTGAAAAATTAAAAACTGCATTATGGCGAATTGCGAATATTGTAAAAAAAATTGAATCAGTTTCAGAAGCAAAATAAATTGAGTATGAAAAATATTCTGATACCAACAAAATGATGAAAATAAAATGATTTTGAGAAAGAATAAATAGAATGCCCACAAGAAAAACAAAAAAAAATAGTTCCGCTATTAGAAAAAAACGCATTCAAAATTCCCTACTTGAAATGTCTAGCCATGACTACAATTTTGTGGCGCCTTTGGCAAAAGAAATTCGTTCCCATTCTAATGTTCTTGCAAAATATATTTCATTTGTTATTGCAGAAATTGCGATGAATCCTTTTTCCAATCAAACGCCGCATTTCAGCCGCTTTGATTTGTTAAAAAGTTTGACTCGCATTTTGTTTCCAAACTCCGACTTCACTGTAAGTCAAATTGAAAAATCCATTCAAACTTTGCAAGAAACTTTAGGTGAATTTTCCATTGATGTTTTAAAAAAAACAGAAGTAACCACAGAACTTATTGCTCCTTTAATTGAAGTAGCTTGTTCTGCCCTTGAAGCCAATCCTCAATTAATTGCACTTTTTTGGCAGCCTATTATTTTAGAAGAAGTATTGGGTTCAGTTGGTGAAAGAATTTCAAGTTTATTAAATTTAATTCCTGCGCTTTCAACTCATGCAGCAGAAAGATTTCCAGATTTAAAAGAAACATTCTTTCACGCTCTCTTTTTGCTTTCAAAAGAGGAAAGAACTCAATTATATAAACTCGCAGAAGAAATCATGGGAGAAGTGTATCGCGTTAAAGTTTTTCCTATGTTGAAAAAAACGCTGTCTTCGGACCCGCGTGGCAAGGTGCTTGCGCCAATTTTAGCGGGAGCTATTGAGGCAATACCTGGCGAAAGTTGTATTAATGCGCTACTCGCTATGGCCTGTACGCCACACAATGAATTTTCAAATGGACGAGTTATTGCTATTGCTATTCAAGAAATTGGTGGATTGTATATTAAAATTGCGCAAGTCATTGCGGAGCTTTGCCCGCCAAGCTTGGCGCGTGAATTAAGAACAACTCAAGATGATGCTGGAGGAATATTTCCGAGTATTGAGCAGTCATGGGAATACTTTCTCAATACAATAAATGAACCAATTTATAATGATTTTAGAATTTACATGAAAATACCAGAAAAACCAATGCGGCATTATGCTAGTGCAAGTATAGGTTCTTTATATAATATTGAACTCAACGAAGAAGGTAGAGAGAAATTTAAAGTCAATAGTATTTTAATAAAATTGCAGCGTCCTAATTTAAAAGAAATGTTTGCAAAGCAATGCGAACACATTTTAAAACTAACAGATGAAGCGCAAAAAGAGCTGGTGGAAGACTCCTCTCTCTCGTCAGATGCTGCTGCTGAGCTGCTTGGCTTGGTATCAACGTTAAGGCGCGCCATATTAAATTATCATAAACAAAGTCAGGAAGAACTCGATTTTACTTTTGAACAAACCAATGCACAAAACGTGCGTGATGCTTTGGGCGATAACAACATTATTAAAATTCCTCGTTTTTTCTTTGCCAGTGAAAAATCAGTGTTCATGGAGTGTATTAATGGACTGAAAGTGACTCGAATTATTCAAACAAAATACTTGGAAAGGCGAGAAATAGCAGACTCCGTTGCTCGTGCCTACGTGGATTTAGTGTTCAATAAAGGAGTCGTGTGGGCCGATCCTCACCCAGGAAATATTCTTTATAATTATGAAGATGCACAAATTTCCATGATCGATTTAAACCCATGTTACGTTTGGGATACGAAAACCAGGGAAGAATTTAAACATTTAATTTATCGTCTTATTTTGCGTGATGCTGACGGTGTTTACAGAACTCTTTATCATTTGGTAGAAAATCAGGAAAGCTTGCGTTGTAACAGCATTATTGATGATTTAAATTCATTTCTAACCTCCGCTTACTCCAGCTCAAGTTTAACTCGTTTTGTTGGTGAGTTTATTAAAACACTGAGCGAAAATCAAATTGATTTAAAGGTTGAAGTACAAGCAGCTCTAAGGGGATTAAGTCAAATTGCATTGACGACGGCATCCATTTCTGTGCGAAATAGTTTTGGTTCAATTTTACGTAGCCAATTTCGTTTTAAAGATCTTTTAGGGACAGTTTGGAATGTTGGGCTATTTCGAGTTTCAAAAGTCTTTTTTTCCGTGTTGTTCGAATTTATTCGACAAATGCCAGAAGAAGACATTGGGCCAGTGCTGGATGAACGCGACGTGACAGCAATTTTAGAAAGAACTCGTGAGTTGGCCAAGGCTAATGTTTGCAATGTTTCTTTGAGAAGAGTTTCTCCAGAAGATCATCCAAATTTAAAAATGAGTCAAGATGGTCAAGTATTGCTTGTTACAAGCGATTTATATATGGAAATTATTGATAAAATAAGGCCTGCACGGGTTCGTTACGTGATAGAAATTCCTGCGCGTAAATGGCTCAAAGATAGGCAAGAATTTATAAAACTAGCGAGTATTGCAAGAAGTTTTTGTACCATTGAATGCCTTGAACAATTGCGGCGTAATTCTCTTGATGACTATTGGAAAATTGTGGAGGCTTGGGGCAAGCAAATACAATTTCGCACCCTTGAGGAAACAGAACTCATTGCTGAAGTGAATATTGCAGCAAGGCATTTGTATTCGCTTCGGTTTCGAGATATTTGGAAATCGAAATTTTCTACGCTTACTCTATCGACCCAACTTGCTTGGAAATGGCTTATGATTTTAGAAGTGTGGCGTGAAAAAGCAAAGCAAAATTATTTAATTTCTCTTAAAAAACAAGACTCTGATATTTCGTTACCTTATGTTTTGTATGGTTCTTATTGTCGTTTTAAAATTTTAATGCTGGAAGGTTTGTTGTGGTTTGTGAAAAAAAGCGTGAAAAATCTTCGGTTTTCTATGCATTTATTGCCAATGTCGTCTATGCAATTAGAGGATTTAGTTCTATTCGGGCTTAGTCGGAATTTTAATCATAGTTTTAGAAGTCAGTTGTAAAATTAACGCCTGTCAATAAACGTCAGCAATAGACTCACGGCAGCTGGTGTTATGCCGCTAATTCTAGAAGCTTGTCCAAGTGTGCTCGGAGCATGTTTTTTTAATTTTTCCACAACTTCCCGTGACAAGCCACTGACAACTGTAAAATCAAAATTCTTAGGAATCCACACGCAGTCTAGAGTTTTTAATTTATCGCTTTGAGTTTCTTCTCTTCTAATATAGCCGTCGTATTTCACTTCTATTTCAACGCAGCGTAAAACATCGAGTGGAAAATCTTGGGTAAATCCAGCCTCTTTCAAATGCCTGACGTTAACTTCAGGGCGTTTTAAGTAGGAATCAAGCGATGTATTTGTTTGAATTTCAGGTAAATTAAACTTTAAAAGTTTTTCATTGAGTTCGGGAGTGGGGTTTAGCCACACCTTTTTCAGCCGCGCCTTTTCATTTTCAATTTGTTCCATGCGTGTAGAGAATTTTTGATAAAGATCTTCTTGTACGAGGCCTAAATTATAACCATAGGTTGTGAGACGCGCATAAGCATTGTCTTCGCGCAATTTTAATCTATTTTCTGCTCTGCTTGTGAACATACGATAAGGTTCATTTGTACCAAGGGTTGTCAGGTCATCAATTAAAACGCCAATATAACTTTCCCCTCGACTTAAAATAAAAGGTTTTTGTTCTGTTACTTTCAGTGCGGCATTTATTCCTGCAATAAGTCCTTGTGCACCGGCTTCTTCGTAGCCTGTGGTGCCATTTATTTGCCCAGCCAAATACAAGTTGGATATTTTTTTCGTTTCAAGACTAGGATGTAGTTCTGTGGGTTGCACAAAATCGTATTCAATGGCATAGCCTGGCTTCATAATGGTGACATTTTCAAAACCAACAATGGTTCTTAAAAAAGCTTCTTGCACATGCAAAGGCAAACTTGTGCTGATACCATTTGGGTATATTTCATGTGTGTTTAAGCCTTCTGGTTCAATAAAAACTTGATGACTTGTTCTGTCTGGAAATTTAACCACCTTGTCTTCAATGCTTGGGCAATAGCGTGGGCCAATGCCTGTAATAATTCCACTGTAAAGTGGAGAGAGGTGCATGTGATTTTTAATAACTTCATGTGTTTTAGCATTTGTATGCGTGATAAAGCAAGGCACTAAATTTTTAGGCATGTGTTCTGTGCGCATGCTAAAAGGAATGAAATCAGGGTCGCTGTCTTGGCGTTCTAGCTTGGAAAAATCAATGCTGCGGGAATCGAGGCGTGGGGTTGTGCCTGTCTTCATGCGGCCAATGCAAAAGCCGTAGCTATGAAGGGCATCGGCAAGTTCAATGCTTGCAGGATCGCCTGCTCTACCGGCGATTATTTTTCTTTCACCAATATGAATAAGTCCGTTTAAAAAGGTGCCTGTGGTAAGGACCACACAGGTGGAATGAATAATTTGGTCAAGACCAGTTTTGACTCCATAAACGGTCGTGCCGTCAAGAATAAGCGAGGAAACGGTGTCTTGCATGAGGTCTAAATTTTTTGTGTTTTCCAATGTTTTACGCATATAAGTGCGGTATAAATCCATATCCGCTTGTGCACGACTGGACCAAATGGCAGGGCCTTTGCTCTTATTGAGAACCCGGAATTGAATGCCGCAGACATCAATAGCAGCACCCATTTCGCCGCCAAGGGCATCAATTTCTTTTACCAAGTGTCCTTTTGCTGTGCCGCCAATGGCTGGGTTGCAGGACATTTGCCCAATGCGGTCGATACTCATGGTAATAAGCAGGGTTTTTTGTCCCATGCGAGCCGCAGCTAAAGCGGCTTCACAGCCAGCATGGCCGCCGCCAACAACCACAATGTCGTAATTTAAAGAGCGCATATTCACCTATTCATATGGTTTGTGAGTTATTCAGAAAAACTAAGGGGCGTTACCTGCCCGCCCAGTGGGGTGGTGTATGTATACAAAAAAAAGACTTTGTTTCCAAGCGAAATAGCTAGAAGCTTGCAAAATATACAGAACTTGTGGTCTTAGTGTAATTTAAAGCAATAGAAAAAGCCGCACAAGCCACAAAAACGTAGATGGGTGATAATTTTCATAATTTTTCCACTCACTCACATTAGACAACAATAATTTTGCCGTGGATAGAAAAGAAACATCTTGCTTAACTCTTTCACCTATTAAAGTCACAAGACAAGCTCTTAAATCTTCAACTTCATATTCCTTAGCCATTTTTTCACATTGTGTAATTATTTCTCCAATAGAAATAGCGCTTTTTTTTGCTCCAGCTTTTTGTAGTGAAAAAGAGTCTATTTTATTTTTTATCCAGAGCATATCTTCAGCAGAAAAAATTTCTTTTATAGTAGAAGTTGTGCTTTGGGGAAAAGACAATGAAACTTTTTGCACTCTGCTTGCAATAGTTGGTAGAACAAGAGAAAGTTTATGACTTGTCAGCAAAAATAAACATGCAGTTGGTGGTTCTTCTAAAACTTTTAATAGAGAGTTTGCAGCATTTGCATTGAGTCTTTCGCAATTTTCAATTAAAAAAAGTCTTTTTTTTCCTTGTTGCGGTGGGTACAAACTAAAATTGCGAATTTTTTTAATATCTTCTAGCCGTAAAATATTTCTTTCTCTGTCGGCAATAAAAATATCAGGATGTGCGTTTGCCACAACAAATAAATTGTCTTCTTTATTTTCAAATAAATTGATGTCGCAAAATTCTTGCACAATTAATTTAAAATCGCTTTCAGAAAAGCTGTTGGAAGAAAAATAGTTTGACAACAATAAAATTGCATGGTGACGAAAGGAGTTTTTTTGTGCAATAAATTCTAAAATAGTGCTCATAGGTTTATACTTAAATGTGCTTTAAATGCCGATTGAATTTGCGTAAAAATTTCTTCAATGGAGACAGAGGCATTTATAAGAATTCGCAAGGGAATTTTTTGGCATGGGTGGGCAAGTTTATTTTCATAAATTTGTTTATATCCATCAAGAATAGCTTTATGAAAATCAGCGTGGCTTGAGTCAAATCTGTCATTTTGCCGATTTTCATTGCCTTGCATTCTATTTGAGGCTGTTTTGTAGTCGCAATCAAAAATAAAAGTTAAATCTGGCATGAGACCTTGTAAAATGGTTGAACTCGCTTTATCAATAATTTCTTTTGATAAATTCCCTAAAATATGTTGATAGACGTAAGTGCTATCAATAAATCTATCGCATAAAATAATATTGCCTTGTGCTAGGTTTGGGGCAATTACTTTTTCCACATGTTGAGCCCTGGCAGCGCATATTAAATACAATTCTGTCAGAGCTGTGGGGGAGTCTGTTGTTTTTTCTTTAAATAGGCTGCGTATTTTTTCTGCCAAAGGGGTGCCACCTGGCTCCCGAGTTTTTATACAGAGAAGTTTTTGGCTTAAAAGTGCATTAAATACCAGTTCAATTTGAGTTGACTTTCCAACACCTTCACCGCCTTCAAACACAATAAACACAATAAATTTCCCCACTCGTGAATTTTGCAAAAATTGCCACCTTTGCAAAGTAAAATTTTTGCCTAGCAGCTTTTACCGAGAGTTTATCTCTACCTTTGATCTAGCATAGAGGAAGATGATCTACAAAAAGAAAAACTAAGAAGATGATCCGTAAAAAAAAAGGATACCATTATGGAGAAACTAGAACTCGACATGCTCGGTGTTTACGCCTATGCAGATGCTTCCCACGCACGAGAACGTGAACTATGGCGCGGCTTTTTGAGTTATGCGCTCCCTGCGGTCATGGCTTATAGTGCCGAAGCCATAGACCGCTGTCTATCGGAATCTATTGTCTACAAGGTGGCTGAACTGACTGCGCAAGGTGGTAGTGACGTTGATACCCGTGATTCCATGCGTTGCATTTCGGCATTGCTTGCAAAAGAAATTGGTGTTTCCCCTGAATTTGCTCTGGCTTCTTTTTTTGAGGGAGAAGTTCCTACCAAGCTGTATAAAATAAAGTCTCAAGTGAAGATCAAAGGGAAAAAAGCAAAAGAGTCGAAAAGTGAAGATGCCATTATTGCTTCTTGGCTTGCACATTTGTCTAGGCTGCAATCTGATAATAAATTTTTAAATCAGGTGGAAAGATGGAAAACGTGGCTTTACCCAGTGCAAAAAAATAGGGCGAGTTAAAACAAATTTTAAGAAAAATTTGAAACCTTACAGCTCTTAATATTGAAAGACATGGCTTCTTTTTTCTTTTTTATGTTATATTTTTCCTGTATTTTTTTAAAAAAATCTTTATAAAAATCGCCAGATTTTTCTTCTATTTTATCTATAGTACTTGTCATTTCAAGAGTGTATTTTTCATTTAAAATATTCCATCCAAATAAATTGAGGTCAAACAGTCTTTCATATTCAATGCCTATTTTTTTAAGACTTTCCTTTGAAATAGTGCACTGAGCTTCAAGTTTTATTTGGGCTTTAACTTTTTGTGAAAGCTCATTTCCTTCTATGCTCATGCAAAAAACTTTAATTTGCCACTCGTCTTGCTCTGTGTCGGTACAAGAAATATTTTTTAACAGCCAAGGAAAATTTTTGCTGGGAATTCCTCGAATAAAATCACCTTTTAGCGAGGTCTTTTCAAGTTCATCATATTTTTGATTGTGCCAAAAAGTCATATTCTTTGCTTCTTTCGTAGGATTGATTGCATCTCATTTAAAAGTACGGCAAGCTTTCATAAAGGCACAGTCCAAAAAATTCCGTAAAAAAACATTGACATCTATGCAGATTATACTATTGCAGTGATTGAATGTATTGGAGGATCTCGCATGGAAAAAGAAAACGCACAAACTTCCTCGGAGTTGTTTGGCATTGACGAATGGGGCGCAGGGTATTTTGGTGTTTCGGCTACTGGAAAAGTACAGGTTCATCCGTTTACAAAAAGTAAGCCGGTTTCTATTGAACTTGAAAAAATAATAGAGGCTGCTGCGCAAAAAAAAGTAAAAACGCCCTTTATTCTTCGTTTCCCACAAATCCTCGATACTCAACTCACTCGGTTGCAAAATGCCTTTTTAAGCGCCATGCAGGAATTCAAGTATGAAGGCAATCTGCGCGCTGTGTTTCCTTACAAAGTGAATCAACGGAAAGAATTTATTGACGAGCTTGTAAAAAGTGGAAAAAAACATGTGTATGGCCTTGAAGTAGGTACCAAAACCGAATTGTTTGCTGCGCTTTCCTACGACCTGCATCCAGAGGCGCTTTTTGCAATGGCTTTAAAGATTCTCAGTTTATTGAATTGGCTTTTGACGCAAAAAAAATGGGTAAAAATATTGTGCTTGTTATTGAAGGCACAGATGAACTTAAATTTATTATTAACCACGCAAAAAAAGTTGGTTTTTGTGTTGATATTGGCCTAAGAGCGAAACTCTACGCAAAAGGCTCTGGTATTTGGGAAAAATCGGGTGGTATTGGGAGTAAGTTTGGTCTCAATAGCATTGAAATGATGGACGCGTTATATTTGCTTGAAGAGCATGGATTTAAACAAAATTTAACTATGATTCACTACCATATTGGCTCACAAATTACCGAAATTAAACGAGTTAAAAATGCCATGAAGGAAGCGGCTCGTGTGTATGCCAAAATTTTAAAATCTGGTTTTGACGTCCGTTACCTTAATATTGGTGGTGGCATTGGTGTTGACTACGACGGTAGTAAAACAAGCTTTTATGTGAGTCATAACTATACCATTCAAGAATTTGCAAACGATGTTATTTATCTTATTCAAGATGTTTGCAAAGCAGAAAAATGCAGAACACCACATATTGTCAGCGAAAGCGGGCGGGTGGTTGCGGCCTACCACGCCGTGCTTGTGACCGATGTGCGGGAAGTGGAAAAAATGGGTGGTGATATGGATGATCTGCAAATTAAACCAGAAGATCATCGCTTGCTTGCAGACTTAATGAATTCAATTGTACAAATGAATGGCAAAAACTTTGTCGAATTTTACCACGATTCTCTTTCTTATAGAGATGAACTTTTTACGTTGTTTAATTTAGGGTATTTGGAAATTGAAGAGCGTGCAAAAACCGAAATTTTATACAATGAATTGTGTGATAAGGCTTTAATTTTTTACAAACAATCTGGTATGCAGCTTGAAGATTTCGATGAACTTGAAAAAAGCCGAATTCATAAATATTTGGCTAATTTTTCTATCTTTCAATCCATTCCCGATACCCTTGGTATCGATCAACTATTTCCCGTTATGCCGCTTTCTCGTCTCGATGAAAAACCGAGCCAAAGCGGTATTATTATGGACTTAACCTGTGATAGTGATGGCTGTCTCGACAAATTTGTCGACAAACGAGACGTAAAACACTCGCTTGCTTTGCATGCGCCTAAGGAAAATGAGCCATATTATATTGGTTTTTTTCTGGTGGGAGCTTATCAAGAGGCACTTGGAAATAATCATAATTTATTTGGTGCAGTGAATGAAATTATTGTCACCATATCGGAAAAAAGTGAAATTGATTCCCTACAAGTGGTTAAAGGGGAAGATATTGGTGAAATTCTTCGCATTATGAATTATCGTGACGAAGATATTACGGATGGCTACAGGCTTCAATTGGAGCGCAGCCGAGAATCTGGTCATATCTCTCATGAAGAGTTTGAACGCATTATGAATCGGGTTAAGGATTATTTTAATGAATACCCTTATCTTGTGCGCAAAAATTCTCTCGAAATTATAGGTTGAATCATTATGAATATATTTTCTCGAGTTTTTCAAGCTGGGTTTACACTTCCTAATTTAAAAATGGAGCAGGCGACTTTTGAAAATTCGTCTTGCCAAATTCTCGATGGCAAATTATTAAGCCAACATTTTGTACAGCAAGCAAAAATGTTGGTTTCTCAAAAAAAAATTGTACCAAAACTTGCGGTTATTTTAGTTGGTGAAAACCCTGCGTCACAAGTTTATGTAAACAATAAAATAAAATTATTTCGTGAGGCTGGGTTTGAGTCTCAAAGTTATTTCTATAAAGGCAATGAAATTTCTGAGCAAGCTCTTATTGAATGCATAGAAGCATTAAATCATGATGAAGGTGTGCACGGTATTCTTATTCAATTGCCACTGCCAGCCCATTTTAATCAAGATAAAATTTTGAGTGCTATTTCAGCAAAAAAAGATGTGGATGGCTTTCTCGCTCAAAACATTGGAGCACTTGCTTGCGGGCATTTTTCTCAAGCTATTGCCTGTACTCCCTTTGGTGTTATGGCATTACTTTATTCTTACGGAATTCCTGTGGAAGGCCGCCACGCGGTGGTGGTTGGGAGAAGTAATATTGTTGGTAAACCCATGGGGCTTTTGCTTCTTGGTGCCAATGCGACGGTGACTTTTGCGCATTCTAAAACGTCTAATTTAAAAGAAATTTGTCAAAGTGCGGATATTTTAATTGCAGCAGCAGGGAAGCCTGAGCTTATTACAAAAGATTTTGTGAAACCGGGCTGTGTGGTTGTTGATGTTGGTATACATAAAAAAAGTGATGGTAAATTATGTGGTGATGTTCACCAAAATGCGAGAGAAGTTGCTAGCGCAATGAGTCCCGTGCCTGGTGGGGTAGGGCCCATGACGATTGCAATGCTTATGGTGAATACGTCGCTTGCTGCTTGGAATACTTGAGCAGTGTTTTAAAGATGACCTTGTGCAGGACACGTTGTGATAGGGGCATTTGTTTCTTCCCCTTCTGGAATTTGACGATGTCCCTGCATAATAGCCATGTAAATTTTATTGGACTCTTCTTTACTGAGCGCTGTTTTTTGCGCCACGATAAAAACAATAATGCTTGAAATTCCAACAACAGCAAAGTCCATTTGCATGCTAATAAGCCCAATACCACCGCCAAAAGTGCTGAGGTAAGAGAGCAAGCTAGAAAAAGACATATACAAAACAAACCACACAAAATTTTTCAAATGTAAGGATTGAATTTTGTCTGTTTTGTAAAACAAGTGCGAGCCAAAAATAATAACCAATCCAAGAATAATAGCGATATCAAGTTTCCACACGGTATTCCAACCAGTCCACTGCAACATGAGGTTGCAAATATAAAATGCAAGAAATGAAATGAGTGTTGAATAAGGTAACAGAAATGGTCGTCTGGTATTGGGGAAATGTTTTCTAAAAATGGGCAAACAAATGGGGCCGCAAGCGAGGGAAACAACGATGGCTGCCGATAAAAAAGCGACCATGGATTGCCAACCTGAAAAAGGCAAAAAGAAGAGCATTCCCATAATAAAGTTTGCTGTTATTGCAAGCCAAGGTATGGAAAAAACATTAATTTTTGTAAGACATTTTGGTGCATCGCCTTGCAAACTCATGGAATATAAAATTCTAGATGCAGAGGCCGTGTACCCAACAGCGGTGCCAAGTGGAGAAATAATGGCATCAAAATATAAAAATTTAACAATAAATATAAAGCCAAGTGAAATAAAAATTCCAGCAAAGGGACCAGCATCTCCTACAAAGCTAATGTTATGCCAGCCAGAGGCAAGGGTAGATGGATTAAGGGCAAGAATAAAACCCAATTGTAGGGCAGCGTAAAGTAACAAACAAAAAAACAATGAACCAAAAAGAGCGATTGGAATAGATTTTTGTGGATTGCGTGCTTCACCAGCAAGAAATATTGGGGTTTGAAATCCGAAAAATGAAAAGCTTACGCCACCAATGGCAATTCCAGAAAGAATTCCACTAAAGCCGTAAGGAGAAAACCCGCCGGCAGACGTCAAGTTTGAAGTGTGTATATGGCCAGAAAATAGCAAGACGGCGACACCAATTGGAATAATTAGCTTCCAAATGGCAACAAATTTATTGGTTTCAGCCATAATTTTAACGCCAATAACGTTGACGACACACAAAGCCATCATAAGAACTGTGGCAAGAATAAGACCTTTTGCTGTGAGGGTGTCGGAGGTGCCAACGCGAGTTGTGAGGTTTGAGATGTAGTTAGACGAGTATTGCAGAACTGCTTGAACTTCAATGGGGGCTACAACCATGGACCACAACCAGGTAATCCATGAGAACATGGAGCCACTCATTTTACCGTGGCTCATAAGTGTGTAGGTAATAGAACCGCCACTAATAGGCAACATAGTGGATAATTCGGCAAATGTAAGTGCAATAATAGAAACAAAAATTCCGCCCAATGCCCACGAAATAATGGAGGCAGGGCCAGCAATTTGTGCTGTGTAAAAAGATCCAAACAACCAACCTGAGCCCACTATGGAGCCAATAGATAGAAAAAGGAGGTTGGTTTTAGTAATATTCCGTTTTAACGTCATGAAAGCCTCTGGTTCTTTTGAAATATCTACGCTTAGTTTTAATTGAACAGCCAAACAAGAATCATCTGGGCGCTAAGCTAAGAGAAAAAGAAGACAAAGTCAAGAATTTATTTCAAAGGTTACGTGTTCATTTCGGTTTTAAGAGAATCTAATTTTAAGTTTTCAAACCATTTTGTGCACTCATCTTTACCAACATTATAGAGCTTGTCTAAATTGCTTTCGCCGTAGTTGAAAGAAGCCCATGCACTCAAATTATCGGCAGAGTTTGGCCTAATGGGACTGTATAAATCAACAAAGCCGTAGCCTTTACGTCCAAATTTAGACAATTCATTTTTATCTAGTAACATTTTTCTATCGAGATCGTAGCTGCGTCCAAGCATGATATTGAATGCTTGACTTAAAGAATTGCCCAAAGTTGAGACGTCTGCTTGTTCGTCTGGAATAGAACAAAGTACGGGAACAATTCTATTTGCATTGAAATCGGTTGCGGGAGTGAGAGGAGTATTTACCAAAAGTCCACCATCCCACAGCAAAGTGTTAAAGCGTTCAATGGGTTTAAAAAGAACGGGAATTGCAGCGCTTGCTAATATGCTATCTACCGAAAAATTTGGTTCATAAATATAGTCGGGTTTTTCAATTTTTTTGTTGCAAATTCGAATAACTTGCCCTGTTTTTGCATTGACTGTGTTTAATACAATGGTTTTTTCAAGCAGGGGAAGGGTTTCTCCTTTAAAATGTTTAATTAAGAGCTTTCGTAATTTTTCTGTGTCTAATAAATAGTTGTAATTTTTTCCAAATAATTCGGCAAATGGACGTGCAAAAATATCGAATAAGCCTTGCTTAATTAATTGTGGATAAAACAGATGGCCCACTTCTTTCCAAAAAGAAACCATTTCTTGTGGCGTGTAGCCGTAGCCAAGGAGGGCTGCGTTAATGGCGCCGGCGGAGGTGCCGGTGATGATGTCGGGATTAGCGAAATCTTTAAGCGTGGCGAGGACTTCGCAGACGCCAGCTTGAAAAATGCCGAGGGAGTTTCCGCCAGAGAGGACGAGGGCTAGTTTATTCATAAATTTACCTATGTTTTTTTAACTTTGAGAGCGCGAGGGCTCACTGCAGGAGATACAACTTCCCCCCAAATTATGTCCCCAAATTTGTTTTCCCAATCATCTGGCTCTGTTGGAACTGTAAAACTTTCTTGTATGTCTGCTAACGGTTGTTTTTTCCGACGCCAATCTGTTACTAAAAGTTGCTTTTTCTCTGCGTCCCAGATGTCAGATGTTGTACGGAGCAATCTACTATGTGGTGGCATAGGAAAACGGAACATCACTTCAGGAGAGTTAAAAGCAGAAGCAGAACCATCTTCTTCTTCATATATATCGCCTGGATGGTTTGGCTCAGTGCTCGGTTGCATGTACCGCATTGAAGGAGATAAATACATATGATCAAACCATTTATGAAGAACTTTCGAACAAATACCATTCGAGGCAATCTCCGTAGCTAGTTCTCTGTTTACCATTGTCATTAAATTCACCAATGGACCGTGGCCCTCTGCTCTATCACCAAACCTAAAAAATCTGGCGATATCAGACCCTAGAACAGGATTGCCTGATTCGTCTTTTGTCTGTATTTTCTCTTTACTCGGGCTAGATTCGAATGCTCCTTGTATTATAATTTGTACAGAATCTAATTTCTCATTAATATGTTCCATTCTAGCATTTGCATACTCTGTTAATAATTTTTTCATTGTTGGAGTGCTAAACAGCTCTATGTCTTCCAAAACAGTTTGAAAAGAGTCCCAATAGCTATTGAAATGAAACCACAATGATTGCTCTGACCCTTCCTCTTGGTATTGCTTAAAAGCTTGAACAATAATATTTTTTTCACATAAAGATAACAATTTTTTTAGTCTTTCTTCATTGGTATCAAGAAAAAACAACACGCCATCAAACTCGGTGTAAATGTTTTCGGGTGTATAATTTAATTTTTTGCCAGCGCGTTTAGCTTCTGCTTCCATTTGTTTAAAAAACTGCATTTGGATTTGTTGAAATTTAGGTAAAAAATCTTTTTTAGCTTTTGTGACTTCTTTACTGTCTGGTTGATTCTTTTTTGCTGTCATAGGAACTTTTATTCTTCGTATTTTATATATGTCATTCCAGACCATATCATACACTTCGTGCTTTACATTTTCTGCCAGATCCTGCCAAGTGTTCAAATAAGAAGAAAAATTTTTATTTATAACTTGCATAAATACATTATCAATTGTTTTATAAATTTCTTGAAAGGACATTCTCATTCCATAGAGATCAAAAGTGGCTATTGGTAAAGATTCTTGGCCACATTGCATATGATCTTTAATCACTTTAGGCTTTAATTGTACAAGAGACTGTGCTTGTTTTGCTGGAATTTCAACATGGCCTATCAACCAATTTTTAAAATCTTCACTAGCATGTTTAAAACTAATTTGAGCTGGATAAAACCAAAGACCAAAGGCATAAAAAAGAAACTGTGATTTTTCTTTCGTGCTTAACTCCGTACTTTCAAATATATCTGTTTTCATTTGCAATGAAAATTCTTTTTTACATTCCACAATATTTATTCGATGTTTTTGAATAAATGTTGTAAAGCAAGTATCTATTTTTCGGGTGAAGATTTCATGACAATATTTCTGATATCGTTTTAAATTATTTTCAACTTCATTGCTCAAACCTTCTTTTACTGCCGGGATGAGTTGATCAGAAATTTCATTACTAAATAGCCAATTTTGAAATTGTTTAAAATTAAACCCAGAACCGTCTCGTTGCAGAGGTTCAGCTTCAAAATAAATGGAGCATAATATTTGCATTGCACTTCTTGTAAATACTTGTGCAGTACAAGAATATTTGCTTTCATTTCTAAGAAGAGCGCATAGGGCATAAAAATTTGTCCTTTGTCCTTTATTCGATTCGTTGTCTAATCCAAATTCTTGACAAAGAATGTTTATGTTGGTTTCGCTAGCTACAAAATTCAATATGGCACAAACTAATTGTTTTGCTTTCTCTTTATCTGCAGGTTGTTCAATCCACCAATGCACAAACTCTTGTGCTTTTTGCGTTAATATTGTTTTATAATTAGGTGAGAGCACAGAGTCTACGACGAGCGTTGCATCGCCTGGAGCGTAGCTTGTGGGGTGAAAATTTACGCAAAAAAGCCCTTCTTCAGGAAAGTAGTTAGAAGATGGTGTGGTTAATTGCGTTAAGAATTCTTCACGTCCCAATACAGGTTTTATGTAGCTTTTGCTAGTGAAACAGCAGAACATGGCAAACCTCCCGACGATCTATGATGTATGCTCCACACTCCACAAACGAGAAGATAGGAAGCATCTATCCAAACGATCTCAGCAAGTATTCTACCCCCTGCAGCGATCGAGTTCCATACCAGCTCAATAATTGGCCATCCACAAGAACCATTTTTTTAAACACCAACCCCCTATTTAAAGTTAAAAATTCTTGAATATGCCGCTGTTTAAAAGGAAAAGGTTCACTACTAAAAAACAAATATTCAGCCGACAAAAATCTGTCATCAAGGGGGTCAATAGAAGGATACCTTTCGAGTAAATGCTCACCAGTTTCAATTACGTTTTGAAACCCAATTAATTTCAACATTTCTGAAATATAAGTATTTTGCCCTGCCACCATCCAGGGATCTCGCCAAATAAAATAGGCGTAGGTTTTGTTTCTATTTTTTATTTTTTTACATTGATCAAGAAGCGGTTGAAGTTTGTTTTTCCATTCCAATGTAACTTGTTCTTTTTGGAATAAACGACCGATATCTTCAACCATAGCAATGGAATCAAAAATATTTTTAGGAAAAGAATCATAAAAAATAACATTTTGTAGTTCTTTGTGTTCACGCAATTGAGTCCGACAGGCCTTGGTATTTTCTTCCACATTCATGAGAATATGGGTGGGTTTTAGAGCAACAATTTTTTCAATATCGGGATCTTTTGTGCCGCCAATTTCAGGAACTGTGAGGTGTAAATTTTTTGGAGAGACACAAAACTTCGTACGACCCACAAGGTTTTCTTGTAAACCAAGGTCGCAAACGGTTTCTGTTAAACTTGGCACCAGTGAAATAATTCTTGTCACATAACACTCTTTCTAAATAAAGATTTTACAACTCCAATTAATTTGTCTTCTTCTTGTGTGCCAAAGGGAATGGGGTCGAAATCAGGGTTTTCAGGCATTAAAAACGCTGGTGGTAACG
>JAZKEW010000108.1:23471-25406 GCA_040386785.1 Bdellovibrionota bacterium
TGGGATTGAGTAGGAAACTGTATGCGCTGACGCTGGTGGTAACGTTTGTGTTTTTAAAATATTTTGCGCGGCTCTGTATAAAGAAGAACCTTTTTGTGCAAAGCGTTTTACGGTCACTTCGGAATAATGAATACTTGCAACCACGATTTCTCTATCGTGAGCCGTTTTCGCTGACTCAACCAAAATAAGATCACCTGGTAAAAAACCAGCATTGAGCATGCTATAACCTTCCACCGTGAGTGCAAAAAGAGAACCCCCACGCAATACACTGCGCGAAACTGCGGGAAACGTTGTGTATTCACGATGCTGTTCAATAGCTTCAAGGGGCAGGCCTGCTTGAATTTGTCCGAGCAGTGGGACACGCAAAAAGTCTTCAAAACCAGGCAATACTTTGTCAAGGCTTGGTGCATATTTTGTTATTTTTTTAGGATGCGGTTTATTTTGAGTGACATTCATAGACAAAAGTTCTTGCTCTGGATGGAAAAGTCCACCAAATATTTCAGGGGCAGGGACTATTTGCCGAGCCTTGCCTGGTGCAGGAGAAAGCAACACACCTTTTTTTCTAAGGGCTGCAACAACATCTTGAGCGCTGCCTACAGCCTTCCATTGAAAATGGAAGGCGATTTCGCGAAGAGTAGGCGGCATGCCTGTTGATTCAATGTGCGTGAGAATAAATTCGACGGCTCTTTTTTGGACATCTGTCAGTTCAACCATATAACCCCTTTCAGTATACCATACACTTATATGGTATAATATGGTGGGGGTTTTTTCAAGTGTAGCTTTTTTACAGCTGATTGATTTCTTCTTCTGAGAGTCCGGAGGCTTCTTTGATTGTCCCGACGGGGATGCCCAATAGCTTGAGTTTTTTGGCCATATCCAGCGCCTTGCGGGTTTCGCCCTCAGCGATGCCTTCAGCGATGCCTTCAGCGATGCCCTCAGCGATGCCCTCAGCGATGCCTTCGTCCCTAGCGTCACTCATCTGGCTGTTAAAATCCAACCAGTATTTTCTTCTGGCTTCATAAAGTACCCTGTTTTTGGGATCATGACTTAAAATTTCTAAGTCTTTTACGGCTGTTGCGATTGCTGAATCTTGCATGGCCAATGCCTCCAGGTTTTCTTTTGAAGGATCTTTTATAAATAAAACCCATTTTTCAAGAGGGTTTGGCTCATCGTAGCACGTTTTTGACAATTTTTTAATCTCAATTATATGGACTTCAAAATCATGAAAACGGCGCTGTTGAGTGTTTTCATCGGCAACCACCAGCTTGGAATGAAAGGAATCTTTGTCATGGAATAAATTAAAATTTAAAACATGAATTGCAACTGTTTTTGTGAGGTCTTTATACCTCATATTTTCCTGGAGGGGGTCTTCGTAGAGTTTGCTCCAATAATACAAAGCTCTTTTTTCATACTGGGAATCATGTCCAAGTTGCATTTCTATGGAAATTCTTGAGCCATCTTTCAATTTTGCAAGGACATCAAACCGTGATTCCTTATCTTCCTCATAAGTTTTTTGTACTTCTAAGTTTAAAAATTCGACAGATACAATTTTATTTTCTTCTTTAAGAGCAAGAACTTTGTTTGCAAAATCAATAAAATTATAGTCTTTGTGCCCAAAAATTCTCTTGAAGCAGAAATCAATCTTAGGGTCGAAGAGTTTTTTTGTTTCAGTTGGTACGATATCATCCATTTTAACCTCGTTGATACTCAGGATAATAGATAGATACCAATGAATTAATTTTTCTGCAACATAGTTTAACTTGCTTTTTTAACGAACTTTTTGAAAATAAGAAGATTCTCATCTTGTTGACGACTAGTGTACGGCATTTCTTGTCCTTCGTTTTTAAGTTCTCTCTCCTTATTTTCAAAATTAAGAGAAGCAGCAATTAATTTTGAAATTGTTAGCCGAGGGCTTTGAACTCGTATCACTAACAA
>JAZKEW010000108.1:25416-32096 GCA_040386785.1 Bdellovibrionota bacterium
TCTTCCCTTTTTTAATTAAATAAGGAATTTCTTTTCTCGTTATAAAAGCAATTTTATTTATTTCCAGTGGTATATTTAAAATCTCTACATCAGGCAAATTCTGAACAAAGTTTAATTTTAATTTTGCTCTTGTTTCAAAGAAACAATCTACAATTTCTGTCATTTCTTTTATTGGAAAGAGTTTCGATAAAAAATTATTCTTTGCTTCTGTTTGAAACCGTGGTGCAAGTTGTATATAAATTATTTTTAATTTTTTTTGAGTCGTAAGCCCTTTTTTTCGATCATCATGCCATTTTTGAATGGGCAATAATAAAGGTGTTTCTTCAGACATTACGCCATCCCAATAAATTTTATTTTTAGGATTTAGCGATGGAATAAGATATGGAATTGCACAACTACCTAAGAGAGCATCAATAGGTTTTTCAGCTTTGATAAAAGAATGGTGAGTGTGATCTGTGCCATGCGTTTCAAGAACAATAGGAGAGTGGGAGTAAACATCAGAAGCTATGCTAAAAAATGGAATTTTATTTTGATGGGTTGTGTTGTGTTTTTCAGATGCATTTAAAATACCTTTGAGAATAGGCTCCGGGTTCGTCAACCCTCGTGAGTAGGAATGCCCTTTTATTATTCGTTGAACAAAAAAAGAAAATATTTCCTGTGCCTTTAATTTATAGGTGGTGAGTTTACTGTGGTAGTAGTCGTAACTTAATTTTTCAATATCTTCTGCTTTTAAGCCAATGGAATAAAAATAACCAAGAATAGAGCCTCCAGAACAGCCCCATATTTCTTGAATGTGTTTTCTTCCGTTGAAAATATCAAGAACTTTTAATAAAGATGTAGCCCCTAAAAAACGCACTCCTCCTGCTCCTAAAGACAGAACAACTTTTGCTTCAGGATCGGAAATCCAATTCAAAAAACCTTTCAGTTGATCTTGGAGTAAAGGAGCGTTGGAAACATATTGAGCAGGGTGAGTTTTCCAACAATATTTTCTATACCCACCTATTTTATCGCAGTAGAACTTAACATTTTGTCCTTCGGGAAATGTTTTCTCATATTGTAGAGATTCTTTTTTATCAAGCAGTCCTCTTCCTAAATATTCAACACATAATTCTTGATTTACAAATAAATAAACAAGAATTTCTTGTAAGGCGCCGCTAGAAGGTGATTCGCAAAGTGAGCCAATGGTGTTTAAAATAATGCGATCTTCACACTTTTTAAGTTCATCGCCTTCTAGGGTTAATTTGTGTACACAATTGAAATCATTTTGTTTTATTTTCTTGTGGTTCATAATAAATTCGTAGCTGTTTGCAGATAAAACATAATTTTTTTGACTGATATTTTGTGATGGAATTTGTGAAATAAGTAAATAATCGTTTATTTTCAATGATTCAAATAGGTTTGAAAAGAATTCATTGAATGGAAGTGTATATATGCTGATGTTTTTAAACACTGCAAACCCCTTTGAATGTTGATATGTCAATCATTCTTCATCTTTCGGTATAATTTAAAAAATCTTTCGACAGAATTTAAATAATAGAGGGGATTGATGGATGTGGTTTGGCATGCGTATATGGTCAAACGGACTTAGCTAAACTTAGTTCAATTTTGCATATATGGGAGTTAGGGTTTCCAACAAATGACTAGTTTCAATAAATCATCAATATTTTCTTCATTATTATTTAGTATAGTAAAATCCACTTTTTCCTTTGCGCACCACGTTAATTGTTTTTTGGCGTATTGCCAAGTTAATGTAGATATTTTATCTACGAGATCTCCTTGTGGTATTTGTGATGTTTTGGTGTGAAATAAGGAGGATAGAATTTGCTTGTAACCTATAGCCTGCATCGCATGAAAAGAATTTAAACTCTCTCCATATTTTACAAAAAGTTGTTCTACTTCCTGTGTCCAACCTTGTGCAAAAATCTGTTCTACTCGCAAGCAAATTCTTTCCTTTAAAATGAGCGGTTCTTGTTTACAGTGAATAACGTAACAAGGAAAAAGTGTGTCCTGTTCCTTCAACATATTTTCTTTTGAACGTTCTTCACTTTGTGGTTTTCCTGTTAATAAAAATATTTCAAGAGCCCGCTCAATACGAGTTTTGTCGTTGGGGTGAAGTTCACATGCACGTTTAGGGTCAACTTTTGCAAGCCATTCATGGCAATAAGGCCAACCGTGTGCGTTTGCAACTTCCTTTATTTGCGTGCGAATATTTTCATCGCGGGGTGGCAGAGAATCGAGGCCATGTAAAAAAGCCCGTAAGTATAAACCGCTTCCTCCAACACAAATGGGGATTTTATTTTTTTGTGCAATACTTGCGCAAAACTCCCAGCTAAGACGTGCAAAAGTATTGGCATCTAAATTTTCGTTTAATTCACAAATATTTACGCCGTGGTAATTGTATTTTAATATTTCTTCATGCGTTGGCTTTGCAGTGCCAATATTTAATTCTTTATAAATTTGAAAGGCATCTAAATTAACAAGCTCGCAAGGCTTATTTTGTGCATTTAATTTATCGGCCAAATTATGAGCCAACGCTGTTTTTCCACTGGCGGTTGCGCCAAGAATTAAAATGCATTTAAAATTTAAATTCGGAGAAACCATGCTTCTACATCTTTCTTGGCAAATTGGCGAATAACGGGGCGACCGTGGGGACAATGGGCAAAAAAATCGACCTGGCTTGAACGCTGTAAAAGTCTTAGGACCAGTTCTGCATTGAGTGCGTCACCAGCTCGCACGGCACTGTGACAGGCGAGTGTGGCATAAAACAAATGGTAAAATTGTGTTTCATCAATTTGTTCATTTTCAATTAATTTATTTAAAATTTCTTCCATGGTTGGTTGAATTTTTTGTGGAGCTAAAAATGCGGGATAGCTGTGTATAGCAATATTTGCGTTTGTCAGAATTTCAGTTTCAAAACCAAGTGAGGATATTTTTTCTTTGTGTTCTTCTGCAATATCAGAAATTCGTTTTGAAACTTGCAGTATAGTTGGTGTGAGTAAATTTTGTTTTATAATAGAGTGTTTTGCGTATTCAGCAGTGTATTCTTCAAATAAAATACGTTCGTGAAAAGCGTGCTGGTCCACAATCCAAAGTTGAGTTTCTTTTTCTAGAATAAGGTAACAATTGCTGTATTGGCCCAAATATTTTGCCTGAGAAAAAACAGATTTTTTTGGTTCTTGGAACAGCATTTGTGGCGTATTATTTTCAATTGAATTAAGAGATGACACTATTGTTGGCTTTGGCAGCTCAAAACTTTCAGCACTGGTTTTTAATTTTAATAAGTGTGGAGCTTTTATTTCTTCCTCATAATTATTTTTCATTCGGAATGGTTGAGTTGGTGCTGCTGGACGACATGGCTGTGGCTGTGGCTGTGGTTGTGGCTGCGGTTGCGGTTGTGGTGTTGGAGCGAAAAGAGTTTTATTAATTTCCGCTTTTATTGAGTTTTGAATTCCAATAGCAATGAGTTCTTGTACGGCTAAGGGGTCAGAAAAACGCACTTCGGTTTTAGCAGGATGCACATTCACGTCCATCCAAGTGGGGTCAACATCAATAAAAATAATGCTGCTTGGCTGCAACCCTTTCATGAGTAGCCCTTGGTAAGCCTGTAAAACTCCAGCACGAATAACTTTATCTTTTACAAGCCTGCCATTGACAAAGGTGACAAAGTATTGCGAAAGAGATGTTGCTTTTTCTGGCAACAAACTAAAACCTGTGAGCTTGAAAGAGCCTCTTTCAAAATAAACAGGGGCGTAATCGCGAGCTGTGGCGCCGAGTATTTCCTCAAAACGTTTGAGTGAAGACTCCTTTTGTTTGTAATGAAAAGCATCGCGTCCATTATGGTTAAGTCTAAAAGAAATTGAAAAGTAGTAAAAACTAATGGACAATAAAAAATCGTGAATGTGTGTGTATTCTGTTGAAGTTGATTTTAAAAATTTCAATCGAGCAGGCACATTGCAAAATAAATCTTTTACTTGAATGGTGGTTCCTTGTGAAATGTTAACATCTTTTTCAGATACGAATTTTCCTTGTGAAACAACAATTTCTTTTCCTAGTGTTTGAGTATTTGGTTTGGATTTAATTAAAAATTCAGACACCGAAGCAATGCTTGGCAGGGCTTCACCGCGAAAACCAAAACTTGCAATTTTTTCGAGGTCGGAAAATGTTTTTAGTTTACTTGTTGCGTGGCGTTCAAGGGCAAGTGCAAGGCTTTTTGCTGCAATGCCAATGCCGTTGTCGGTAATACGAATAAGTTGTTTTCCACCATCAAGGAGTTCTACATAAATTGATGTTGCATTGGCGTCAATGGAGTTTTCAACCAATTCTTTCACAACACTTGCAGGACGTTCAACAACTTCGCCAGCCTTAATTTGGTTGATGAGATCTTCAGGGAGTTTTTGAATTGTGTGTTCTTTGTTTTCTTGCATGGGATCTCCATTTTTTTACTGGACAATGCTGCAGTAGGAGGTATAGCTGAACTTTCCCGAAGTTAAAACCAGTTTTCTACGTTGGTTTGTGTATTGAGTAATTTTACTCAGTCCATTGAGTAAAATTACTCAGTCGATTGATAAATTTACTCAATGAAGAAAGAGAGTCTATGGTATCTTTCAAGAAAAGGCTTGACAAGTTTTTGGTTATAAAGCAACTGGTTGGGTTGTAACAGATTGTTTTTTTCAGAAAAATGGAGAGATAAAATGCTATCATCAGTCCTATCAAGATTAAGTCGCGTCCCACAAACCATTTACAGGGTTGCCACAGAATTGGGCGGAGTTGGATGGCGTCCTGTGGACTCTGGTAATGAGGGGCTCGTTGATCAGGGCTCATCCTCTTTATTTCACGGTGACGAACACACAGAAGAAGTTGCTTCAGTCCAAAATCAAGCATCACCTCCCACTTTGCCAGAAAGCGAATTGATTTTGCTCAGAACTATCAGAACTTATTTAAAACCAAGTGGGGTTCAAGGTGCTTCTGACGAAAAAGTTAAGAAAGATTTTCAAAATCCTGACAACTACTTACAAAATGATAAAATCCCAAAACTGTTTAGCCCAAATACATGGGATCCTCGATATGAGTTATTAGTCCGTGCATTTTTGTATGCAGGAGGGGATATCAATATAGAGGGTAAGTTTTCACCTTTTGGGGCACCTGTGCCATTGATTTGGTGTATTTTGCGTGACGGCACAGATGAACTTGTTGAAGAAGTTTTGAAGAATCCAAGTATAGATTGGCAAAAACGTTGGGGATCGGCTCAGTGGAGCATGTTACATTTTGCCGTTGCTTTTTGTAGCGCAAAAAAAATAAAAATGTTGCTAGAGAGTAAAGGGGAAAAACTTGACGTTAACATTCAGGACTCAGCTGGAAGAAATATTTTTTATGTAATTTTTTCCCGCATCCTCGCAGAGCAAAAATTAGAATTAATGAATTTAGAAAATTTAAAAGAAATAGAAAAAATAATAGGTATTTTGAGGACTAATCAAGTTGAATTAACAAATGATTTTATTGCTTCATTGGAAGACAATACAAATTTCTTATTTAAGATATTATTTTCTGATGTTAAAGAGCTGGAAGGTACTATTGATAATATTAAGGATAAGAAGGGTTTCTCAAAATTAAGTATTTACATATTACTTCATTTTGAGGAAGTGGTAAATTTTAAATTAAAATATGAATTTTTAGATAAATATTTTAATTTAATTAAATCTCTTATTGAGGATAAAGATAAACAAGAAGAAAATGAGAAAGATAAAGGAGTAAAAAAAGAGGAACTACAGAAACGGTATGATGATATTAAAAATTTTCAGGCAAAATTTTTCTCAGACAAAACTAGAATGAGTTTTTTAAAAAAAATGCAAAAAGAAGATGGTGAGTATAGTTCATTTTTGACAGATTTAAGGCTTAAAAAAGATGCTAAAAAAATCTCATTACAAGAAGCTCTTCCAAGACACAAAAAAATTGTCTCAGGTCTTTTAGCTTTAAAAGCCACAGATAAATTAGAAAAATATCTCAAAGAGAATCCTAATGAAAATATGATATCTATTTTAGAAATAAAAAATGAAGATGGAGAAAATGTTTTTCATCTAATTGTACAAAAAAAATGGAATTCTTTGAAAGAGTGGCAATCAACATTAAGAAAAGAAAAATTTTCTGTATTCCTATTGAAAAAAGATAATGCTGGAATCACCCCTTTGGCATTAGCAATACGAAATGCTATTGAAAATAATAATCAAGAAATGTTAAAATTTTTTCTACACTTATCTCAGTTACAAGACTATAAAAATGAGCTAAAAAATGTTTTACAACAACATTCATCAGCAAACACTCCTCTTTTTAATCAAGCTATAAATATGGTGCTAAAATCAGAAAATTTTGATGATTTTAAATTATTAACAAATTTTTTTGAACCACAAGTACTAAAAATTGCCTTACAAATTAACAATTCAGACAATCCCGTTCTTTTAAATTTAGCGTTAGATTTAATTATAAAACATAATGATGTTCAATTATTGACTCTTGTAATTTCTTTTTATGATACAAAAAAATTGAGATTATGGTTAATAAAAAATCAAAATGATTTATTATATTCTGCGTGTATTTTAGCTTTACGGGCTAAAATAATTGAATTATTTAAATTATTTTTTGATGAATTTTCTGATAGTGATTGTGTTCAATTTTTATTAAAAAAA
>JAZKEW010000109.1:0-16620 GCA_040386785.1 Bdellovibrionota bacterium
CCAGCTTTTCCCATCTATTTTTGTACAAAATAAAATCACTCTTGAGTCTAGCAACAGTCCCAGGATCAATCTGTTTATTTCCAATAAAAAGATCGTTTCCTTGCTCTAAAATAGAAATTCCACCCTGAACCGCAGCCCTATTTTCTATGAGAACAATTTGCTTTCTCAAATCAAAAAGGGATTTTTTGACAAGAATTAAATGCTCTTCGTATTCTGTCTCTTTGGTTGAAAGTTGAAATGAATTTTCCAGTATTAAATTTGAAGTCACCTTTTTTAAAAAACTATGCCCAGTTTTAAAAAACTCCACATTAAATTTATTGATGCTTCCGATAAATTCAAGTTCTAATTTTAATTTTTCGAATTGCTCACTACTTAAATTTTTCCCCTTCATAAGTTGGCTTAGTTTTTGTTCTAATTTACAAAATTTTTCTTCTTTAATATAGAGCAAAGATCTCAATGCTGATGCTTCATTGATATCAGAAAAATCACATGCATTGAATTTTGAAATTCCATCAAGTAAAAAAGATTTTACATCATCAATTTCGTTTAAAATATTGGCCATAACGTCATCAGAAAGAACGCTCTCTCCAACTCTTTTGGAAAAAAACTGAATAATCGAATCGGCAAAGCCGGAACCTTTAAAATAATACCCTTCAAAAACATATGGTTTTGCCTTGAGTATTGCGGATAATTTTGTCCAAAGATCCAATATATTTAAAAAGTCACCTTCTCTATCTTGTTCGCTATGTCGGCCCAGTCTAAATTTAAAAAATGTGATTAAGAAAGATCGAAAGCCATCACCAAGGATATGTCTAAAAGGATGTGCGTCATGCAACGGGATAATTTGAGTGTCACCACCAACAGAATTAGATGGATTGAATGTGGTTCGGCAAAGAAAACGAGAGATTAAGCTTTCAGGGGGCTGCAACTTTTCAGAGGATTCTATTTGACAAGAATGGAAATAAGCACTTTCAAATGCAGTTGCGCATTCTTCCGTACAATACATTGAATCTAAAGTATCTTTTTTTTCTATCAAAGTGGAATCTCTTGTAACAAAATCTGAAATAAGGTGCAGCTTTGCTGTTATTTTTTCTTTTGTGCTTTTCACATGGCTTACAATTGCTTCTATTTGAAGAGAAAAACGACTCATCTTCTGCAACTTTTTCGAAAATGAATCCAAAGAAACACTGCTTTCTATAGGATTTTTTTCGGACGAAAGCATGGATTCAATACCTTCACAAGCAACGGAAATTTGAGAGATTTGTTCTGAAATTTCACTAAACATGGTCAAATGATCTTGGGCAAATTTAGAAAAATCCAATAGACTTCTATAGAAAGCTTGCGCAATCGCATCTATTTTTATTCTAAAGCTGGATTCATCTTTTAATTGAAGTGTTACAGAAGGTGACATTTCGCCTGGCAAAATCTTTTCTAATATAAATTCAAAAATTCTAAAGAATAATCCGCCCTCAGTTTTAGGGTCCTCTTTTTTAACCGAACTTGAACTTCCTGTGTAACGGTGTTCAAGAAAAACACGCCCAGCAATACCTTTTTCTACATGAAAAATTAAGTCCGTATCTGAGAAACGGAATTGTTTGGAAGTTGCATTGAGTTCATTGATTTTTTCTAAAATTTCCGTCAAAATTCTGTTTTCTTTGATCTGTTTTTCTATATCTGCAAGTCTTTGTTTTTTTTCAGCACTTTCAGAAAGACTGTGCGTATCTGACATGAGTTCTGCAAGCTGTTTCAAATTATTGGCAACAGTTCCGCTTAATCCAAATTGTTTAATGATCTCATTAATGACATTCAACAAAGAATATTTTTGATTCAAAATAAGGATAGAACTCAGGTCGGTCAGTGCATCGTTTTTGACAAAAACAGTTTCCATTTCTGAAACAGCATGTTCTATCTTTTTCAAGAGGACATTGTGTTCTTCTTTTTCATCCAGAACAACCTCAAAACTTTTGACTTCACCACGGCACATTTTTCCAAATAATTCATTTAAAAATTTTGTACTCGTCAAATCAGTATGAGAAGATAAATTTTCCTCATTTTTTTTATAAGCAGAAGATAATTCATCAAAAGAAAAAACCTGTTCTCCCCCATCCTTTAAAATGAGTTTAATTTTCAGTAATTTCGAAAACTCTGAATATTTTTTTTGAAAAAGAATATGCGAAATCATTTTAATAAAATTTTTGTTCATCAGCTTAACAAATTCAGTCGCTGCAATAGATTTTGACAAAAAAACAGAGGCAATTTTTGTTGAAAAAATTTCTAAAACTTGGCGTTGGATTTCGCTTTCAGAATTTGATGAGCTTTCTAAAACTGAAAATTCCTTGTGACAGCAGATTAAAGCAATGACCGCTTGCTGATCGGAACACGCTCTTCTCAGTATTTTGAGATCTTCATTTTCTTTTAAAGAAGCAACTTCTTGAGAGATTAACTCTTTCGTTTTTGTAATCTTAGATTTTGTTTTGTCAATAATGGAACGAACAATGCCTTTACTATCAAGTAACGATGCCGCCATTTTAGCCATTTGATTGATAGTCAGGTCATAATTTCTTAAAAATTGACTGATTTGAATTTGCATAATAGTATTAGTTAATAAAGAGTCTATTTTTTCAGAATCATTCTCAGTGCTGAGATCCTCTTTTGTTGAATTCAAAGATTGAAAATAGTGCGTTGTGAGATCTAAAAATTCCTCTTCTAAAGAATTGAGCTCAAGAATATCAACCACACGTTTCTCTGAGTACATTGAAATTATATCTTCGATTTTTTCTTTCAATTCAGATGCGGTATTTTTTAAACTTTGATTATTATTTTTATCAAAAGAATTAATTAATAATTGGGTGCTTAACTTTAATTTTATAGCCCTATTTTTAAATTTATCCCCAGGTGCACAAAATATCTCTTCTTTGTCTCTTTGTTCCAAAATTTTAATTGATTTTAAAAAATGTTTTCGTGCAACTTTGGGAATATCTTTTCTTGTGTTAAGAATTTTGTTTGTTTTTAGATATGAATAGATTGAAACTTTATCCCATCTTGCACTGATCTCTTCCCACAAAGAGTTTGCATAACCATTCTTGTCACCAGATTCTTGCCGTGCATGTCCAAAAAGAGAAACAGAAATATTGTTTATTCTATCTCGTGTTGTCTCTGATTCATTTTCTCTCAACATATTTTGAGTTTCCTGATAAAGATGAGTTCCATAGGCGCTCATCTTGACTGCAGGTACCTGGTTTCCACTTCCTGTTTCTGCTATTAATTTTTCTTGTATGAATCTCAAACTTTCTTTTTTAAGTCCAAGCATTTTAAAGAAGACAAAAGCAGAGTCTGGCAGAAGGCGACGGCTGTGAATTTGGTTAAAAAAATAACTTCGCGTGCTTAAGCAAGCCAAAAAAGCTTGCCCAGTAAGTCCCATCGACATCACTAAATTGTCACAAGATTTTGGATCAAACAAAATATGACAAATAAAACCGACTATCTTTGCCTCAAAATCAACGTCATTGGCAATAGCATGTTTGACAAAAATAAAATCAAGAACATCTTTATCTACTTTGAGGTCAACAGATAAATTTTGAATTAAATTAAAAAAATCTTCTGATTTTTTTTCGAATAAATTTTTTTTAGAAGATGTTTGCTTTTCGTTTTGAATCCTTTTTACAAGACCAAGAATAGACTTTAATTCAAAATCCATATTGTTTAAGCATTGATTATAAGTCCGTTCAGTTTTTGTGGACAAATTGCACATTTCCACGTACTTGTCTTGTATTTCTGCAATTTCGAGTTCAATTTTTTCTAACTCTATTGATGTTTGAGCTGTGGAGTCCTGTCTTGCTTTCAATTGAGCTAATTTTTGTTTTAATTCGTATTCTTTTCCAATATACCTTTGTGCTTGCGAGCGAATTGTGGTGATTTGTGTAAAATTTTCAAGTAAAGTTTGGACTGCCGTTTTGAAATTTTGTTGTGCTGTTGGATCATTTGTTAAATATGTTTGACAAAAATCAGTTACAAACTGTTCATCCGATAAAAAATCGTGCATCATATGAAAAACACAGTAACCTTCTGTGCATTTTACTAATAAATCGAACTTCGTTTTCTTTTCACCTGCGGCATCATTTTGATTAAATGCCTTACCAACAGCAATATCAAACCTTGCGCGGGCCTGCTCTAGGTTTTTTCTGGCAAGTCCACGAATATCGGACAAGTCGCCTCGACGCCAACCACCACATTTTGTAGGTAAAACTTTTTTAAATGCTTCTGACGCTGTTGTCTGCTGATCGAAATAAAAGATTTTTTTTCGAACTTCAGACAAAAAGGAAGAATCCTGCGAGGATGGTGGTGTTGGTTTTCTTTCTTGTCCGTTAGTGCTGACGAGCATAATTTTCTCCTTCAAAAAGACCTTGAAAATTTTAGAAATTATTTCATTACAGATTTTTTATCGTTCATTTATAGTGTTACACACGGTTTCATTAATTAACATTTTACTTATAATCGGTCAATTTTTTATATCAAAATTACAGAATTACTAAAACTTATTGAAAATATTGATTTTTTTTGGTGATTTATATATATGAAAAATTTGTTAAAAAGAAAATTAAACAAAATCCTCTTCCACAGGATCCTTAAGAAGTTGCAAGAGATCTTCCCGAGACAAATGCTTAAAAATATCTTCATCTTTCTCAACAAAGCGCTCAAAAATTAATTTTTTGCGAGTAATAATTCCATCAATCCGCTCTTCAAGTGTTCCTTTTGTAATCAACTTATACACTTGAACATTTTTTATTTGTCCAATTCTGTGAATTCTATCGGTCGCCTGGTCTTCTTTTGCCGCATTCCACCATCTGTCGAAATGAATCACAATATTTGCGGCAGTTAAATCAATCCCCGTTCCCCCAGCAAGCAATGAACCAAGAAAAACTTTTATATTTTTATTTTCTTGGAAGTCTCGTACAATTTTGCCTCTATGTTGGGATTGTCCGGTTAAAGTAACATGGCTGATGTTTTGAGAGTTCAACCTGTTTGAAAGTCTGTAAATCATTTTTGCATATTGACTAAACACGACGACTTTTTGATCGCTTTCTAGAGCCTCTGCAATCAGTTCGTCAAATAAATTTAATTTACCACTACCAATATTTTCATACTGTGGGTCGATCAGAGCAGGGTCATCACATATTTGTTTTAGTAAACTAATTAAGCTAAAAATATGAATAAAAGGAACTGGGTTTTTAGCATCTTGTAACTCTGAAATTAATCTTGATCCTTTTAGGCTTAAAGTATCCTGATACAATTTTTTTTGCACGGAATTCAAATGACAATGTCTGACATCTTCAACTTTTTCTGGCAAATCAGTTAATACTTCTAGTTTATTTCTTCGCATTTTAAAAGGATGAATTAAACGATGTAGTTCTAAATCGGGTACAGGATCATTGTTTTCATCGAGGCTAATATATTTCTTTTTAAATTCAGAGTCCGATCCTAAATAATTTGGCGCAATATAATCAAAAAGATTTTTTAATTCAAAAAGATCATTTTCAAGGGGAGTTCCTGTTAGACACAGACGCATATTGCTTTTAATTCTGCACGCAGCTCTGTATGTTCTGGAGCTTTGATTTTTGACGAGATGAGCTTCATCAAGAATATTAATATTCCATTTTACCTGCATTAACAATTCTATGTCACGAAGTAAAATTCCGTAGCTGGTCACAAAAACAACAGGCGAGGAATTTTTTACAAGTTGCTGCAAATAATGTTTTCTTGCTGAGCCGTGATAACAAATACAATGAATATTGGGAACAAAAGCTTTCATTTTATCAAGCCAATGATCAATAACAGTCGTAGGGCATACAACAAGAAATAATGAATTCTGTTCTTGATTGGCTATCGCAGATATAAGAGCCATTGCTTGATGGGTTTTTCCAAGTCCCATTTCATCTGCAAGGAGTCCGCCAAGCGAATTTGTGTAAAGCCACCAAAGCCATTTAAGACCATCTTCTTGGTATGGGCGTAGTTGTAAATTTGTGCGGTCTAAGTTTGGTAGTGGTAAATGTTGTCTTGAAACCAAGCCTGCGCGAAGTTTGTCAATGACGTCAACTTTACCATTAATTTGGCTATCTTTTCCGAACTGTTCGTGAAATCGAATAAATTCAATTGTTGAAAGCTTTAGTTGTCCATCTTCTTGAAGATTGTTTTTTAGCCAGTCAAATTCTTTTGTAACCTTGATGAAACCTTTTTCCGTTTGAATATACTTTTTGCCCTCTGCTCGGGCTTTTAAAATATCTAGAATAGTATTTTTTGAACTAAATTGAGAATTTATTTTTTCATCAGAAGTGCCTAACTTGGCATCTACAAATAAGGTGCCATCCAGGGTTTTTTTTAATGAAAACTCAGGGAGAAATATTTTTTCATATATTACTGTTTTATTGATGTCTCCTTCTAAAATGACATCTGCAGACTCTTTCAGTCGCGAAAATTTATTTTCAATAAGACTTGCTGCTTGATCGCCTTCTAGGTTTGCTGTTTTAGGAAATTCGTTCCATCTGGAAATTTGCAGTGGGGTCATATCATCGTCAAAAGGGACGTACCCAATTTTTGTTTCAAAAACTCCAATACGACCAATATGAGATCCAGGCATTTCAGCCACTTTCAAACGTTTTTGAGTTTTTTTATCTGTTTCTAAATTTATAATGCGCGATACAGTTAAGCCGTGTTGCCCGTTCTTGACAACTTCAAAAGCTCTTTTTGCAACAAATTTTTCATTAATTAATTTTTGCAAATTTTTTGATACTTTGTTTGCATAGTTTGTATGAAAAAATAGCTTGCATGTGTCATCGACACCAAAACGATAATTTAATGTTTTGTTTTCATCAATTTTAGCTGTTACATTAACCCAAGGTTCTTCCTTATCTAAATCAATTGAAATAATCTCAACGGAATTTTTAGAAAATATATTTTCGATACTATTCTCTTTTAAAATGGATTTAGCTTCATGAATAATGCCCATTTTTTCTTTGAAATCAAATGGCGATGAACTTGCTTCCTCTTTTAAAACTTGTTTTTCTAAAGACAACGTAAAGTAATCATCTATTTCGCCTGGTTCAATATTTAATTGTTTTAAATAATCTTTTTTTTCATGGCACAAATAAAAGCAAAAGGCTGCAATATGGGCACACTTCTCACCGCGCCTTCGATTTGCCTGGCAAGTACATTCCATCCATTGCACAAACCGCCCTGAAGTGTGGAGTTTAATTCTAACATCAAAACTTTCACCGATACCTGTTTTAACCCTTACGCTTGCAAGTTCGTCGTAAGTTTTAAAATTGCACACGGCACCAGAGCGGTAAATAGAAATTCCATTTTGCCAATTTTGTGCAGAAAATTGGCGAAAAATTGACACAATAAATGAATTCGTGGACATATATATTAATTATTCCAGTCCTATAAATTACCGCAAAGTGACTTCTCTTCTCTCAATTTTTAAATATTCTGCCAAGGTATTTTGTGCTACTGAACTTGCACGGACAACCCAATTTTGCAGGCTAGCCACAACAGTTCCAATAGCAATACTATTTGGAGCATTTAAAGGCGCAATTCCGCTGAACCAAGTATAAAGCATATCTCTATTTTCGGGGTCAAGAAGGGTGCCTGTTTTTCCGCCTATTTCATCAATATCACCGCGGGTTCCTAGCCTATGAAAAGCTTTTCTGCTCGTTCCAGATGAAATTGTTGCCAGCATTAATTTTTCAACATTAAATGCTGTATTGCGAGAAACAACTTTTTCTATTTGTAATGGCTTTGCTCGATATACTTCTTGGCCAGAAGAATTATAAGCAGCTTCAACCAAATAAGGAGCCATCATCACTCCTCCATTACCAATGGTAGCAGATAGGAGCGCAGCATGGATAGGGCTTAATTTTGTTGCACCAAACCCTGCGCCAGCCTCTGCAACTTCTTGCGGTGTGGCGGTGGTTAAGTCTGGAAGTAAAAACATACTTGTTTGTATTTTAATATCGCTTGGAATAGGCTTATTAAACATGAACTTTTCTGCATAAATTTTTAAAGACGACAGACCCGCTTCATATAAGGCGAGTCGTCCAAAAACAGTATTACAACTAGATCCAAAGGCTTTGGCAAAAGTAATTTTTTGAATGTCACGAGTGGGGTCTAGCATCCAATTTTCGTTTCTTAAATAGCCGCATCCGCCACGAAAATATATTTCATCATCAGGATTTATCTTTTCTTTTTCAATGGATGCCGATGCGGTAATGATTTTCATGAGACTTGCAGCGGGGGCTCTAGAAGTAACTGAAACATATGCATTTCGAATTCCACCACTCTGTGCTAAAGCAAGAATTCTTCCAGTTTTGGGTTCAATAATAACTGTTGCTCCGTTTACAATTCGGTCTTGGTCTAAAAATCTTTCTGACGCTGCCTGTAATTGAGGATCAAGACTTAATTCGAGAACGTAGCCTCGATAATTGACGAGCGATTTATTGTTTCGAGTATAGATTTTACCTGCTATTTCAGGCCAGCTTAGTTGTTTAAAAGGTGTGTCTAACGCAACAGATGAATTATCAACAGCTTCTCTTGGATCTGTAAGTGAAATAAAATTTGAATTTTTTGACTGATTTAATAAACTACTAGCATACGATTTTAAGTACGTTGGTTGGGCATTTATGTAAACATATTTAAGTGAACTATTATTTACAACGAAACTAGCTTTTTTTGTTTTTTTATGATGGCCATGTTTTTTTGCTGTATGATTTTTATGAGTGTTTTTTGAATGCGTATTTGCAACAGCATTGTTACAAAAAACGAGATAAAAAATTATCATAAGACTCAAAAATAGCCGTTTTGTTATCATTAAACCTCCTGTTTGCTAAATGCCCAACAGCTTAATGTAAAGGAAAATAATTCATTTTGTAATTTTATGGGAATTATTTTTGTGGATTGTAAGGACCAAGGCACATTTTCATGCTCCATTGAAAGAGCATTCATATAGCCTGTATTGTCAGATAATAAAATACTTTCAGGTATATTTGAGAAAACAGAAAATAAAAAAGTGGCATCTGGTTTTGTTAAATTGAAAATTTTTAAAATCACGTTTTTGCGAATTCCTTTTAATTCTTGGGATATATTCTCTTTTGTTATTTTTTTATAACTAGCTATAAACGAATTTCCTAATCCCGATAATTTTGAATCAATTTTTTCTTTATCAATATTTTTAAAATAAATTTCATGGTATACCAAAGGGATCTCGATGAGCTCAACAACGGGAAAGGCCTTTGAGTCATTCATCATAATTAAATAAAAAAAAGGCATTACATTATATTCGCCTAAATAAGATTGTCCCTCAGAGGGAAAAATAGGAAATAAATACTGATACGTCAACACTTTATCATAATCATCATCACAAGTACACTTTTTATAATTTGTGCCCTTAAATTTTCCATGAAAGAGGTTTTGTATTCGAATTTCTTTTAGTTTCCAATAGATAGGTATTTTTTCTAATGTTTTTATAGCGGAAATAAATGCTCCATGAACCTGGTTATTTGACTGATACATTTATGCCTCACAAGCCATTTAAAAATAAACTATGGTTAATTGTATATGAGCGATTGTTATCTAAACTCTACCATATTTAGGGGCTCCCCAGTGTTTTTCAAAAATAAAGACGTTAAACTATTGTCATCAAGTCAAGGTCATGAAATCACTACGAAAAAGACAAAAGGAGTTCCTTTTTCTATTCTTGGTAATCAAACGTTTTTTCAAGGAAAGCTAATTTTGAAGGGCGAGGCCAGACTTGCCGGTCAAGTTGAGGGTACAATTGTTGCAGAGGACATCCTCATTGTCGAAGAGGGTGCCAACATTAAAGGTGAAATTCAAGGAAATTTTGTTGAAATATGTGGAATTTTTGAAGGAATTCTTCAAGTTTCAGGCACTTTAAAAATAACTCCTACTGCTCAAATTCTTGGAGAAATATCGGCAGCAAAGCTGATTGTTGAGGAGGGAGCAAGACTGAAGGGCCAGGTGAACTCATTGGATGCGCCAAGGGCATTTGAAAGAGAAAATGATGCGTAAGGAAACACTCAAAGAACTTTATCATGAAATGAGACAAAGAATTCGTATTATTATTCAACTGCTTGGAAAGCCAGAACCAGATAAAGCAAATCCTCTGCCCGAAGGAAATTCATTTAATACAATTTCAAATTTAATAAATAGCATTATGAGTTCAGCTCAGTTTGAGCCTGAAAATCAGTACAAAGATGCTATTATAGAAATAATAAGTTGGTTGAATGCTGCTTTTCATAAAGAGTATTTGAATACAAATAAAGCCTGTTTCCCGAACCCAATTTTTGCGATAAAAAAAGGAGCAGAGATTTTGCATTCGTTTTTTCATCGTGATTTAAGAAGAAAACAAATGTCTTCCGAAGAACATGAAATTTATCGAAATTACATGCAGCTCATTCGTAACCTTCCAGACCCACAAAAAAATAAACTCAATCAAAATGAAGCCGACAATATGATTGATGATCTTCTAAAATCTAGTTAACATGAGGCCTTCTGATAGGAGGTTTTTATGTTCAAAAATAAAAAATATTTTTCCCGTTATTGTTGGATTTATCTTGTATATAATTTCTATGTTATTCTTGGTGGGGCCTATGTTCGTGCTACAGGTTCTGGTGCAGGGTGTGGTGCACATTGGCCGTTATGCCAAGGTGAAGTTGTTCCAAATTTTTCCTTAATTCATACAATAATTGAATATACGCATAGAGCTTCAAGTTTAGTTGTGACTATAGGGGCTGTATTATTACTTGTGTGGGCTTTTACTACGACAAATAAGGGCAACCCAATACGAAAATCCTCGGTGGCCCTGTTTTTATTCATTATAGTAGAAGCTCTTCTTGGTGCAGTTTTAGTTAAATTTGCATTGGTTGCAAACAATTCTTCTCATTTTCGTGCAATCATGATGGCGCTACACTTAATCACGACATTTATGTTGCTTGCCTCTATTACTCTCACTGCGGCATGGGCATCTAATTTCCCTACTCCAAAAATAAATTTTCAGAATAAAAATATATTCTCAGCTTTCGCAGTTCTTATTGGATTATTAATTGTTGGTGCAAGTGGTGCTATTACTGCATTAGGGGATACTCTTTTTCGTCCACTTTATGTGGGAGAAGGTTTAATTTCCGATCTCCAGCATAGCAGTCATATTTTAAAATCAATTCGAGTTTATCATCCTGTATTTGCAATTGTTGTTTCTGTGTATACGGCAGTTACTTGTTGGAAAATGAATATTCAAAGTTCTTCAAAAATTAGCAATATTTTATGCAAAATTATTATATCTGTCGTGGTTATTCAGATTTCCCTAGGGTTTTTGAATATAGCGCTTTTGGCTCCGGTGTGGATGCAAATTGCACATTTATTTGCTGCAGATTTGTTGTGGGTTAGTGTTGTTTTGTATTTTAATAATAAGCTTTCAGATTTATACTAAGATCTAATGTTTTCTAGACTAATCTAGTGGAGTCTAATACAGTATACTGGCGTCTAGTAAGTATTTACAGTAAGGGAGAATAGTCGTGAAGCCAGAAGACAATCCATATGCACCTGGGGCAGGCACCCCACCGCCTGAGCTAACAGGCCGTGATGCTCTTTTGAATGATGCGGATATCGCTTTGAAGCGGATAAAAAAAGGTCTTTCTGAGCAAAGCTATATCCTAACAGGGCTGCGTGGTGTTGGTAAAACTGTGCTGTTAAATAAAATTTTGCAAGATGCCAGACGGCTTGGTTTTGTTGTGGATTTAATCGAGGCTCCAGAAAATCGAAAAATAGCAGAACTGCTTGTACCTAGTTTGCGAAAAGCAACGGCTCTGTTGAATGTTTCTGAAGGCCTTAAAGTTTTTGGAACAAAAGTTCTGCGTGTTATTAAGAGTTTTAGTCTGACTATGAAGGTGGCAGAAACAGACCTTACTTTGTCCCTGGATCCAGAAAGGGGTATTGCAGACAGCGGAGATATTGAGCGAGATCTTTCAGATTTATTGGAAGAGGTGGGCATTTTAGCAAAAGAAGCTGGTAAGGGCGTCGCTCTTCTAATTGATGAAATTCAGTATCTTTCTGAGCAAGATCTTGCGGCATTGATTGTTGCCGCCCATCGCATTGCTCAAAGGCAATTACCGGTCATGATCATTGGAGCTGGCTTGCCTATGTTGCCAGGAATTTCAGGGAATGCAAAATCTTATGCAGAAAGGCTTTTTAAATTTCCAGAAATAGGTGCTCTACAACGAGAAGATGCTATAAAAGCTTTGGTAGAACCTGCGCGGCATCTTGGAGTGGAGTATCTTCCAGAGGCTCTTGATCAAATATTGAAATCAACAAAAGGTTACCCCTACTTTTTACAAGAATGGGGATATGCTACGTGGAATTATGCACAAAATTCTCCTATTACATTAAATGATGTCAATGCGGCTCAAAAAAAAGTAATTGAAAAATTAGATAATAGTTTTTTTAGGGTGCGTTTGGATAGAATGACTGACTCTGAAAAACGTTATTTGCGTGGACTTGCTCAATTGGGGCCAGGACCACATGAAACAAAAAAAATCGCTTCACTTTTTAATAAAAAAAATAGGTCTTTTGGGCCTGCTAGAGATTCTTTGATTAAAAAAGGAATGATTTACAGTCCTAGTCACGGTTTTTTAGAATTTACTGTTCCGTTATTTGATGAATTTATGCGGCGCTTTATTCCTGATTTTTTTTGAGTCAAATTTTTTTCAAGAGAAAACACCATGACGACAATGAAAAAAAATTATTTAAATTTAATACAAAATTATATTAATGGTTGGAAGCAAAACAATTTTGAGATGATTAAAAATGCACTTGCTGATGATTGTGTAATCATTGAATCGCATGGGCCAAAATACAATGGAATAAAAGAAGTAGCCTGCTGGTTTGAATTTTGGATAAATGCAAATAGTAAAATTGAAAAATGGAATATCTTGTCGTCCTATTATTGCATTGAGGAAGAAACGGTATTTTTTGAGTGGGATTTTCTTTGCCATTCTAACGGTAATAAATATGAAATTTTAGGTTCAAGTATTGTAAAATTCTCAGATAAAAAGATTTCTTTTATTCATGAATACAGAATGACTGAGTCCACGTATAAATGGGATGGCAGTAGCCTAAAATCGAATTAAATACCGTTCATCATAGTGTAGAGAAGTTAAATCTACGTGTAAGCTCATTAACTTAGTGCGCATACGGTATGGTTAAGTAGACTAACGCCTTGTGTGGTCGACAAATGCATATACGGTCAAATGGACTTAGCTAGACTTAGTTCAATTTTGCATATATGCGGAAGGCCTTGAAGTCGTGGGTGTATACTCCCTCAAATTCTGTAGGGGTTATGATTAACATAACACCCTCGAGTAAAAGAAAGAAATTTTATGACAAACAAAGTTGGTGTCGGCATAGGGGTCATTATTTTAAACGAAAGTAATCAAATTTTGCTTGGACTAAGAAAAGGGCGCCATGGTGGTTTATATGGTTTGCCTGGAGGTATGCTTGATCTTGGTGAAACATTTGAAGAATGCTCAAAAAGAGAAGTCATGGAAGAAACTGGAATTATTTTGAATAATGCCGAAGTTATTGCGGTAACAAATAATATAAAAACAATGCAAAATGAAAATATTCATAACGTATCCATTATTTTATTATCAAGACAATTTTCTGGAGAGCCTAAAAATATGGAACCAGAAAAGTGCGAGGGCTGGAATTGGTTTAATTTAGAACAACTTCCAAAGCCTATATTTGAAGGAAGTTTAAGCGGTATTAAATGTTTTATAAATAAAAATTTCTATCTTTGTTCATAACAATAAATAAATTATTTTTTATTTACCACTTTTGACTCTGCGGGATCTCTCCCAAATATTCTTTTATCCTTCTTTTCGTTCCTGGCGAAGCATCTTCAGGAATATTTGTTAAGGAAAACCATTTCATGCATTGAATTTCCGGTGAATTTGATTTTTCCAGAGTAAAATTTTTAACAATATAAATAACAGGATAATCGTTCGCTCCCATATAATCATTGTAATATATGCTAAAAAATATAGGATCTGATTGCACAATTAAACCCACTTCTTCTTTTAATTCTCGCGCAAGAGCTTGTTGTGTGGGTTCTCCTGTTTTAACACCACCGCCAGGAATATACCAATCTTTTTGGTATGTGTGTTTTACAAGGAGAATTTCATTTTTATCATTTACAATAATTGCACGAGCGCCGATAGTTGCTGAATTTAAAGCACGTTGTAGCTTGTGGATGAAAATAGATGCTATTTTGTGAAAAAAACTTGTTAATAAGTTCAGAATTTTTGCCCTCATTTTTTACGTAAATTGAGAATAGCAAATCATAGAATTCATGTCCAAATAATAAATGCCTAATTTTAGTTGAAATCAATAGTCTACTTTGTTAGAATGGCTCATGTGCGATTTTTTATCTATCAGCTTGTAAGGGTGTCATGAACACATAACCCCATCTCCTCTTTTGTGCGCTAATCTTTCTGTAAAATTTTTATATATTATTGGAGACTTTTTATGTCTTCTCTTGTTTCTGCGCATGGAATTTCCATGAGCTTGCCTGATGGCACACCTCTTTTTCAGGACTTTAATTTTCATATTGGAAAAGAAAAAGTTGGGCTTATTGGTAAAAATGGCATTGGTAAAAGTACACTTTTGCGACTTATTGCAAAAGAAATTGAGCCTAATAACGGAAAAATTACGGTGAGTGGAAAAATATCTTATTTGCCGCAAAAAACAAATGATTTTTCCAATGAAACCGTAGCAAATATTCTCAATGTGGATAAAAAGTTAGTCGCTCTTAAAAATGCGGAACAAGGAGTTGCTACCATTGATGATTTAAACTTAATTCATGATGACTGGAGCTTAAAAAATGAAGTTGAAATTGTTTTAAAATCTTTAAGTCTCGATTATTTAAATTTAGATCGTCGTGGTGAATCACTCAGTGGCGGCGAAATGATGAGAATTTTATTTGCTCGTCTTTTATTAGAAAAACCAGACCTTATTTTACTTGATGAACCCACTAATAATTTGGATTTAGAATCAAAAAGACAATTCTTTGACTCATTAGAATCAACAAAAATAGGTGTTGTTGTCGTGAGCCACGATAGAGAACTTTTAAATAGAATGGATAGAATCATCGAAATTTCAAATTTAGGTTTAAAGTCCTATGGAGGTAATTTTGACTTTTATTTAAGAGAACGCAAAATTGAAGACGAGGCCACTCAAAATAGAATTCAAAGTGCAGAGGAAAAATTTAAAAAACAAAAAAAACTTGAACGCAACGTATTTGAAAAGCAAGAAAAACGGAATGAGCATGGGAAAAAAGTGATTGCAAAATTAGGAGTTCCTAGAATAGCTTTGGGAATGATGAGTGATAATGCTGAAAAAACAACCGCCAGACTGAAGGGAATTCATGAAGAAAGAAGCTCACAATATCTGAATGAATTCGAAACTGAAAAAGAAAACATGAGGGAACAATACAACATAAATATTGATATTGAAAAATCAAAAATCCCTGCATTCAAGGAAATGATTATTGCTAAAAATTTAAATTATCAATATGATGGGATGAATAAATTTTTATGGAAAAATAATTTAAATATTGAAATTATAGGCAATAAACGAGTTTGTCTTTCAGGTAAAAATGGATCTGGTAAATCAACGTTAATCAATTTAATCACGGGAAAATTGTTACCAACCTCTGGTGAAATTAAAACTGGTTCGGAGCATATTGTTGTACTCGACCAAAAATGTTCCCTATTAGACGAGAATTTAACAATCCTAGAAAATATGAAAAGATTTATACCTATTGGAATGAAAGAACATGAAATTCGCATTCGAGCAGGGCGGTTTCTTTTTTATGGTGAAGAGGTGTTTAAAAAAGTGGACTGTTTAAGTGGCGGAGAGCGCTTGCGTGTAGCACTTGCTTGTCTACTTGCGACAAATAATGCTCCCGACATTTTAATTTTAGATGAACCCACTAATAATTTAGATCTTGATTCAATTGAAATACTAGCAAAAAGTTTAAATAAATTTGAGGGAACTCTTGTTGTGATTTCGCATGACTCTCACTTTTTAAACGATATTCGAATTGATATAAATATTTCTCTAAAAGAAGTTTAATATAATATGAATAAAATTATAAAAATAGTTTTTTCTGGCGGCCCTAACGTTGGAAAAACTTCTATACTGCAAGAACTTAAAAAACGTGGATACGATGTTAGAAATGAAATTTTTACACAATTATTTTATGAAGCACAAAATAAAAATAAATTCGATGATCTCTTTAAAGATAAAAAATCACTCATAAAAAATCTCATTAATCTTCAAATAGAAGAAGAAAAAATTGATAGTATAAGCGCTCAAAAATATGATTTTTTAGACCGAGGAATGGTGGATATTTTTGGTTTTTCAAAAGAAATTGAATATTCTTTAACGAATCAAGAGTTTTTAACTATGACAAATTCTCATTATGACCTATGCTTTATTCCGGAGCCTTTGGAGAAGAAATTTTATGATCAAAATTCCATTCGCAGACAAACATTT
>JAZKEW010000110.1:0-11150 GCA_040386785.1 Bdellovibrionota bacterium
AAGAAGCCTTACAACTTTTAAGCAACAGCATTGCTTCTTCCGAAGACAATTTAAAAGGTTTGCCTACCACAACAGAGTTTACAAGCATTGTTGCGTATATAGAAGACATCATTCCTGTCAACATTGTGAAATCTATTTATGATCGAAATGACATTGCTATTGTTATCTTTTCCATTGTTCTTGGTATTTCCTTAGGCATAACAAAAAACCCCCATGTTCCCACAGCAGTCAGTTTTTTTGATGCCATGTTTTCTGCCTTTTTAAGGTACGTCAATGGCCTCATTTACGCTCTTCCAATTGCTCTTTTCTTTCTTATGGCAAACTTTATTTCACAAGTTGGCCTGTCAACTCTCACTTCACTTTTCGATTTACTGTTAACTATTTATGCTTCTGTTTTTTGCATTTTTATGATACTTTCTGTTATTATTTCTCGAAAAACAAAAGCACCTTTTTTCAAATGCTTTCAGTATTTAAAAAACCCTTACCTTATTTCCTTTGGCACAAGTAGTAGTTTTGCTTCCATGCCTGCTGCCATGCTAGCTTTAAGAGACAACTTTGGTGTCAATAAACAAAACATTGAGCTTGTGCTTCCGCTGGGAATAAGTTTATTTAAGCCTGGTATTATGGTTCGCAGCACCGTTATTACTGCGTTTTTAATGTCCTTATACCACGTGCCATTTAGCTTGAATAACGCCATTATTCTTATGCTCACCACCATTGCGTGTTCTGTGGCAAGCACTGCAGGGCCTGCAATTTTAAGCGCAACTATGTTTGGCATGATTCTCTCTCCCCTTGGCATTCCACCGGCTATCGGAATTTTTTTATTGCTCAGCATTGAACCAATTATCGATCCTGTGTGCACCATGCTAAACATTCAAAGCAATTGCACAGTCACCATTTTGGTTGGAAAATAGAGACAATTCATGGCTTCTACTGGAAATAAATTTGTTGACTTCATCCGAAATATTCAACACTCGTTGTTTATGTGGTTTTTGTTAAGCTACGGCACTATGTATTTAATTGGAATTTTTACCACAAAAAATATTTACACAAAATTTGAAAACGATTTTATTGAGAGTATTGCACTACAAACTCTTGAAAATCGAGTTACAAATCTTAGCTATTTAAAAGACTACTTAAAGTTTAACAATATTTATGATTTGCTAAATTTTGTTTCTAATACCAACGACAATGGCATTAATATTTATTCTATTGTTGCTCTCAATGGAAGTAAAAATTTACTTATAGACAAGAATATAGTTTGGTCTAATATCAATTGGGGCCTCATTAATCAGTGTGCTCATAAAACCTTATCTTGTACAAATCCCCTTATGCGAGCACACAATTTAGGACTCGATCACAAATACGAAAACTATTATGTTTATACTTCTATTATTGAAATAAATGGCGTTAAATATATCAATATTAATTTATCAAGCCCAAGCAAAATTATTTCAAAACACCTTATAAATATTCGCTCAACAGAACATTTATCTCAATTTATTATTTTCTTAAGTTTTATTTGCTATATTTTTATAAGCTACGGTGCAGTTCGGCCCATTAACCGCTTTGTCAAAAAAATGCAGAACAAAAAACTTGATTCCGAAAATTTCCGCCTTGGCGACACCAATGAGCTCAATCACGTGCGTTTCATTCGCAACACAATTTATGAAGCTCTCGTTCGTAAAGAGCAAGAAGAAAATGAACGCTTAACTATGCAAAACACATTGCTCTCTCAGCAAAAAGAAGCCGAAATTGGAAAAATTGTTTCGCAAATTTCACATGATTTAAAAAGCCCACTGATTATTTTTGAAGATATTTTACGCGAAAATTCTTATGAAAATTTCAAACAAAATTTTGAAGCTGCAAGACGCTCTTTAAATAAAATTATGTCCCTTGTGTACAGCTTAAAACAAGCTGATAAAGAGTCTTTAATTACGCGCAGCATGGGTGACTTTGCCATAGAAGGCATTACGGCTGAGTGTAAACTCTATGCAAAAACAAAAAATCTTGTCTTTGAAACAAAATTGAATTTAAATGAAACTCATTTTCTTCTCGATCATCAAAAAGTAGAGCGTTCTATTAATAATTTATTGCGCAATGCAGTTGAGCACGCAAAAAGCAGGGTTATTTTAATTGTAGATCTCATTGAAACCGACCTAGTTATCAGAATTCTTGACGACGGCCAAGGGGTCGATGAAACCGTTCTCCCACGTCTCTTTCAGTGGCGTAATACGGGTAACCTTGAGTCCGGCACAGGCATTGGGCTGTACTACGCAAAACAAATTGCCCTCGCCCATGGCGGTGACCTTGTCTATAACCAAGAAAATGGCTTTACCCAATTTACCATGTTGCTCCCTGGGGTGTCTGAGGCCCATATGATTCAAAGCTCACCAAATGCAACAAACGAAATCAATTACTCACAAATTGGAGCCCGTCAGGAAGAAAAAATTATCGCCTTTTTCATAAAAGACAAAGAAAAACATGACTCTTTTTACGAGTTTATGTCTGCAAAAGGGCTACCCTGTGCTTTTTTTGACGAACTCACTCACGAGTACGAAAACTCAAGCTTTCTAGCACTTTACACGGATAGCAGCGATGCCATACTTGAAAGCTCCATTGAAAAGGGCACGCATACCATTTTGGGCAAAGAGACTGATACCCCTCAAGAAATTTATGACAGACTCATTCGTTTTTACTCCCACTTGGAAAGGGCATGACTCTTGCTTATACAAGCAGCGAGGGTTTTCCCCTCCATTTTTGAGGAGCAACTTATGTCAACATACAACGTAACAACATCTTATAACCAAGTGAACAGCCGAGTGCTTGATCTTGCACAAGACACTTCCCACTTTTTGAACAAAAAGACGTTGGACAAGAAGTTGACTATGGATAACACAGACCGCGTTGCCACTTTGCACCAAGAAATACGAGGAAATGATCTTCAAAAAGAACAAGGGAGTGATCCTCAAAACCCAAGCGTACGAGAGAAGTACACGGAGCTTGATGCACTACTTGCTTCATTCAAAGACAGCCACGATATACTCGATCAAGTTCTCGTTGTCATGATTCTATTAAGTAATAACTCTGCTGATAGAGCTCAATCTATTTCAGATCAATTGCAAACCGTTCTGAAAGACTCCAGAGAATTAAAAAAAGCTGCCGATGGTTTACAAGCCTATAAAGATTATATTGCCAAACTTCAACAAGAAGGCAATATGGGGCCATACACTATAGACGCAGAAACTTTAAATGACCCTGAAAATGGGCTTCAGGCCTTAAAAACAGCTCTTACTGACCTTGGCGGCTGGAAAGAAGATGGCAGCGTGCCTATAGATGAAGCCATGAAAAATATGACAACAACAGTGACTCAAGATATGTACGATGTTGATAACACAACAACAAATAATGTTCTTAGCGATGATACAGATGAAATTATAAAAGCAATGATGGGAGAGAGCACCGACCCTACAGGCTCAATAACAGACTATTACAATAAATTAGACACAAGCCAAAATTCAGCAACCACCGTAAACCAAACAAAGTCGGCGCAGTTGCAGGGCGCAACCAATAATTACCAAATGCAACTTTCCATGGCCACAAGCTTTTTACAAAGAATGCAAGATTTGAACTCTAAAATTACATCATTAACTTAATTTAATTTTTTGAATTCAAAAGGAGAACTTTTATGTCAACAGTTTCTTACCACCAAAGCTTTTTGTTTACGACGCCTACGGTACAAAAACAAGACACTCTTAGTGAGAAGTCTACTTTTAGCGATAAAAGCACCCAAAAACAACAACTCAGCCATAGACAAGAAGATGTTAATCAATACGGCTACAGCAAAACAGCAATGCTTTCTTCCATGAAGCATATTGACGAAGCAATGGTTGACAACAAAGAGCAAACTCAAACTTCAACCAATGAAGAAGGCCGCTATACTCAATTTTTAGCGCAATCTAACAGATTACAAGAGCGTTTGACTGATTCAAATTTTAGCCAATCTATTCAAGATGGAGTGCAAAATTGGAACCTAGCCGTTGCCCATGAACTATCAAAAGCACAGTCTGACCAAAGCATAGAAAAACACTACGAGTTGTTGAATCAAGTCATTTCACTTCAACAAAACATGCAAAAAGAAGCTCAAATAAAAGCTCCTGTTGGTCAAACATTTTCTTCTACCACCAAATCGTTGAGTTTAACCTCTCAAGACGACTCCTACGGCAATTATGAAGAAAACAATTACCAAGCTCTTTTGGACACTGAAGATGACATTCCAGCTGACAATAATCAGCAAACAGATTTCCCTCCACCCGACCCAGAAAATATAAACATGTATGTCATTATGCTTATGCTCATGACTTGCTCCGATATTATTGTGAACAATGCTATTAGCATGCAAGTAAAAATGAATGAATACCTTCAACAAATGGTGACCGATTTACAAAACCTTTTAAGCCTTATTACCCGTGTGAACCAGGCTTTTAAAGATGCTCAAACGCAAATGCTGAAAGACAATCCAAACGATAACCAACCAAATTTTGGCTGGGATACAAAATCCATAGGAAATAAAGACCCCGACAAAGACCACAAGAAAGTTGATCCTCAAGATATGGTTGGTCTTCTCAATGAGATGGGAGAGAAATGGAAAGGTCAAGTGCAAAAAAATTCGCAAACTGGCGAAATTGAGTTGTGCTTTTACACGCCTCCAGAGGCAGGAAAAGACGGCCCTCCTCCAAACCCATTGCTTGTTCAATACTTTGGTGCTACTTCAGACCAAAAGTGTTTTGTTGGTCAAAAAGGTCTAACAGATGTCCTTAAGGCTCTTGGAACGCAAATGGAGCAAATTGTTGGAGGGAACATTGCTTCAACCAATGAAAAAGGATTTGCCGATGTAAACACCGTTGACGGTTTAGTCAAATCCGTGAACTCATCCATGGAAAATATTCAAAGCCAGTCTGGAGCAAATATTTCAAAACTCAATCTTGCCTACCAAGCTTTAAACAGTGCGGTCAGCAACCTTATCACCCTGCTCTCAAACGTACAAAGCTCCTACCAGAAACTTTGTGCCGTCTAATCAATTTTTTTTTCTGCTAGAATGGTGCTATGAACTACGACGTTGTCTATATCTCAAAACAAGCCCTTATTCTCTCCCTGTTGCTATCACTTCCCGTTGTGGTTGTGGCTTCGGGAGTAGGGCTTTTGTTCAGTATTTTTCAGGCACTCACGCAAATTCAAGACCAAACGCTTTCTTTTGCAATTAAACTTGTTTTTATTATTGGTGTTCTGTATCTCACCACAGATTGGGTTGCCGGTAAAATTTACCAATACACGCTCATGATTTACAATACCATTTTGTATCATATGTAAGGGTAAAACGAATGAATACTGTTAGCATGGATCCAATTCCCATAATTTTTATTATGGCCATTTTTTCCTTATTTCCCATGATATTTATTTTAACAACCTCGTTTATTAAAATATCCACGGTCTGTTTTTTAACTCGTGAAAGCTTAGGCATTCAACAAATCCCACCAAATATGGTGATTTATGGTTTGAGTTTAGTGCTTTCCTTCTACATTATGGGGCCTGTTTACAATAAATCGTATCAAGCCGTCATGGACGACTTAGCCAACAACAAAACCATGGATTCCAAGGCGCTCATGGCTGATTTTCAAAAATCAAGTGCGCCGCTCAGAACTTTTTTAGTCAAGCACACACCAAATAACGAGCGTGATTTTTTTTACAAATCGCTAAAACAATATTGGACGCAAGATATGTTGAGCACCGTTCAAAAAGATGACTTTATTATTCTGGTGCCAGCCTTTGTTGTTTCTGAACTCACACAGGCTTTTAAAATTGGGTTTTTAATTTATTTACCTTCGGTTATTATTGATATTATTGTGTCAAATATTTTATTAGCCATGGGGATGATGATGATGTCACCAGTGACAATATCATTACCGCTAAAATTACTTTTATTTATTTCTGTCGATGGTTGGTCAAGGCTTATCCATGTTTTATTAAGTACTTATTAATTTGTAGAAGAGAACAATGAATTCATTTTTAACGTTTCTGAAAAAAAATAGCGAATTCACAGTTGTTGCTGGCGTACTCATGGTTCTTGCCATGCTCATTATTCCACTTCCTACTGAGCTTATTGACACTCTTATTGTTATCAATATTTCTCTGTCAGTTACCTTACTCATGGTGGTCATATATATCATTGACCCCTTAAAATTAAGTTCATTTCCAAGTATTTTATTATTACTAGCCCTATTTCGAATTGGTATTACTATTTCCACAACCCGTCTTATTTTATTGCATGCTGATGCCGGAAAAGTCGTAGAAACTTTCGGCAACTTTGTGGCTGGCGGTAATTTGGTTGTAGGCTTTATTGTCTTTTTAATTATTACAATTATCAACTTTATTGTTATTACAAAAGGTTCTGAGCGCGTAGCAGAAGTTTGTGCACGTTTTTCATTGGATGGTTTGCCTGGTAAACAAATGTCGGTGGACGCCGACTTAAGAGCAAATATTATTACTGGCGAACAAGCTATGGCAAAACGCAAGCATTTGGAGCTTGAAAGCCGCTTTCACGCCTCCATGGATGGTGCGCTCAAGTTTGTTAAAGGCGACAACATTGCAAGTATTATTGACATCATTATTAACTTAATTGGTGGTGTGACAGTCGGTGTTTTTATGCATGGTTTTCCAGTTGGTCAAGCATTAAGCACCTTTTCTATTTTAACCATTGGTGATGGTCTTGTGCAAATTATTCCAGCACTTATTGTTTCCGTAACAGCAGGTTTAATTGTAACTCGTATTAGCGATCAAGATGAAAAAGATCCCACCAACATGGGTCAAGCCATTGTGCAGCAGTTGCTTGCGTTGCCTAAAGCTCTTTTTGGTGCCTCCGCTATTCTTGCTTTGTTCGCCTTTGTGCCAGGTATGCCAACAGAAATTTTTCTAGCTATATTTGCTATTCTGGTGACCATTGCAAGCGTTATTTCTTTTATTGCCAAAAAAGAAAAGAAACAAAAAGCTCAAGGCTCAACAACAACTGCACCCAAAATGCTGGGAGAAGAAGCTGGCGACGACGAAAGCTTGCCTGTCCTTGAAACCTGGAAACTTTACCCTCTTATGCTTAATGTTGCCCCAGGCTTTAAAGGAACTGAATATTTAGAGAAAATAAAAACGTCCTTAAGTCTTGTGCAAAAAAATATTAAAATGGATCTCGGAGTTGAAGTTCCACAAATTTTTATGCGTTATGACGAAAATCAGGCTGCTGATACCTATCAAATTCTTGTACAAGAAGTGCCTGCAGCAAAAGGAAAAATAACTCGAAATCGTATTTTATTGCTTGAAAATGAAGAAAACATGCAGCTTTATGGAATTACGGAATTTGAAGCGAGTGAAACAAACATTGGCGATAAAGTAAGGGGCGTCTGGATTGAACAAAGTAACATTGAGTTATGCAAAGAATTTAATCTTGTTTACTTAACTGTAGAAGAGTTTTTAACTAAGCATTTATCCTTTGTCATTAAACAACATATTTCTGAGTTCCTGGGCATGCAAGAAGTCAAGAATATGCTCGACAAAATGACTGAATTTCAAGACCTTATTAAAGAACTATTGCGTATGCTACCACTCAATAAAATTACTGAAATTTTGCAAAGACTCATTGGTGAAGATATTTCCATTCGTAACTTTAAAGTCATTCTTGATGCTGCCTTAGAGTGGGCGCAACGAGAAAAAGATATTATTTTAATTACGGAGTATGTGCGTGGAGCTCTCGGCAGATATATTGCTCACAAGTTCTCCAATGGAAAAAATATTTTGCCGTGTATTCTCATTTCAAGCGACCTAGAAGACACCATTCGTGATGCCATTCGCCACACGGCCACAGGAAGTTATTTAGCAATTGACCCCAATGTTTCTTTAAAAATTATTGAATATATGAAAGAAATTTTAGAAAAATACAAAGCAATTCATATTAAACCTGTTGTGCTTGTCACACTTGATATTCGTCGATATTTGCGCACTGTTGTTGAAAAAGAATTGCCTTATTTACACGTACTATCTTTTCAAGAACTAGAAGGCCACGCAGAATTTGAAAACCTTGGAATAGTGGATATTTAAGATGATAGACAATAGTCTTGCGCCAGTTATAGAAAAACTTACAACAAACGGCTTTGCTTTTTTAACTATTGCTGCGCGTTTTTTAGGTGCTATGTCTATATTTCCTGTGCTTGCATCCAATTTTTTTAGCAAACTTGTAAAAGTTTTACTCGCTCTTTCATTTTCTTTGGTTATTTTTCCGTCTTTAAATACCACGGCCATTCACGATGCAAGCAACATTGTAAAATTTTTTTTTATATTTAAAGAGTATTTTGTTGGCTTCGTAGTTGGATTTGTTTTAGCTATTCCCATTTGGGTGATTACTGGTGTGGGGCAGTTTATTGACAACCAACGCGGTGAATCTATGGGAGCCTTAGTTTCTCCCATGACAGGTGTTTCAAGTTCTTCAACGGGAGCATTGCTTGTTCAATCATTTACTGTGTATTTTATTAGTATGAATGGGCTTATTTTTTTTGTGGGAATTGTTTACAAAAGTTTTAACATTTACCCTGCAGGACAATTTTTACCAGTTATAGATGCTCACATGGTCGGCAATTATATTGAACTTTTCAAGGCTCTTGTGACTTGGGTAATTTTGCTTGCGATGCCTGTAGTTGTACTTATGTTCATTGTGGAAGCCGTGCTCGGTTTATTAAGCACATTTCTGCCACAAATGAACGTAACAGTTCTTTCTCTACCTATAAAAAGTTGTGTTGGGATATTTGTACTTATTTTATATATAAATAATTTATATCAGTTTATTATGGGTCATTTTCTAGATAAAATTAAAGGTGTGTATGTTTAAAAAAATATTTTTAGCTCTTCTTTCCATCGCATTATTTACCAATTGCAAGGTCAAGGAAACTGTTCTTGTGCAAGGGCTCAATCAAACAGATGCCAATACCGTTATTTTAACGCTTGCAAACAACAACGTTCCTGCAACAAAACGTGTCGACAAGGACAACTCCTTCAGCATTTTAGTCGATCCTAAAAATCAAATTTTAGGCTTGCAAGTGTTGTCAAACTTTGGCGAACCTATTGCAAAACGCACCTCTATGGGGGAAGTTTTTCATAAAGACGGCATGATTTCCTCTCCTATGGAAGAATTTGCTCGCTACACCTACGCTCTCGATCAAGACTTAGAAAGCACTCTTGCTCAAATTGATGGTATTACGTCAGTAAAAGTCCACGTCAGTTTGCCCATGCCTTCCGATAATTTGTGGAGCTCTGAAGCTGCAAAACCTGGCGCTGCGGTTTTTATTAAATATCGTTCTGGATACCGCATTGATTTACTGACGAACAGAATTAAACTCCTTGTAAGCAAAGCTGTTCCAGGGCTCACTCCTGATATGGTTGAAATTCTGCCGTTGCAAAAGAAAGATGAAAAATAAATAATGCCTGATATTCTTGTCCACATTGATAATTATGTTAATGAAATTAAAACGAATATATCGGAGTGCAAAAAAAAATTACAAAAAATTGATGCCTCTACTCGTTTTGGTAAAGTAACAAGCGCTGTGGGCACCACCATTCGCTCCACCATTGAAAATGTAAATATTGGCGATTTATGCCTTGTTGTAGACGAAGTCACAAAAACCGACATTAAAGCCGAAGTCATTGCCTTTCAAAAAAATGAAGCTCTTTTGTTGCCCCTTGGCACCATTCAAGGCCTCTCTCAACGTGCTGTAGTTGTGCGCAGCCAAGAACGCTTTCAAATTGCCGTGGGCGATTTTTTGCTTGGCAAGGTTGTCGATGGCTTTTGTAACGTCATTGCAGACATGAGTGAAAAAGCACCTCAAAATACTGAAAAACACTATTATTCCGTCATGCAAGCGGCCCCACCACCTCTCACTAGGCCACTTATTAGCGAACCATTTTCCACAGGAATAAAATCAGTGGACATGTTTACCACGTGCGGTAAAGGGCAAAGACTTGCTATTTTTGCTGGCCCTGGTGTGGGAAAAACAACTCTATTGGGCATGCTTTTACGTGGATGCGAAGCCGACGTCATTGTGGTTGCTCTTATTGGGGAACGTGGGCGGGAAGTAAAAGAGTTTATTGACATTGAGCTTAATAAAAAAACAAAAGAAAAAACAATCATGGTGGTCTCAACCTCCGACAAACCACCGGTAGAGCATGTCAAATCAGCCTATGTGGCGCAAACCGTAGCAGAGTATTTCAGAGATCAGGGAAAAACGGTATTATTGCTTGTGGATTCCATCACTCGCTTTGCCAGAGCACAAAGAGAGGTTGGTCTTTCCGCAGGAGAGCCTGTTTCACGGGGCGGGTTTCCGCCTTCCGTGTTTCTGTCCTTCCCTAGGCTCATGGAACGGGCAGGAAATAGCGCTAAAGGCTCTATTACAGCCTTTTACACGGTACTTTTGGAGGGAGAAGCCATTGAACACGATCCAATTGCCGATGAAGTCAAGTCTATTATTGACGGCCACATTGTGTTGTCTCGCAAGCTTGCAGAACAAGGGCATTTTCCTGCGGTAAATGTGCTCACAAGTTTAAGTCGTATTGCCGATCGGATTATTACCGACAAACACAAGGAATCAGCTCGAAAATTAAGACTTTTACTTTCAAAATACGAAGAAGTTGAGCTATTATTGCGTGTGGGAGAATATCAAAAAGGAAACGACACATTGACGGATGAAGCGGTAAGAAAAAACAAAGAAATACTGAAGTATTTACAGCAACCCCATACAAGTTCTATTGAGTATCAAACAGCCGTTAAACAACTCCTGCAAATAGCAGGCTCATAAAGCATAAATTGGAAGGGTATTAAAAATGTCAGCCTGGGACAAAAAAGGGTTTAACCTCAACAATATTATGCAAGAGAAATACGATATTTCTCTAAGCAAAGAGGAAATTAATTACATCTACAACCTTGGGGCTAAGAAATGCGAAATTGGCGACTTTCAAAATGCTCTGCCCATTTTTCAATTTCTCACCCTTTTTAAACCAGGAACACCCCTTTACTTAAAAGCAATCGCAGGCTGTATGCAAAATTTAGAGCAATATATGGA
>JAZKEW010000111.1:0-4598 GCA_040386785.1 Bdellovibrionota bacterium
TGATATATATGTTAAAATGATTCATTCGTTTGCAAAAAGAAAAAGAAATTTATTAGATTCCACATAAAAATCTGAAGAACCGAATAAATTTTGTATAAAAAATAAAAAACTTTAGCAGCTCTTTTTTAAGAGCCGGGGTTTTTATTTCTAAAAATCAATTTTTATAGCACAAAACATTTTTGAAAATTTAAAAAGTACACTGATAGAAAGAATTTTATATTGTAGTCATTTAAATCGAGCTATTTTGTAAAAACAAATCAAAAGTTACCGATGTTAAGCGGGAGCCGCTGTAATAAAAACCAATACGCCCGATTTCTTCCATCGAATAAACAGTACTGCCTTCCAACAGAGACGCACCAGGAATTAGGTCACCCAGCTGTGTCTCAATTAATCGTTTATCTTCTGCTACATCCTTACTGCAACTGGACTTGCACCTACCCTTTGTCTCAGGAAATTTTAATCCCGCCAAAGCACTTTCCCTGTTTTGAAGTTTGTTTACGACATCTTCAACGCTTTTTTGAATATTTTCTTCTCGTTTCTTCATAGGCTGAAACAAACAGTTTGGATTTAGAAAGTATTTTACCACAAATAAAAATTTTCCAACGAAACCACGTCTGAATTCTTTTGCTTCTTTTAATGCTTCTGCATGATTATGATCGCCAGCAGTAGAAGTATTTTTCTTTGCAAAATACCTTTTTAAAGCATTGTTGCACTTAGCAACATTTGCGTGAGGTTTAGAAAAAAATGAAATTGCCATACTCCCTCCAACACATCAGCTAGAAGAGCCAAACACTTGAATCTTATAACATACATTCTGGATATCTTCAATGAAAATACGAGAATTCTTGCGAAACGTTTCTAATCGAGCTAGAAGTTTTGTGAGAAAATATTCAAGAAGATAGTATTGAATGAAAAAAATTTAAAATTCCTAAATACGAAATTCAAATGACCCATTTCAACTTAAATACAAAAGCAAAACCCATTCTGAAATGGGCTGGTGGAAAATCTGGTGTTTTGCCCAAACTCCTCGAAACATTTCCCACTACATTTAAGCGCTATCTTGAACCATTTATTGGTGGAGGAGCCGTCTTTTTTGCTTTAAATAAGAATGTGCCCACTATAATTAATGATGTCAATATCGAGTTATGCAATTTATACGAAGTTATTCGCTCTCAACCACATGAATTAATGGTCATATTAAGTAATATGGCCAACAAATACTCTGAGGAATATTATTACGAACTACGCTCTAAAAATTTTTCTTGCCCAGTAGAAAAAGCCGCAAGGACAGTGTTTTTAAATAAAACTGGGTTTAATGGTTTATACAGGCAAAACTCAAAGGGCGGATTTAATGTGCCTTTTGGCAAGCGTGTAAAGTGCCCTGCGCTGTATGATTCAAAAAATTTACTCTCTGTTTCAAATAGATTAAAGTCTGCGACTATTTCCAACTTGGATTTTGAAAAAATAATTGATGAGGCTGGCCCGGGCGACTTTGTTTATTGTGATCCCCCCTATGAACCGTTATCGGTGACTTCTTGTTTTAATGCGTATCATGGCGGTGGCTTTTCGCAAAATGATCAGCGAAGATTGCGAGATGCTTGTGTCAGAGCGGCTCAACGAGGGGCGTTTGTTGCTGTGTCGAACTCGACGGCTGATTATATTTTAAATATTTATCAAGATTGGGATATTCGACGCATACGAGCCAAAAGATCAATCAATTCAAAGGGAGATAGCCGTGGAGAGATTGAAGAGGTTGTTGTTTTGTTGGGTAGTGTGTAAAAGAGCGTAAAAAGGCTAACAAAAGAGCAAAAATTAACACAGCCAGAAGAATATGTGATTCCACAAAATTCACTCGGCTTGATTTTTATTTCCCGCTTTTGGACGATCTTTTTTGAGAAAGTTTGAATTTTCCAGACTAGGGACAAGTTAAACATGCTCGCCGCCATTTCAGCATAGAGACTTCGGGTGGCATTGATTTCTAAAATCGCCTATTTCTGGATGGACACTAGGCCAATTGTGGTTAAAACCACCTACTTAGAACCAAGCCATAGATTTTATCTATTAAGTAAAAAACTTTTATTTTTGAAATGTTATTAGAGGATAAGTCTTTAAAATGTCGATAACCAGTGTGCAAAGACAAAGTAAAATAGATATAAAAAAATATAAAGATATCGATGAACATTTGAAAAAAAAGATTGCTAATCACGACTGGATGAGTACTTGTTTGGAAGGCAATTCCTCCTCTTTTCCATATCGTCTTTCAGAAAATGGCAAAGCTGATATCGCACAAAATTCTTTTTTTCCTACTACGCCCCACGCCAAAATGCCATCAGAAGAGAAAGATCAAAAAAATCCATCCTATCTTGTTAATATTCCTATGGCTTATTCAAGCCTAAAGAAAAATCCAGCGCTGCTCACGTACCTTCTAAATCTATTTCAAAAGGAATCTTTTGGCGGTACTGATAGGGAATCAGATGATTTTTCTCGCTATAGGCTTGCTGTAGTAATTGGTATTAACAAGCATAAATCGCTGGATAATGCCTCTAATAATGATTTTTCTGATAATATTTCCTCTCTCGTTCCCATACAAGGAATATCCTACCGAGTACTTGGCTTTTTTTGGGATCCTGTCTGGAAGAAACATACTCCTGATCTATTTTTGTATGATGCAAGAAAAGGCTATAAAATCTTAAAGGCATTATCACTAAAATCAGCTGAAAAAGTTCTTGATTTTTTAGAAGGAAGTTCTTCCTATTTGCAAACACAAGTCCCCTTCCAAAAAATCAGAGAGAGGATCAAAAACAGTGATGCTTCACGCACTTTTGCTGAACATTTTACAGCCCACGCCAGAGAAGCTCCAACTTATTTTGGTGTGATGGATGCGGATTGCCAATCTTTGCGAACGAATCATGTGGGTCTTTTTAGCTCAATCGATCAAGTTGCTCTCCAACATAACAACCCGTCGGCGATCAGTTGCGGCTATAGTGTTCCAAGCAACGAATGGCCACTGATTCTCTTGGGAGTGAAACTCGACATGTACGTGAGAGCTGCTATGACAAGTATCATCCCTTACTCAGCTTATTTGCCTGAGCCTGGTTCATTTTTTTGTATTCGTCGTGTCTCTGGCGACCATTTTTTAGCTAGAACAAGCTTTTTAAGTACCGGCACAGCTCTAGAAAATAGACGTTTTGTGCAAAATGGACGGCTTCATAAAATTTTCGACGATAGAGTTGTTTTTTTAAAGCACGGAGGAGTGGTAACCTCGACACCAGCTCGCATGCGCACGCAAAAAAATGAAAATATTCAATTTCTGACAAAAAAAATTTTAAAGCAAAAAGCCTCATTAAAAGCCCTACGTGACATTGCTCAGAGTCATGCTACTCCGAAACAATGGGCTGACAATGTCTATGTAGCACTGGATTTTTCTTGTAGTCAAGTGACTGATGTCACTACACCTATGATGGATATTTTTAAAATTTATGATCCAATTTCGCGCATGTATGCTTTATATGATCGATTTACTTGTAAAAGTTTTGATGACATTATGAAAACTTATTTTGATCCTCTAACAGACTTACAAAAGAAAATTTTGCAAGAAGAAAAAAATAAACTGTTTGCTCTTAAGATGCCTGAAGATATGGTGAAATTAATTATCGAAGCAGCAAAAGTATCTGGTAAGGCAATTTATCAGGCACTCTCTGAGGAATTGACAGTACTCAGAGATAAATAAGTAGACATGACATTAAATAATATTTTTAAAACGTCTTTCAAATTCAAACGATGTTGTTCAAAAAAACACTATCAAATGAGTTGAATTTATTAGTCTAAAACCGCTCAAAAAACCACCGTTAAATAAGCACTTACCATACCCTAAATTTTTGCCCTGAAATCTCTCTGCTAACCCGTTGCAATAAACTATGCTCGCTTGTTGGTAGACCTGTGTCTTTTCGGGTGGTTTGTGTGTGACAGACATCTCTTTTGTGAAATGACATTCAGATCGTGGAATAATTATTCGAATAATTCAGAATGTGTCCCTGTGCGAACAAAAACTATCGATCCAAGCTTATCATCATTTTCCAGTTGATAAATAAGGAGAAAATCACCTCCGACATGACATTCTCTGTACCCTTCCCAATTGCCAGAAAGTGGATGGTCTAGCCATTCTGGCTCTAGAGATCCGTCGTTAGCAATCAGCAGAAGCATAACCTTCTTTAACTGGTTCATATCATAACGACCAGAGCGAGAAAGGCGCTCCCAGTCCTTTTCAAATTTTTTTGTATAATCAGATGCTCTTGGTAAAGAGGTTCTTTTACTTGCGGCTGTTTTTTTCGAGGTCATCAAAAAGCTCTTGTGAATTTTTAAATTTTAATTTTTTAGAATTTATGATCGAATTTGCCTCAATCATTGCAGTACGTGTTTCAATATTTGGGACTTTTACTGCAAATGGTAACTGCTTTTCAGCTGCTACGCGTGTTAAAAACACACGAACAGCATCGGACATGGATAGCCCCATAGCCGCCAACGCTTCACCAGCTTCTTCTTTCAAACGTTCTTCTATTCGAATGTGAACCATTGTCGTTGTGCTCATAATACCTCCA
>JAZKEW010000112.1:0-3887 GCA_040386785.1 Bdellovibrionota bacterium
ACCACTACGATGAAGCAATAGAAATGTTTGAGAAATTGTTACAAACTGTTCCTGAATCTGCACGTATTCGCGTCTGTATTGGTCGTTGCTACAGAGAACAAGGGGACTTTGCAAAAGCAATTGAATATTGCCGGAAGGCTATTCAAAAAAATGCATTGTACGCACAAGCATACGATGAAATGGGAAAAACATATATCGTTCAAAAGGACATTGAAAATGCAATCACATGCTTTAAGAATGGTATTGCTCTTAGCCCAAAGTTCCCGCCTCGCTACGAACAAATTATGGATATTTTACTTCAACAAAAATTAGAGGCAGAGGCAGAGTTTATATTTGAAAAAGCCGTTGAAAATACTGTTCCTATTGAAGAACTTGATTTTAAATACGGAAAAATATTATTTCACTTGCGTAAATTTGACAAAGCGTTGCATCATTTTGAGAGGGCCGTGGCAATTGATCCGGACAATAAAAGTCTTTTAAACATATTGGGTATTTGCTTAAAAAACTTAGGAAGATCAGAAGACGCTTTAAAGCACTACAATGCCGCTATAAAACGACATCCCGAAGATACAAAATTGTTATTCAATAAAGCACTGTGCCTTATTAGCCTGGCGCGCTATGATCAAGCAAAGAAAATTTTAAAAATGATCCTCTTCATGGAACCGAATAATATTAAAGTAGCGACAAAGTTAGAAGCAATTTCAAAAGAAATTCCGCCAGATAATAAATAGGAAAAATGTATGAAAATAAACGACGTGATTGCCCTCAACGGCAATACTCAACTACTTGATGGTGGTGCCATGTTTGGCAACGCTCCAAAAGAAATGTGGAAATCATGGACCGCTGTAGATGAACTCAATCGTATTCCCCTAGCTTGCAGGTGTATGTTAATTCAAAACCAAGGTAAAAATTTATTATTTGAAACAGGCATTGGCAGTTTTTTTGAGCCAAAAATGAAAGAACGTTTTGGCGTTGTAGAAAAAGAACATGTACTTTTAAAAAGCCTTAAAAACCACGGTCTGACCCACGAACAAATTGATGCTGTTATTTTGTCGCATTTGCATTTCGATCATGCCGGAGGAACTCTTTCTGCCTATGAGGATGGAGAGCCCCGTTTATTATTTCCAAACGCAAAATATTATGTAAGCAAAGAGCACTGGCTACGAGCAACAAACCCACACTCGCGGGATAGAGTTTCTTTTGTTCCAATTTTAAATGAATTGCTTGAAAAATCTGGGCGACTCGTATTTGTGGAAAAAGATGGCTTCAGTGATTTAGCTCCTTTTGTCACGTTTCGCTTTTCCCAGGGCCATACTCCTGGCCTCATGCTTTCTGAAGTGCATTTAGAAGACGGCTCTTTGGTATTTTCAAGTGATTTAATCCCTGGAGCAGCTTGGGTGCACGTTCCTATTTCTATGGGTTACGACAGGTTTCCTGAACTTGTTATAGACGAAAAAAGAGAATTGCTTACAGATTTAATTGCTAAAAATGGAAAATTATTTTTTACACATGATATGCAGTGTGCAATTGGAAAATTAGGACAAGATGCCAAGGGAAAATTTTATACGGAATTCATACAGTAAAAATCAATTAAGGCAAGCTACTTTAAAAGCAATTCGGAAACATAACTTAGGGTTTCTTCTTTCTTACAAAATGCAAACCTCACCCATGGCAAGCTTTTTGGCGGATTCTTGTAAAATGGAGAAATTGGAATTGTTGCAATATGGTGGGTTTCAATAAGCTGACGTGCATACAAAACATCAGAAATATCTCCAGCTAACTTTTCATAATTGGCCATTAAAAAAAAGGTCCCTTCACATGGAGCAATAAAATACCCTGCTCTCTCTAAAATTTGAGTCAAAGTATTCCTTTTTTCCGTATAACTTTCTTGCTGAGATTTTAAATAAGAATAAAACCAATTTTCATCTTTCATGACTTCTGCAAGTCCCAGTTGGGTAAATGGACTCACACAAAACACCGTAGCTTGGTGAACAATACGAATTGCCTCAGTGAGATGAGCAGGTGCACAAGCCCAACCAACTTTAAGACCAGTAAAGCCAAATGTTTTTGCAGCGGAACTAATTCTAACGACCAGGTGTTGAATTTTAGGAATTGATGCTAAGGAAGTCGCTTGAATATCGTCGTAAACCAAATTTTCATACACTTCATCGGAAAGAACAATGGCATTGTTTTTTAAAATTTTAGAGGCAATGCGATCAATTTCTTCTTCAGAAAATACTTTACCAGTTGGATTGTGAGGCGAATTAAAAATCATAAGTGAAAAGCCGCCCGCAGCAGCCGCATCAAATTCATGCCAATCAATCGTCCATTTGCTGTTATTGGCAATTCCTAGCGGTGTATCTGGTGCATGCAAACGAATAGGGACAACAACGCCCCCTGCATTGGCGATTGCCTGGTAATAAAGGTCAAAAGCAGGCTCAAATACCAAAACTTTATCGCCAGGGTTGATAAATGCGTTGAGAGCACAATAAAGTGCTTCAGAGGCACCATTTGTAATGGTGATTTCATTGTGTGGGTTATAAAAAACCCCTGTATTTTTAGACACAAAAGCGTCGATTTGCAGTCGAAGTTCAATTTCACCTGCTGAATTTGAGTATTGGTTGTGGCACGTCAAAACTTGTTCGGATATGCTTTTTAACAACCTTTCTGGGCCGTAGAAATCTGGAAAGCCTTGACCTAAATTCACTGCGTTGTATTGTTGAGCGAGTTGGGTCATTTCTGAAAAAATACTTTTTCCGAAGCCGTTCCAGCGTGAAGCCAAACGCTGTGGATTGTAATTCTCTTTAGTCATAGTGTTTAGGTACCTGTCATAGAATAAAGCTAGTATAAAAATGGAACTGAATGTACCGCAGCAAAAAAAATTAATGCCACTGACAAAGTTTGAATTTAATCTTTTTAAGAAGCTTATTCAACTGGAGCAGACCTTTTCCTTAGAAAATAATAAAATTTTACTGAATTTACAAATTTCTGGTGGCAAAGATAGTATGTGCCTACTGCAAGCATTTTGCGCAGTTTTAAATTCAAAAGTCTGCCACCTAAAAAACAATTATATTTTAGTTGTCCAGCATTTCAATCATATGCAAAGAGGCTGTGAATCTAACGAAGATGCTTATTTTGTTGCAGCTCAAGCTCTAAAAAAAGGAATTCCAGTTTACTTAAATTCTCTTCAACCTGAAGATGTCAATTCATACAATCAAGACAGCTTTAGACAATGGAGAAAAAAAGAAGCAAAAAATCTCAGCCTAAAACTATCACAGGAATTAAATTGCACCCATTATTTTATTGTCACTGCTCACCACGCTCGCGATCATGTGGAAACAGTTTTACTTCATATGCTACGCGGCACTGGCGTAAATGGCTTGACAGGAATATCAACTTTTGATGAAGATAATATTTACTTCAGGCCTTTCTCCGCAGTCTCTTACTCAAAAATAAACATATACAGCACAGAAACTCAGCTTGTATACCGTGAAGATAGTTCTAATTTAGAAGATAAATACAAGCGTAATTATATTCGCAAACATATTCTCCCTCATTTTGAATATTTACAACCTAATTATGAAGATTCGTTTGTTAAATTGTCGCAACATATTTTAAGCTCAAATACACCAGAAAAAAAAGAAACAAATTTTATTCCAATTTCAGAAAAAACAACCTCAACAGAATTATTTTATAACTTAAAAATGCAAAATATATCTCAAAATTGTATAGGAAATATATTACATGAAGCAAAAATTTTACTTCAAAAAAACAACAAAGATATTGAAAAATATATTCCATTAAAATATGGATATAAAGCACAATTAATTAAAAAAAATAGCATAGCTTCAGTGAACATAGTTGAATTGTATGTTATTAAACCTTAG
>JAZKEW010000113.1:0-3895 GCA_040386785.1 Bdellovibrionota bacterium
ACGAAAAAATCTTTAGATTACTATGCAAGCATTTTGGATTAAATCCATTAAGCTCTATCTTGGAATTAGAAAAAGAATTTCATAAAGCTCTAATAAGTTTGTTAGAAAAAGACCTTGCAAAAAAAGCTGGTGATAATTTTGCTATAATAAGCATGTACTTATATTTGTATGTTTGGAAACGACCTAAAGAAGAGAAAGAGCATGCAAATGTTCTGCCGCATAAAGATGTTCTCTTTGTTGGGCAAGGGCACGATTCTCTTGAAGAGATGCCGAGTAATAGCGCATACCTCTCATTTGACAGTACCGTTGGAAAAAAAACTATTAACCTTAGGGGCTCTGCTCCCGTGCTTTGTGTCTTTGCAAGTGAAGACAAATAAATTCAAACCCCGCATTCAGTAAAGTAAAAAAATAATGTAGCATGCAGCCTGTGTTTGAAGCCGAGCTTTCCTATATGACAGAGTTTTTATGCCACAATTATCTATCATCATTCCCACGTACAATGAATCTCAAAATATCCCAGTTTTAATGGACCGTATTTCACAACGTCTTGCTGCTGTGGACAAAGAAGTCATTATTGTTGACGACAATTCTCCCGACAAAACATGGGAAATTGCCAGAAATTTAAGTTCCACTTACCCCTGGATAAGGGTGATCAGGCGTCTCCACGATCGAGGGCTAAGCTCTGCGGTATTAGCAGGCTTTGCTGTTGCCGAAGGCGATTATCTAGCCGTAATGGATGCCGACTTGCAGCACGACGAGCAAATTCTACCTCAATTTATAGAGCAATTTCTTCTTGGGGCAGATATTGTTGTCGGCTCAAGAAAAGTTGAAGGCGGAGGTGTTCAAGATTGGAGCGTTATTCGAAAGTTTATTTCCTGGGTGGCGACTGTGATGGCCAAAATAGCCCTTAGGCATCCGGTTACAGATCCCATGAGTGGTTTTTTTGCACTTCGAAAAGAAGTTTACAGCGCCCATAAAAATGAAATCAACCCAAAAGGGTTCAAAATATTATTAGAATTTTTAGCTAGGGCAAAGAATTCAAACATACAGGAAGTTGGGTATACCTTTAAAGGTCGAGTTTATGGGGAAAGCAAATTATCTCATAAAGTTATTTTTGATTATCTTAAAGCTTTGTATGAATTGAGTATTGGTCATTATATTCCCGTGCGTTTTTTGAAGTATGCTATTGTGGGGTTTAGTGGACTTATTGTGAGTAGTCTTATTTTGTTTATCTGCAAACAGATTGGTTTTTCAACGGCAGAGTCTGTGGCCGCCTCTATTGAGGTGAGTATTATAACAAATTTTATTTTAAACAATTATTGGACTTTCAAAGAAAATCAATTAAAAAAACCTTGGCCTCTTTTTAGAGGATTTGTCACATTTCAAGCTATCTGTTTGAGTGGGGCAATTATCAACCAAGCTATTACACTTAAGTTTTCGGCTGGTGACGCCATGAATTTGTATATTGCAAATGCCCTTGGATATATTGTTGCTGCAGTGTGGAATTATGCAATTAACGTTGGAATTACGTGGAAAGAAATTGCGAAATAGTTATTATTATTTTATAGGAGATTTTTATGCCAAACTTTATATTTAACATGATTAAAATGCGCAAAAATATTAATGGAAAAGATATTTTAAAAGATATTTATTTGTCTTTTTTTCATGGAGCTAAAATAGGTATTGTCGGTGCCAATGGTTCAGGAAAATCGACGCTTTTAAAAATTATGGCAGGGCTCGATAAAGACTTTTCTGGTGAGGCTTTTCCTGAAAAAGGGACTAAAATAGGCTATCTGCCGCAAGAGCCTACGCTAAATCCAGAAAAAAATGTGCTTGAAAATGTGGAAGAGGCCGTTCAAGAAATTAAAGATCTTATTAAAAAATTTGACACTCTTAATGAACGCTTAGGCGAGCCATTAAGCGATGATGAAATGAATAAAATATTGGAACAAACAGCTGTTTTGCAAGATCAAATTGAGGCAAAAAATGGTTGGGACATCGACCGAACTCTTGAAATTGCTATGGACGCTCTTCGTTGTCCTCCCCCAGACGCCAAAGTGAGTACTCTTTCAGGAGGTGAACTCAGACGTGTTGCTTTATGCAAATTGTTGCTAGAAAAACCAGATCTTTTACTACTTGATGAACCAACAAACCACCTTGATGCAGAAAGCATCCAGTGGCTTGAAAGGTATTTGAAGGAATTTTCTGGCACCATTGTTACTGTCACGCACGATCGTTACTTCCTTGATAACGTAACAGAATGGGTTTTAGAAATTGATAGGGGAGAAGGAATTCCTTGGCACGGTAATTATTCTTCTTGGCTTGATCAAAAAACAAAACGACTTGCAGAAGAAGAAAAACAGGAATCTGTCCGTCAAAAAACTTTGAAACGCGAATTAGACTGGATGAGTCTTTCACCAAAAGCACGGCAAGCAAAAAGTAAATGGCGTATTTCGTCTTATAACGACTTACTAAAGGAACAAAACGATAGAGTGGAAGGCAGTCGAGAAATTATGTTTCCTCCAGCTCCTCGGTTGGGTGATAATGTTGTTGATGCCATTGCACTGACAAAATCTTATGGTGACAAACTGTTATTTGACAATTTAAATTTTAAATTGCCTCCCGGTGGAATTGTTGGAATTATTGGGCCAAATGGTGCTGGTAAGTCCACTCTATTTAAACTTATTAATGGTATTGAAAAGCCTGATGCGGGAGAAATTCGTATTGGAGAGACAGTCAAATTGTGCTACGTTGATCAAAATCGTGAAACTCTTTCTGCAAACAAAACCATATTTGAAGAATTAAGTGGTGGGAAAGATTTAATTCAAGTTGGAAATAAAGAAGTTTCCTCCCGTTCTTATATTTCTAGCTTTGGTTTTCGTGGTGGTGATCAACAAAAAATTGTTGGCAAGCTTTCGGGTGGGGAACGAAACCGTTTAAATTTAGCTAAAGTTATTATGAATGCAGGAAATTTACTTCTTCTTGATGAGCCGACAAACGATCTCGATGTTGATACTCTACGCGCCCTTGAAGATGCTTTGGTATCTTTTGCAGGATGTGCCGTGGTGATTAGCCATGATAGGTGGTTTCTTGATAGAATTGCGACTCATATTCTAGCTTTCGAAGGGGATAGTCGTGTGATTTGGTTTGAAGGAAATTATCAGGACTATATGATAGATAAAAAACGTCGTTTGGGTGACGATGCTGTAAATCCTAAGAGATTAAAGTTCAAAAAGTTGGTTCATTAACCGTTCTTTATTTGGCAGAAATATTTGTTTCGTGTTGATAACCTCTTTCCACCGTCACAAGTCCTGGCCAATTCTGCTCTACAGCAAAAATAAATTCATCTGTTGGCATCACATTATGGTTTCCAAGTCTCGCTTTTATTCTTGCTTGTTCGTCACCGAGCAGCACATTTAAATACAGCGGGGTGTTGCCTTTATTTTTTTCTAGTAGTTTTTCCAGATCTTTTAAATTGAGCTTTTCATCGAGAAACTCGTGGTTCGTATTGAGTGTAATTCTTTTGACCAGGTCAACTCTTTTTTGCGATAATTTTGTCACACTTTGAACAACACCTTTCACGCTCCCTTGTTCAATACCACGTTTTATTTTGCATTCCACAAAAAGCGCTTCATTCAGCTTTATGGGGTTTTGCAATGCAGTATATTGTTTATGAAACAAAGCTAACTCTAATTCTCCCATGCCGTCTTCTATTTTGAACACAAGAAAAGCTTGACCTTCTTTATTTTTTTTCTCAAGAAGCATGGTGACAATGCCCGCTAATTTAACCGTTTTTCTTTTGTATTCAGGAACATCATCAGGTTCTAAGTGTAAGTGTGCTTCATTTAAATTAATTTTGATCAATTCGTCAAAATCTTTTCTAAAAAAGTCCGAT
>JAZKEW010000113.1:3905-5820 GCA_040386785.1 Bdellovibrionota bacterium
GATGGATGTCCTGACATATAAAAGCCAAGGGTTGCAAATTCTTGAGATAATTTTTCATAGTAAGACCACGGTTTTGTTTTCTTTACTTGGATGGAGACAAGCATATTTTGCACAGAGTTGACTTCATTGGGTGCAGAAAAATTAAATATATTAAAAGCTGCTTCGTCTTTTCGTTCTAGTTCTTTGGCAATTGTTTTTATCCAAATATCTGTATTTGCTAAAAGCTCAGCTCTGTTTGGAGCAAGTGAATCAAAAGCTCCTCCTTTAATTAAACTTTCCATGGCTTTTTTATTGAGTTTGCGTGCATCAACCCGTGCAATAAACTCAGGAACAGAAATGAAAGGACCGTTTTTATTTCTTTCTTCTACAATAAGCTTAATAATTCCTTCGCCGAGTCCTTTAATGGCGCCTAGGCCAAATTGAATTGTAAAATCGGCTGGTATTGAAAATTCAAAATAAGAGTGGTTAACGCAAGGGGAAAGAATTTTAATTTTCATTCGTTTGCAGTCTCGCACATAAGTCACAATTTTATCGGTATTGTCTAAATCGCAACTCATAATGGCTGTCATAAATTCTGTAGGATAGTAAGTTTTAAGCCAAGCAGTTTGATAAGTCACAGAACCATATGCTGCCGTGTGGCTTTTATTAAAACCATATTCAGCAAATTTAGCCATTAAATCAAAAAGGTCGGAGGCTTTTTGTGCATCATGGCCGTTACTAGTTGCTCCAGATATAAATCTGTTTTTTTGCTTTTCCATTTCATTTTTGTCTTTTTTTCCCATGGCACGACGCAATAAATCGGCTTCGCCTAAGCTATAGCTTGCAAGCACCGAAGCTATTTTTTGCACCTGCTCTTGGTAAACAATAACGCCGTAGGTATCCGTTAAAATGGGCTCTAGTTCAGGAAAAAAATACTCAACTTCGTTTTGACCGTGTTTTCTTTTGACGAAGTCATCAACCATTCCAGAGCCCAAAGGGCCTGGCCTAAATAAGGCAAGAACTGCAATGATGTCCGTAAAACAAGTTGGTTTTAAATCGGCAATGAGTTTTCGCATACCGGACGATTCAAGTTGAAAAACTCCTGTTACGTTAGCGGTTGAAATAAATTCGTAAACCTTTGAGTCGTTTAAATCTATTTCTTCAATATCGAGGTCAATTTGTTTTATTTTTTTTATAATTTTAACTGTGTTATCAATAACAGTTAGGGTTTTTAAACCTAAGAAGTCGAATTTTATAAAACCAATTTTTTCAGCATATTTATTTTCAAACTGAGTGAGCAATTGGCCTTCTGACTCAAGCAAAGGACAGCTTTCATCCAAAGAACGATCGGAAATAACAACACCAGCGGCGTGAATTCCAAGGGAGCTTAGGGTTCCTTCAATCTCAAGTGCACCCTCCCAGAGTGTACGCGAGCGTTCGTCATTTTTAATGCGCTCTTGCAATTTTGGTTCGTCAAGCATGGCTTGTTCAAGAGTGATGCCAGGTGATTCTGGAATTAATTTTGCAAATTCATTGCTTTCATTGAAGTTCCAGCCATTAATTCGAGCTAAATTCTTCAGAGCGTTGCGAGCCATCATTCGACCAAAGGTGACAATTTGTGAGACGGCTCCTTTTCCATATTTTTGATACACATATTGCAAAACTTCTTCACGCCTATCTTGACAAAAGTCAGTATCAATATCTGGCATTGAAATACGTTCAGGATTTAAAAAACGTTCAAATAATAAATTAAAACGAATGGGGTCGATGTTTGTTATGTGCAATGAATACGTGACAAGACTTCCTGCCGCTGAGCCACGCCCAGGTCCAACAGGAATTTGATTTTTTTTCGCCCAATTAATAAAGTCTTGGACAATTAAAAAGTACCCAGAAAATTTCATTTTTGTAATGACAGAGAGTTCGTATTCAAGGCGTT
>JAZKEW010000114.1:0-2677 GCA_040386785.1 Bdellovibrionota bacterium
CTCTCGTTACTGGCAGTATTTGGGGCAAACCCACTTGGGGCGTCTGGTGGGATTGGGATCCTAGATTGACATCAAGTCTCGTTTTGTTTCTCATGGGCTGTGGATATCTGCTGTTGAGATATTTTACACCAAATTTACAGGCTAGACGCAAGACAAGCGCTATAATTGCAATTCTGGGAGCACTCAATGTGCCCATTGTTTATTATAGTGTTAACTTATGGCGCTCTTTGCATCAACCACAAACGTTTGTCGAAAAAAGCCAAAATGCATCGGCCGATATTACCTTCGTGTTATTTTTTAATTTCATAGTGACATTTTTGTTTAGCATTGCCATTTATAAAATAAGACGGCAGTCTATCTCTGCTGTTGAAACATTGGAAGAGGCTCGTGGCAGATATGGATAACTCATCTTTCGGCAACATAAGTTGGGAAATTTTTGTGTATGGCTGTTATATTGTGGTTGCATTTTTTTTACTGACGTATGCCATTTACTCTTTTTACACAAGACGAACAGCTCTCAAAAACTTACAAGAAGAAGGCTTTGTAGAGGTTAAAAATGAAACGAAAAATTAACAACGGACAAATTATTGCAATAGTTATTGTTGTTTTGTCTATTAGTCTTATTATTTTTCAAGCAACCAGGAATCAGTCTACAGTCACTTTTTATACGCCAGCAGAAATATACGGAAATCAGAGTAAATTTACCGATAAATTATTTCGTGTTTCTGGACTTGTGCTAAATGGTACAAAATCTTGGAATGCGAATGCCAGTGAACTCCATTTTCGTATGACCGATATGCAAGGGCATGATTTTTTTGTTCAATACAAAGGCATTCCTCCCGATTTATTTAAAGAGGGTCAAGGCGTTGTGGTTGAAGGAAAATTAAATCATACTGTTAATCAAAATCTTGCACAAAATGCACTGCCAAACCACGTGCCGCCACTTCTTATCAATGCCGATTTATTAATGGTAAAACATTCTGAAGTTTATGACACAAAAAAAGACCACACTAAAATGCGTGAAGCAAAATTATTAGACAGTATTTTAAAAAACCAAGGGAACGTCAAATGAACCTGCCCCCACCAAAAAATAGAAGAAATTTATTTCTTGCAATTAGCATCGTGGCTGTGTTCGCTTTTCTTATGATTTTTGGTTTAAAACACAACCCTAATTTTACACCAAGTCAACTAGTTGGAAAAAGAGCACCAAGTTTTACAGCTCAACTTTCTACAGGAAATCAGTTTCAATTTAAAACTAATGAGCAAAGTAACAGTTGGACTATTCTTAATTTTTGGTCATCCTCGTGCTACGTGTGTCGGGAAGAAGCACCTGAGTTGCAGAGTTTTTATCAGACTGTCACTTTAATGAATAAAAATAACCCTCAATTTTTAAGTGTAAATATCCAAGATGATACAAAGTCTATCCTTGAATGGCAAAAAAGTTTTTCTCAAACTTTCCCTGTTATGGAAGATACAAAAGGCTTAATTTCAGTTGATTATGGCGTGACAGGAACGCCAGAAACTTTTTTTATCGATCCAAACCGTATCGTTCGTTACCGCTTAGCAGGCGCTGTGAATAAAAAATTAATCTTAAAGTTTGTCAATTGGCTCAGTAAAAATCCAACAGCAACAGAGAGTGAAGCAGTAAAAACTCTTATCTCCATTGGACAAGAAGGTTAAAATATTTTGCAAATTTTAAAATTAAATCCACTCGAAAATTTTATTGTTATTTCCGATGTCCATCTACGCGATCCTAATGATAACTTGACGAATCTTTTTATTTCTACACTCAATTCTTTATCTAATACAGAAGCCATTTTTTTACTCGGAGATATTTTTGATTTTGTCGCAGTTAAAAGCAACTTCTTTTTTAAATTATGGAAAAATGTTTTTCAAGCTTTGCAAAATTTAAAAGAAAAAGGCGTGCAAGTTTATTTTATTGAAGGCAATCATGATTTTGGCTTTGAACATTTTAAGAGTCCATTTTTAAACAACTGCTTTAATGCCTACGGTGATTTTATTATTGAGTTTCAACACCCACAATTAGGTTTAATTCACTTAAGACATGGTGATGACATAATTTGCAAGCCGAGCTATTTAAAGTTTAGAAGTTTTGTTAAAAATAAGTATTTTCAGCATATGATATCATGGTTAGTATGTGGTCGGTTGATGCATTTTATTTTTTCTCGTTATGCAAAAATAAGTCGAAAAAAAGATGCGTATCGCACACTTTCTGAAACTTTTTTAAATTCTTGTTTAAATTTAACTATCAATAAATACTCAAATATCAACGTTCTTATTATAGGTCATATTCATATCTTGAGAGATTTTATGATTGATAACAGAGTGCGATTTTTGGTAGGCCCCGATTGGATGTCGCAGCCGAGTTATTTAATTTATAACTCAAATATGGGCTTTGAACGGAAGTTTATTCACTGATATTTCATGACATTTTTGAAATGTCCACGCAATTCTTGCGGCTCAAGACCATCATCAGTCAGAAATTCCTTTTTTGAGTCTTCAAAATATTGTTAGACCACCTATTTATGCAAACTAAAACCATTCTATAACTAATTCTTATCGAAGAGATAAGATTAATATATTTTATTTATCAAAACACCTCAACTAAATTCTGTTCAAGTTAGAACGCCGGTTTGGATTCTAACTTGAAACCTAG
>JAZKEW010000114.1:2687-4136 GCA_040386785.1 Bdellovibrionota bacterium
ATAAAGGGGTCAGAAGGATACACTGCTCTTATCTGTCCACTGCCATCCGCCCCAGAAGCACCTCAAAACGCTAACGCTTCGCTATCTCAATCACAAAAAACCACTTTTCCTGTTACAAAAAAATACAATCAACATTATGACGCAGCAGCGCTCAGTGCAGCAAAAAGTCAAATACTAGAACAATTTAAGTGCTTATCAGTATCTCAAGAAATTGCTGGCATTTTATCCACTGCAGCCGATGAATTTCACAACATTTTGTACAACTCTCAAAGCGGCCAAGATTTTCAACAGAAAATGAATTTATTTCACAACAATTTGCTCACAACTTTTTATTTCCTAGAGCAAAGAGATAAATTAGAAAACTCAAATTTTTCTGAAAATGAAAATTTGAGTGAATTTTCTTTAGAAGACGTGAGTCAAGCATTAAAAAATCAGGTTAAAAATATCATAACTATGTTTTTCATAGCAGATATTCACTCTGATAATTTAACAAATAATTCTCATCGAGGGGCTATCAATTCAAAAACAACTACGCTTCAAAAAATATGTCACAAAATGGTGACGGAATCGAAAAATTCCGGAAAACAATCGAATGGTTTTTCTTCTTTTTTTCTTGAAGAACTCCAACTTATTAATTTACAAGACCTCTCCATCATTGTTGGAAAAAATAAAGACCGCAAAAATGTTTCTGAGTTTCAAGATTTATTAAAAGCTTCAAGTTTAATTCAAACACAACAACAAGGAAATACGACGCTATTTGGTTCAAAACAAAGGTTTATTTTAGTACAAACAGCAACCCTTATTCATATGGGATCATGTGATTCACAAGGACATTATGCTGGGTATGGAGTACAAAAAACAACTCAAAAAATTATCACAGGGAATTTTAGAATCTCGCATCGAGGAAATAACTATAACCCATTACCTACCAACGCAAAACTCAAGTATTCAAACAACCTAGCAATATACCAAACCCCCATTGATAGGACAGGAACGCCTACGACAGAAATCATACAAGGAATTTTTCAAAACGGAAATAGGTATAAAGGACGCATTAATGCAAACGGAAACCCTAGTCAGGGAGACTTAATTCTTGCAAGTGGGTATTTATACAACGGAACTTTTAACAACAAAGGAGTCCCAGTTGATGGAAAATTAATTCTTGGACATGATGGACGCTTTATTAAATCAGGAGCTTTTAATGAAAATGGATATGTTGATTTTACTAAAGAACATGAACTCTTTTTTCCACATGGAAAAACATACAAGGGCGAGATCACAGAAAAGGGAAAGCCTGGTAAAAGTTATTCTAAAATCACTTTTCCAAATAAAACCTCTATTTGCAAAGGGACTATTGATAATAATTACGACATTAGTTCAAAAGAACATTACGAACTAACGCTACCTGACGGAAGAACATACATAGGAACAATTAACGATAAAGGTGAA
>JAZKEW010000114.1:4146-16991 GCA_040386785.1 Bdellovibrionota bacterium
CCATGTGTATGAGTGACAACGACAACGGGCCATTTTTTTTGTTTAAAAAGGAAGATAGGGCGATAGATGACAGCCTCCTTATGTTCCAAATCCGCGATGTGGATGGAAACATCTCTTCACAAAAATGGAAAGCAGCTACAAAAGTGCTCCAGAGCTACTTTAGCAATGACGAGTGGTACAAAATTACAAGCTGGACTCAAGGTGTTGTAAAATTGTGAATATTTTCTTGACAAAATGATTCTTTATAAAGAATCATCTATTCCGATAAACACGGAGACAGACCAAGTGGCGGAAATAAACGTTGAAGCTTACCAGGATGGTAAAAAAGATGTTCTTACTGAGTTTTTGGATCAACTTAAAGAAAAGAAACGCACCAAAGCCAGGGCGACCAGCGAAAAAACGATATTAAAAAGATCAGGAAACTTGTGCGTATATTACAAACACAAGGTAAAGATCTTGGTCTTCCCATATCTGGGCAAAAAAGTTGATGATATTTTTTTAAATTATCTTTCAGAAGAAGAAATTAAGGCCACCGATAAAGAAGCTGATGAAGAAATGCTTGTGCTTAAAATGCTTCAAGAAGATGTTTCGAAATTTGCAGCCCATTTAATGGTAGAAAAAAACCTCGGTTTCAGAGCTTTCGCAAAAGAAAATAGCCTTAGTCTTTCTATGGCATCTAAAATAATCAAGGGGGCCGGAAATTTAACCCTAGAAACAATTGCACAAATTGCTCAACACAACGGAAAAAAAGCCCCTATTGTGTTTATTGATTAAAGAAATCAACATTCAATAACTTCAATCAAAATTAGACAAAAACTTCTCGACAAGTTCTCTCTTTTTTCGAGCTTTAGGGCCAACTAGCACAAAAGCTCTACGCCCTGCGCCAAAAATAGTTTTTGCCGTTTGCAAAAGACTCTCACCTTGAATTGATTTTACAAACTCAATTTCTTCTTCAATAGAAAGCTCCGATTTCATGAAATGCTCAGTCACTTTTCTGTTTAAAAGGCGTGCTGGAGTTTCTAAAATTTGTTGTAAATCAAACAAGTATCGAAATTTAATATGCTCCACTTCTTCAATGGAAGGTTTTTCTGTGAGTATTGAACGCATTTCTTGACCAAGTTTTTCGAGTAATTCAGTAAGATATTCTTCGGAAACTGTGGCATCAACACTAAAAGTACCCACTTCTTGAAAAAACTGTGTATCACAAGAAATATCATAAACTAAACCATACTTTTCACGAATATTTGCTGGCAAACGAGTACAAATTCCATCGTCTAAAATTCGTTGCAAAAAAGTGATTGAAATAATATCTTTCGATAAATTTCCTATGGTTGGAAAAATTAATTTTAATGCAAATTGATTATCAGGGTTATTTTGCAAGCACAAAGCATTTTGTGCTTTATGTAGAGTCACACGATCAGGAAGACTTGCCAAAGCATTTACTCTATCTGCAAGTGTATTATTTGCATGCGTCCAAGGATGAGCAAAGGTTTTTTCAATAGCATTTAAAACAATATCTTCGGCTGTGGCGGTGTGAATTGTTAAAATACAATTAGAGGGAATGTAAAAAAAATTTCTTTTTTCTTGCAAATTTTTTACGGTTATATTTTTCACAGAATCTTCGCTCCCTATGATAGGGCTACCAAGTGGATGGTCTGAAAATAAAGTTTGCATGCCAAGGGATTCTGTATCAATGCTCAGACCTTCTTCATTAAAGTCTGAAGCCATTTCTTGCAAAATAACATTCCGTTCTATATCGAGATCCGCATAGTTTGGATGTAAAAAGAAATCAGCAAAACACTCGATAGCCTCAATAGTTTTTTCTGCACTGCCTTTTATCCAATAATTTGTGTTTTCAATGCCTGTCATGGCATTGGTCTCTCCACCAAAACTTTCCATAGCTCGTGCAAGAAGTCGAGAATTTGGATATTTTTGAGAGCCGCGAAACATCATATGCTCAAGAAAGTGTGAAATACCCGTGTTTTTTTCGCACTCATCACGCGCACCCGTATTGATATGAATTGCAAGTTCAAATGAAACCGTGTTCGGAGTATGGCAATATAATACCGTTAAGCCATTTTTTAGCTGATGTTTTGTTATAGAAAATTTTTGCATATTTTACATCTTTCGTTTCAGAGCAAAGAAAGTGATTTCACTTAAAGTATTGACGGCTTGTCTATTTATTGAGGGCCCTAAAAATTTTTCCAATTGCTCTAAATTTTTACGTGCTGCAAAAGAATATTCTTCCGCTTTATTTATTGCAGCTTGTAAGCCACCCGTTGCATTCACCAAATAAACAAGAGCTTCTTTTTCTTCTTTTATAGCTTCTCCTGTTTCAAAAATTTTATGAACAATAAAATTTAATTTCTCATTATTTTTTTGCAGTGCAAAAATAAGAGGGAGGGTTATTTTTCCTTCAAGTAAGTCGGTAGCAACAGGCTTTCCAACAACATTTTGTTCTCCAGAATAATCGAGACAGTCATCTGCAATTTGAAAGGCAAATCCTAAATTTTTCCCGAATTCACTCAAAAGAGTACAAACTTCAATAGAACTATTTTTAAGTAATGCAGGAGTTTTGCAACTTGCTTCAAATAAATATGCAGTTTTTCCATGCACAACTTTTTCATACTGTGCACTCGTTACACTCGAATTCCACAACAATTCTAGTTGATACAATTCGCTTTCACTCATATAACGAATACACTCTGCAAAACAGTCAATGAGTTCTAAATTACGCGTTTTTACCATTAAACGACATGCTGTAGAATAAATAAGATCTCCAGATAAAACTGCTGTTTCATCTCCCCACACAGAATTTACTGTTGGTTTATTTCGACGTAGTGTAGAATTATCAATAACATCATCATGCAATAAACTTGCTGTATGAATATATTCACACACAGCAGCAATTGGGAATTTGAATTCTCCATCATAATTTAATATTTGGCAGCATAATAAAAATAAGGCCGGACGAATTCTTTTTCCCCCAGAAGAAAAAATATGCTCTAATATTTGATTTGTCGGTTTATTTGGAGTGAGTAAATAATTTACAAATTTATTCTCTAATTCTTTTAAGTCATTTTCAATTTGAGGAAACATTTTTTATCCTTTGTATAGCCTCTTTATAGTTGGGATAATTAAAAACAGCACCGCCAGCCACAACAATATTGGCACCTAAATTTTGCAAAAGTCCAGAATTTTCGTGGGTAACCCCGCCATCGACTTGTATTTCAAAATTTAAATTATTTTGCTTTCTATACTGAGATAATTCCATTATTTTTTTATGGACAAAGGATAGATGAGCCTGTCGCGAAAAACCAGGGTTCACGGTCATAATAGTCACTTGATCAAGTTCCGTTAAAAGATATTCAATATCTTTCCAATGGGTAGAAGGGTTTAAAGCAATCCCTACCCTTTTGTTCGCCTCTTTAATTTTTGCACAAATTCTATGAGCATGAGCCGCACACTCAATATGAAAAGATAGAGTGTCTGCTCCTGCGTTTAAATAGTCGAGAAAGACCTGGTCGGGGTTTGTAACCATAATATGTACATCAAGATGCATTTGCGTTAACTTACGCATTTGCTCAATAAATGGAACGCCTATTGTTAATAAAGGAACAAAATGACCGTCCATGACATCAAAATGTATGCTGTCAGCTCCACTCGCTTCAAGCTTTCGCACTTCATCTTCTAGCCGCATTAAATTACCTGCTGCAATAGACGGTGAAACTTTTAATTCCTTGTTCATAATTTACCTGCATTCTTAAAACTGAAATGAAACAACTTCAAATTCCCGCGTTCCCGCAGGAGCTTCAATGACAACAATATCCCCAGGCATTTTATTTAATAATGCATGCCCCAAAGGCGATTTCCAACTAATTTTTTTACTCGCAAGATTCGATTCATCTTCACCAACAATTTGATAAATAAATTTTTTTCCTTCTGCATTTTCTAAAGTAACAGTCGCACCAAAAAGAATTTTATTCCCTTTTTGATCTTGTGGATTAATAATGCGAGCAATGGAAAGTCGCTTGTCTAAAAAACGAACTCGTCTGTCAATTTCGCGGAGTCTTCTTTTTCCATATTGGTATTCCGCATTTTCAGAACGATCTCCCTGTTTTGCCGCAGCGGAAACTTCTTGCACAACTTGTGGGCGCTCCACCTTACTAAGTTGAATTAATTCATCCATCAATATTTTATAACCAGTAGGTGTGATTAAATTGACACTATTCGGCGCTGCTTCATTTTTATTATTAGATTTATTTTTCGTCATCAATAAAAAAACCCCCAAGAATACTCTCAGGGGTTTCTTAACATTTATTTCAACAAACTTAAAATAAATTACTCAAGGCATTTACCAACTGCTCCAGAACCAACAGTACGACCACCTTCGCGAATTGCGAAACGAAGTCCTGGTTCCATAGCAACAGGGCTAATGAGTTCAACTGTAATTTCGACGTTGTCGCCAGGAACAACCATTTCAACGCTTTCTGGTAAATCAACGACACCAGTAACGTCTGTAGTACGGAAATAGAACTGAGGACGGTAACCTTTAAAGAAAGGTTTGTGGCGTCCGCCTTCATCTTTATTCAAAACGTAAATTTGCGCTGTGAATTTCTTGAATGGTTTAATGGATCCAGGCTTTGCAAGAACTTGTCCGCGTTCAACATCTTCACGTTTTGTACCACGAAGAAGAACACCGACGTTATCACCAGCTTGACCTTGATCAAGAACCTTACGGAACATTTCAACGCCAGTACAAATTGTTTTTGAAGTTGGGCGAATACCTACGATTTCAAGTTCTTCACCAACTCGGCAAATACCTTGTTCGATACGACCAGTACAAACAGTACCACGACCGGAAATAGAGAAAACATCTTCAATTGGCATTAAAAATGGTTTGTCGATTGGACGCGCTGGTTCCAAAATAAAGGTGTCAACACTTTCCATAAGCTCAACAATACACTTTGTCGCAGTGGCATCAGTTGGGTTTTGCAAAGCGGCAAGTGCGGAACCACGAATAACTGGAGTTGTTTCACCTGGGAAACTGTACTTAGTTAAAAGCTCACGAATCTCCATTTCAACAAGGTCAGTTAATTCAGGATCGGCGATGTCGCATTTGTTTAGAAACACAACAACGTAGGGAACGTTCACCTGACGAGCAAGCAAGATGTGCTCGCGAGTTTGAGGCATAGGACCATCAGTTGCAGCACAAACTAGGATTGCTCCGTCCATTTGAGCGGCACCGGTAATCATGTTCTTCACGTAGTCCGCGTGTCCTGGACAGTCCACGTGAGCGTAGTGACGGTTCGCTGTTTCATATTCAATGTGAGAAGCATTGATGGTAATACCACGTGCTTTTTCTTCTGGCGCTTTATCAATTTCATCAAAGCGAGTGGCAGTTTTGCCTTGAAGCTTTGAAAGAACTGCAGAAATAGCAGCTGTAAGTGTGGTCTTACCGTGGTCGACGTGACCAATGGTACCAATATTCATATGAGGCTTTGAGCGCTCAAATTTTTCCTTTGCCACGGTGTAATCCTCCAATAATGGGCAATAAATAACACACGAAAAATCATGCAAGAGTAAGCAAGCATATTTAGGAGCATATGTAAAGACAATATTGCCCCTGTGAAGGGCATTGATACAAACATTCAAAAAAAAATGCAATATTCTTTTGTACAAATTTCAAAATTTAATGAGGTTCAGAACCTGTTTATTTATTTGGTATGCTTTTGAAATCAGCCTTCATCATCTTCATCATCCTCTTCTTTTGCGTTTTTTAAGCGGATAAGTTTTTCTCTCAGGGCGTTGTATCGGAGTAAACCATCGCACTTCTGGAAATCGAAGGATTCTAAGACATCGCGTCTTTCATCCGTGTAGAATTTATCAAAAATGAGGCTCTCGGCTATCCTTGCAGTCCGTTTGACAGGATCAGCAAACTCAAATGGAATTATTCTAATGGTTCTAAACGAAGCAATAAAAGCGGTCCCTACCACAAGAAAAGTTTGTGTCCACAAAGAAACTTGTTCTACCTCCAAAACCCAGGGAGAAATAATAAAAATAAGTCCCGCTACAAAAATTTGAAATGCGATATAACTCAGACTATTTATAAAATCATCCTCCCAATTTTTCAAAGTTACTGGCAATAGAATAAATACAATTTGAATCAACGCACCTATAAAATAGCCAATATAGTTGATAAAAAAGTAAAGCACGGAGGTCATCATCTTGATTTTTCTCTCACAGTTTTGCATACTGTATCGGGATATTTTTTTAAATTTCACGAGGGAAAATTTTTCCTTTGTGCCAGAGGAATTTGTTATGAAAATTGTCATTGATAGAATTAAAAATAGTTCGAGAGAGCTTGCTGTTAACGTCAACGAAGAATTAACAAAATTAAATTCCAAGTGCAGAAATATTGAATGGAAACTTGGCAAACGAGAGCAAGGAAACTACATCCACGCAATATTTCATTTTCAAAATTCAGATATCGCTTTAAAAGCTGTTCATTTGCTAAATGAAATGCAGAAGGCTGCAAATCACCATACTACTTTTACTTTGGAAAATTTTTCCTCCTTAAAAATAGAGCTTTGCACACATCAACCAAAATATGGCGTGACTGAAGTTGATCTCGCCTTTGCTGAAATTTTTACAGGCTCTGTTTTGTCTTTATGAAATAGGCAATTCTTTCCCATTCCCTATTTTGCCCCAGAGAAAAATTTTCCTACCACCTCCATGACTAAAAACATTTATCCTAGTTCATAGCCATTTGTTTCTTTAATTTTACAAACCATTTTCCGATAGGAACTGATATCACAACTGGGAGGTTCGTATGATGGACGATATTGACTTAAGCCTTGAATCAATCAATCTAACCGATATTGAACTCAATGAACCCGTCTCAGAAGAGGATTTACGTCTCGCTGAGCTAGAAGATTTAGTGCTTTAAAATCTGTTAAGAAAGTTAAGGTATGATAGAGGCCCCTATTCACGCCGACGAGATGTGTCGGTTGAAAGCGTTGCTAGACTTGAATGTTCTAGACTCATCTCCCGATCCTGTACTAGATGAAATAACTAAAATTGCCTCTACCATGTGTCAAACCCCAATCTCGCTTATCTCTCTGTTAGATAAAAACAGGCAGTGGTTTAAAGCGAAAGTGGGAATAGATATTGATGAAACGCCGAGAAATATTTCTTTTTGTGGACACGCCATTCATGAAAAAGAAATTTTTATTGTCGAAGATGCAAGCAAAGATATACGGTTTAAGGACAATCCTGCAGTGACTGGCGATCTGAAAGTTATTTTTTATGCAGGAGTTCCGCTAACAACTCAATCTGGCTATAGCATTGGAACGCTTTGCGTTGTTGACAATGAACCACGAGAACTATTGCAAGAACAAATATCTGGATTAAAAGCGCTTGCAAAGCTTGTCGTTTCTTACTTAACAACAAACCGCCAGAATGAAAGAATTAAAACATTAAATGAAGAAATTCATAAATACGCTGCTAAAATTAATTCATCTACTGAACGCCTCGTACAAACGAGCAAACTAGCATCCCTTGTTGAAATGGCCGCAGGAATTGCGCATGAAATTAATAATCCCCTTGCTATTATTCATGGCAAATCTCATTTAGTTCTCAATATGCTGGAAAACAAAGACATTGATCTGGATAAATCGAAGCGTTACCTAAATGACATTTGCCAAACAACAGACAGAATTTCAAAAATAATAAATGGACTAAAAAATCTTTCTCGTAACACAGATCAAGACCAATTTTTTAAGGCAAAAGTTCATATTATTATTCAAGAAAGCTTAGAGATAATTGAGAAAAAAATTTCTGAAAATGAGGTGGAAATAACTCTAAATGTGTCAAAAGATATAGAACTTGATTGTAGATCAACACAAATTTGTCAGTGTATTGTGAATCTTATTTCAAATGGTATTGATGCCATTGCAAATAATGAAGATAAATGGATCAAAATTGAAGCTATTGAAGAAAATCATATGATTGAAATCCACGTTACAGATTCTGGTTTCGGCATTCGTGACAAGAAAATTCTTTCTCATCTTATGGAGCCATTTTATACGACCAAGGAAACGGGAAAAGGCCTAGGCCTAGGACTTTCCATTACAAAAGGGATTACTGAGTCGCACGGTGGAGAGTTTTTCTATAATGAAAAGTCAGAAAACACACAATTTATTGTAAGACTTCCCAAAACACACAAAGAACCTGCTTTATAAAAATTGCGCAACCTAGCCTCCATAAAAACTAAGCAAAAATATTAAATTTAACAGTTGATAGCCCTTACAAGTTATTCTAAGCTTCGTTCTCCACAAACCATGTCAAATGGAGGGGTTCAACATGTTTCCAAACGGTGTTAAAGTATACAAATGGTCCTATGAAGTAGAACCAACAGAAGAACTTGTAAAAGAAGAAATGAAGAAATTTGGTTACACTGCCTATGATCTCCAAACCATACCTGGTTGGTTTAAACGCAGCTCCCATTCCCACGACTACGAAGAAATTAGAGCGGCAATAAAGGGCTGTACCACATTCCACTTTGACGGCATGCCAATTACAGTTGAAGCTGGAGATGTTGTGATTATTCCAGCTGGACTTAAACATTCCGTTATTTCTCACAATGGCAGTCCATTTACCGCTTTTAAAGGCAGCGCAACCGGTGAACGAAGTGTGACTGAGCACGGCGATGGTAAAGGAAGCATTGAACATTTAGCGTCGTTAAAAACATGAAACTTTATTTTATTGACCTCGACGGCACTATTGAAGACTCCAAACAAGACATGAGCCTTTGTGTTAATTTAGTGAGAAAAAAACTTTTTCTACCTGAATTTGAAATAGAATTTGTAGAAAAATTTGTTAACAAAGGTATGGACGAACTTTATAAAAATTGCTTTTTTGATTATATAGAAAAAAATCCTACCAACTATCATGTTGTCAAAAATGAATACGAACAATGTTACTTTAACAATGTTTGTGTGCACACAAAATGTTACGAAGGAATTCCTGAAGCGTTAAAATTTTTGTCGCAAAATGGTAAAATCGTCGTTGTGACAAATAAGCCCGAAAAAATTTCAAGAGAGTTATTAAAAAAATTAAACCTTTCAAACTATATTAGTGACGTCATGGGTGGAGATAGTTGTGCAGAATGCAAGCCAAGCCCTTTGCCATTGCAAATAGCCACTGAAAAATTAGCTTTTCATGACAAAGAAAATATTTTTATGATTGGGGATAGTGAAGGTGACGTCAAAACAGCACAGGCTTTTGGAGTGAAATCAGTTTGGTGTGCATGGGGATATTTAAAAGAACTCACGAATTTAAAAGCTGATATTGTATTGCATTATCCTTTAGAATTAAAAAATTTAATTTAGGCAAAAAATTATGAAAAAAACGTTTCTAGCATTTATTGGCGGTTCTGGCTTATATGATATGCCTGGTATTACGAATTTACGCGAAGAAGAAATATGCACTCCATTTGGCAACCCCTCAGACAAAATTATTCTGGGTGAAATGAATTCTAAGCCGGTGGCATTTTTACCAAGACACGGTAAAGGACATAAGTTTTTACCTTCAGAAGTAAACAATAAAGCAAATATTTACGCGTTAAAAAAAATTGGGATCACACATATTTTAAGCATTAGCGCTGTTGGTAGTTTGCAACAAGAACTCGCTCCAGGCTCAGCAGTTATTCCTAGCCAAATTCTAGATATGACCAACGGAAGAAAAGAATCCTTTTTTGGAGAAGGAGTTGTTGGCCACGTCAGCTTTGCCGACCCTTTTTGTCCACAACTACAAGACGTATTAAAAAAATCTCTCGAAAAAGAAAAAATTTTATTCCACGACGAAAAAACTGTGGTCACCATACGCGGTCCACGTTTTAACACTCGCGCAGAAAGTATCATGTATAAGAATTTAGGTGCTGATATTGTTGGCATGACTGCTGTTCCTGAGGCTATTTTAGCAAGAGAAGCTGAAATAGCTTATGCAACATTAGCTTTCGTCACCGATTACGATAGCTGGCGCGTTGAAGCCGAACCTGTCACAGTTGAAATGGTCATGGCTGTGTTGAAAAACAATGTGGAAACTTCTAAAAAAGTGGCTTTGGCAGTTCATCAAATGTTACCAGAAGAAACAAATAACCCTATTTTTAACGCTGCTCAACACGCTATTATGACCAACGCCTCCCTAATTCCACCGGAAACAAAAAGAAATTTAGATTTATTCTATGGAAAATACTGGAGTTAAAATGTCTTCCTTGCAAGCAATTCGTTACAATAATTCAAAGTTAGAATTATTAAATCAACTTCTTTTACCTCAACAATTTGAATTTGAAGATTGCAGCTCCTGTGAGCTTACCTTCCACGCCATTCGTAGCATGAAAGTACGCGGAGCTCCCGCCATTGCCATTGCGGCAGCTTTAGCTCTTGCCTGTGAGTTAAAGCAAATCAATTTTAATTCACAAAAAGAGTTGCAGCAGTTTGTTTTTTCAAAGCTTAATTTTTTATGCGAAAGCCGCCCTACTGCGGTTAACCTGTTTAAAATGGCAGAAGATATTAAAAATTTATTTGAAAAACCAACCACTGATAATGCAAATGAATTTAAAAATCATATTATTTCTTTTGCGGAAAAAATATATTCCGACGATATTCAAACAAATAAATTGATTGGCGATTTCGGAGCTAAATTTATTTTACAAAATAAATTACACAATTTGAATGTTTTAACCCATTGCAACACAGGAAGTCTTGCAACAGCAGGGTATGGAACAGCCCTCGGAGTTGTCCGTAGTTTATACGCACAAAATAAATTAAATCACGTTTACGCCACAGAAACTCGTCCCTATAATCAAGGAGCTCGCTTAACCGCATTTGAACTTGTGTATGAAAAAATACCTTCCACATTAATTACCGATTCCATGGTTTCTTTTTTAATGAAGACAAAAAAAATTGATGCCGTGCTTGTTGGCGCTGATAGAGTTGCCTCCAACGGAGACACCGCAAATAAAATAGGCACCTATCAAATTGCTGTTGCTGCTGCATACCACAATATTCCTTTTTACGTCGCAGCACCAACCACCTCTATTGATTTCAAAATAAAATCAGGAGAAGAAATTCATATTGAAGAACGTCCAAAACAAGAAGTAACTCATATTCAAAATATTCAAATTGCAGCCAGCGGAATTGATGTGTGGAACCCATCTTTTGACATCACTCCTGCTAGTTTAATTACAGGAATTATTACAGAACACGGAGTAAAAACTAAAAATAATCACGGAGAGTTTCAACTAAATGACTCAGTATAAATTTATTAAAAATAAAAATATTCTTGAATATTCCGCTGAAGAGCCTCATGCCTTTGCTACGTATACAATTGATTCCTCTAAATACAATGAATCTATCATAGAAGAAATTGCAATTGGACAATCATTGGGAGCGTGGGAAACCACACATGTAAGTGAAAGTATATTAAAAAACAAAGTTGCTAAAGTAATAAAATACGAATCGCATGAAAATTATTTTGAAGCGACAATCGCATTTCCTTATAATTTGTGGCAAGGCAATTTGTCTTGGCTTTTAACTTTGCTGTTTGGTAAAATGAGTTTTTACCCAGGAATTCAATTAAGCTCCGTCGAGTTTTCAAAAAATTGTAACTTAAGTGGTCCTAAAAACTCCTTAGAAGACATACGAAAATTATTGCATATAAATTCAAAATCTCCTCTTCTTATGGGAATTTTAAAACCAAATGTAGCAATGAGTGCTGAAAAAATACGTGACTTATATGTTGAAGCAGCACAAGCTGGAATTCACTTGCTAAAAGATGATGAAATTCGATTTGATTCCGACGAAAATGAAATTTTAAAACGCGTTGCCCTTGTTGCAAAAGCAAAACAAGCAAAAAATTTAAATACATTGTATGCAGTACACTTACAAATTTCAGGAAATAATTATTTAGACCTTGTTAAAAAATGCGAACAAGCTGGTGCCGACGGGTTTTTAATTAATAGCTGGATTTGTGGACTTGATGTACTGCAAAATATTCGAAAAACAACCAATTTACCACTTTTTTCACATCCAGCTCTTGTCGGCGCATTTGGTTTTGAAAATGCACAATGCACCATTCATCCGCGCGTTACTTTAGCGCAATTCACTCGGGCTGCGGGAGCTGATTTTAGTTTGTTTCCAAGCCCCTACGGAAAACTTGGACTCCCTAAACCCATAGCTCTTGATATTGCAAAACAGTGCTTAAATACGAAAAATACAAACTTTAAAGCAATGACACCCGTACCAAGTGCTGGAATTAAACCAGAACATGCCCCTTTGGCTATGGAAGATTTTGGTGCTGATTTTGTTTTAAATGCAGGTACAGGCATTTTCTCTGGTGGGAAAAACATAAGTGAAAATATTGCTGAATTTAAAAAATATTTTTGAGAGAAATTTATGACACAATTTAAAAAGTACCGCCGTGACGCCTCACAGTTTTTATTATCCCGTTATGAAGTGCAGAAATTAAATAAATTGTGCCACCTCGCAAATTTTTTAGATGGAATGCATGCTATTCCTGCTACAAGCAGTAATTTTAGCCTACGCACCAACGAAGACTCTTTTCTAATTTCAAAATCAGGCATTCACAAACGCGATTTAAACCCATCCCGTTTTGTAAGAGTTAACCTTGAAGGCAAGCCTCTTTCTGTTATGTCTCCAAAACCAAGTGATGAAACTTTGTTACACGCTCTCGCCTATAAACTGTATCCAAATGTCCATGTGGTTGCCCACTGCCATGGACGAGAATTCGAAAAATTTAAGACACCAAAGCATGTATTTCCT
>JAZKEW010000115.1:0-2725 GCA_040386785.1 Bdellovibrionota bacterium
TTATTTAACTTGGCTCCCGCGACCACTTTCCATAATCCCAACACCACTGTGTTGGGTATTTTTTTATATTATTTTCAAGCCAACTTGTATAATAAGCTAATTCTTTTTGTGCCATTTCTTCTTTTTCATCAATTGTAGTGTTTGGATAAATTTCTCCCAAAATTAAGTGTTGGGTAGATGAATAAGTGGAATTTGCTTGAGTTGTTTTTTGTGCAAGGTGCAGATTTTTTCCGCATTCAAAAGATATATTAACCCAGCCAGGAATAATTCTATGGGCGAATACATAAATAAAAATAGATTTTTTTTCTGCGCAAAATTTAACTCCAGCTGTGGGGAAAGCAGCGAATTTACCAAAAAAACGAATAAAAACTCCATTTTTTTTGGGTTTTTGATCGGCAATTAAACACAATGAACAACCCTTATCTATAGAATCATTCATAGTTGCAAATAAATTTTTATCTTTCCAAATCATTCCTAATCCGGGCCTCAACCTGTGCCAAATCAATATTTTGTCTATCACTTTTAGTGGAGCATGTTTAGCAATAATAAGAATTTTTTCTTGGCGCATTGTTTCAAATGCCCTTATAAGTGGAACCGTTTGATATTCTAAATTCGCAACATGGGCAGCAAGAAAAGTAAAACCCTGTGGTGTTTTTTCCGGATAGGAGGCTCTGACTTCTTTTAAAAAATCTTCTAGCACAAAATTTGGAGGCAAAGGTGCAAACCGTAATCGTAACGGAGAGAAGAAAACGATTTCAAATAAATAAAAAACATAATTTAAAAAAATAGTTGCGACAAATATGCGGTTTTTTAGCCCAGTTAACTCTAGGCGTTCTTTGGCATTTTTATGAGCGGTAACAATGGGAAACAAAGGGACAAACGTGACAAAAAAACCTATGATGAAAAAGGACATATATAAAGGTAAAAAAAGTAAGTTAAAAAAAATAATGAGGCTTAGTTTGAGCATTTTGTCCTTAAAACAGGTCGTGTTTACGACGACTATATGTTGTATTGTTTGCAAGAAGAAGTGTGTGAATTTTATCCAACTCACCAACAGGTGTATTAGGGTGCATATGGTGAACTAAATGATAAGCATCATTCCTTGGAAAAAAAATTAAATTAAGGATTTTGTTTTTAAAACAATGGTTTCGAGTTTTGAAAAAAATTTCCTTATTAAAATAGACTTTATGATGGTCGAGGAAGTCGGACGCTATTTTCATTGCTTGATATGAAGTAAAATAAGGAACTAAAAAAAATGTCAGTACTTTGTAAGGGTGCAGAAATAGAAAAATTCCTATTATTAGGATAAATATTAATTTATTTTTTTCTTTAATCATTAAATTTGTTCGAACATAATAAATCCAATTCAGCGGATTAAAAACAATAAACATAAATAATACAAATGAATTATGAAATATTTTTTTATCCTGATACGGCTTAACAAGTTGCAAGTATTTATCAAAGTCAATGTCTTTTCCAGCAACCCCAAGGTATTTGTGGTGCATTTTGTGACTTATTTGATATTCACGAAATGATGAAAGGTCAAAAATAGAAATTAAACGGCCAAAAAAAATATTCCATTTTTTATTTTGAACAAAGCTAAAGTGCGAGCATTCGTGCATCATATTGCCGAGGGCACGCATGCGTGTTCCAATAAAAATAATAGAGAGAACGTAAAATACAAAATTGAACTGATTGATGCTGGAAAAGAAATAAAAAAAGCCGATTGACGTTAAAAAGATAAGAAATACTTGTAGAAAGATTTGTGCAAATGCAGAAATATTGCTTTGATAGGAGAAATTCTTTGTCATATGTGTAACTTGTATCCTCAAAATACCAACTTCTTGACTAACGTCGTTCATTGATATCACGAGTCGACTTAGAGATCACTGAAAACGATTAGAAAAGAATTATCGTTTTAAATTGATGACTTCTTCTAGCATTGTATCTGTAGTTGTCACCGACTTCGAGTTGGCTTGAAAGCCTCTTTGTGTGACAATCATATCCACGAATTGTTGAGCTAAATCCACATTAGATTCCTCAAGACTCGATGAATAAATACTCCCTCGCGAGCCACTTTGTGGCGCGCCAATATGAGGTTCACCTGCTCTTGGTGTGTAGGCGTAATTGTTTCGGCCCATTTTTTGTAAACCATTATTATTTGCAAATGAGGCAAGAGCAACAATCCCTAGTTTTCTTTCCAGTCCATTGGTATATATGCCACGAATGCTTCCATCCATATCAAATTTAATTGTTTTTAAATATCCAGCTTCAAATCCGTTTTGAGAGTGGAATGAAACCCCCGATTTTGCGGCAATACTTGTGGACCCTTGTGCGCCAATTTTTCCGTCTTCACCTACACTAGGGCCAAAATTAAATTGAATTTTTTGTGGTTTTGAACCATTCGTAAATTGAACGTCAACCGCATCTGATTTTCCTGAAATATCTGCTTGCACAGCTTCGCCACCTTTTGTAAAAAAGGGCAATACTGGATTTCCTTGAGCATCAAATTCAATTTTTCCTTGAGCAATTTGTGCAGGAATTATTTTTCCTTTTTCATCTTTTGCTGGTGTTGTCGATACTTCTGTTCCATCGACAAGGGCATGCCATTCCCATTCGTTTTTGCTGTTGTCAGGTGTTCTTGAAAAATACACATATGCTTGTCTACCAGAGCCAAAATTATCAAAAATTGACACTGAAGTTACAAAATTGGAAGTTTCACTTG
>JAZKEW010000115.1:2735-4840 GCA_040386785.1 Bdellovibrionota bacterium
ACTTGCACGAGCAGGATCAAATGCATCGACGGGTGGTTTTTCACGCACATCTAAGTTCGCAACAATATTTACGAGTTTTGTTTCACGTGGAGGAATATTATTTGAGGTGATTTGTAAGTCACTTAGTTTTGGAGAAAGCTTATTTGGGTTATTTTCATCAGTCATGTAGCCTTGAACACGACCTCCCAATGGATCGGTCAATTTTCCATCGGAGTCAAAGCGAAAACTTCCTTGCCTTGTATAAACAAGTCCGTTGCTTTCTTTTACTTCAGCTTGATCACTTTTGACAACAAAAAAACCATCTCCCTGAATGGCAAGGTCGGTAATTTGTCCAGTGTTTGAAATTGCCCCCTGGTTAAATAAAGTTTGCACGTTTCTTAAACGTGAACCACGACCAATTTGTGAATTATCACCTAAAGAAATAGATAATAAATCTTCAAACTCGGCTCTGTCCCCTTTAAACGACTTCGTGTTTGCGTTGGCAATGTTATTGGATATAACGTTCATTCCTTCGGAGTTTGTTTCTAGTCCACTGATTGCTGTGTACAGTGTATTATTAATTGATCCCATGAATTTCTCCTTTGTCCTGAACAACTTTTTGTGTCTTTAATTTGTCTTTTTCGTTTGTTATATTGACGTTACTTAATGGTGGAGTTGAAGGTTCGTAATTACGTATGGAAATAATTTTTTCTGGCTCTATTATGCCGGCCGTCGTATCAAGCTTTCCGCCTCCTGAAATATCTGTCACTCCATTCACTTTTGCTAAATAAGATGTCTTTGCTGTCACTGGTTTTCCGTCGTCAGTGGAAGCAATGATAGAAAATGAATAGTCACCCGCTGCTGCTTTTTCATTTTGTGCGGTTTTCCCATCCCAATGAACTTCATGTGATCCAGACTGCATTTCTCCAAGGGCAATTGAACGAATGACTTTTCCTTGAAAATCTTTAATTTCGACGGAAACTCCAGATGATTGCGAAGGTAGCGTGAAGCGTGCAATGGATGTTGTATTATTTGGATTTAACTTTAAATTATTTCCCTGAACTTCAATATATTTATCTAAATATTGTGATAGTTTGTCAGATTTAGCTTCAGTTTGTGCTTTCCCCATATTTGTCAATGATTTATTGACACCAACAAGTTGTTCAACGGTATTAAATTGTGCCATTTGAGAAGCCATTTCGTAGTGTTCCATTGGTTTACTTGGATCTTGATATTTAAGTTGAGTAACAAGAAGTGTTAGGTAGTCGTTTTGATCGAGTTTGTTTTTTGATTTTTCTTGTTTTTTTCCAGTAATTTTTTCCAGCTGTTCTCTAAATTCTTTGTCATTTTTAGTTTCTCCAATACGGTACTCTCCACCAACCACAGCATTTTTTTCTTTTTCAAATTCGCTTTGTTTAATTGAGTTTGATTCAACAAGCATTTTATCAAAATCAATCGCTGCTGCTTCTTTTTCAATATTTTTTTCCTTATCAGAAACATCAAAAGCTTGTTGTGGAAAGCTCACTGGATTTTTTGATTCGCTGATAAACATTATTTTTTCCTTGGTTTAATTCTTATTTAATTCTATATTTATTATGCAGAAACATGAATAGATCCATTTGCACCGCGTTGAATATTTGTAATGGAATTTTTTTGCATGTTTTTATATTTTTTGTTGTCATTCAACGACATAGTATTATTATGTTCATTACCGTCATTGCCTTTATGACCTGTATTTTGTTTAAAATTATGTTGAAAGAATGCATTTTGGTTAAATGATTGTGAATTTTGATCTTGTTGACCGGAATTATTAAATTGCGATTGTGAGCTCAATGGCTTGTCTAAAATTGTGACTTTAAAGTCAGTGAGTTCAATTTTTTGAGAATTGAGTGATTGTTTTAAGGAATCAATTTTATCTTCAATATTTTTTTTGACGTCAGTATGTTCTGTTTGAATAAAAATTGTAATAGAGTTTTTGTCTTTCATATCAATTTGTAAATTTATTTTTCCTAAATTTGTATCTTGAATTTGAAATTTTGCTGTTCCTCCGTTTGTTGCTTTTAGCTGATCTGTTAGTTCTATAATTTTTTTAACCGAATATGAAATTAAATGGGAGAAGTAGAATT
>JAZKEW010000116.1:0-410 GCA_040386785.1 Bdellovibrionota bacterium
GTCAAATAAGATTCAAGGTACAAGCAACGACTTGCCATCATTGGGTATCCAGTTTTCTCCGACCCTTTGGTAGTTGGTTACAATATGATTTTGCGTCTTGAGCGCTGCAAACGCATCATCCATCCAATAGGAAGTTGTTGGTACAGCAAACTTTCCACCTGCATTGTGACAAAGGCGGTGGGCAATCTCACTGGCCTTGCTGGTATCTGAGAAAGTTGTATCCACCATAAACCACTTGGTAGAAGTTGTCGGAGCGCTCTTATTTTCAGTGCCTGCATAACACAACACAGAGTAAGGTCGATTTGGTTGTAGTGGCTCGTTGTTAAACTTGTGTGTGACTGGGTTTATAAGCGCTAAATTGCCGCCGTGTGTGCGCGGATAACCACGTTGCCAACTCCAGTTAAAAGCAA
>JAZKEW010000116.1:468-4686 GCA_040386785.1 Bdellovibrionota bacterium
CAGTCGGGTGGGTGTCGCAAGAAGATGTACCACAAGTAAAGCCAAACATGTCCATGCTATAGATATTAATTGGGTACGCCAAACTTTGCCTTATCACTTCAGCAGTAATAGCTTCTTGTATATCGCCAGGAGAACTATCGCCAACCTTGGCAACATAGCGAGCCACAGTTCTATTGCCTAAAAGCCTCCAAATGTTGTTGTGCCCCATATCACCCGTCATCAAGCTTTGCAGAAAATCGTACTTTGTCGGAAAAGAATTTTTGTCGGCATCAAGATACCTACCCACGCCACTTTGTGGCAAAGATTTGGACGAAGAACCTGCAAAACCACCAAATATGTATGGGCTGTCTTTGAGGCCTTCTTCAGGAGTTTGCATAGTAACAACAATATTTTTTTTGTACTTATGGATAACGTCATAAGCAGACAGACTGTTTGCAGGAAAAGCTGTATTTGGCACTCCTAAATCGCTTGATTTTAACACATAGGGGTCCAATGTGGCCAAAGCCTCATTTAAATTGTTAGAGTGATTACCCAACTCTTCATTCACATCAAGAAACAACAACACAAATTCATTTGGGTGGGCTGCTACCCAAATTTTTAGCTCATCTATCGGTTTGGATAAGTTTTCATTGTCCGCGCACAATACTGGCTTTAACAAAGAAGAGACGTGGTTGTGGCAAATTCTGAGATTGTTGTTATCCCAAAGTAGGTCATATTCAAGTTGACGTATTCCAGAATTGAGCTGCTCTGTGACGCTGAGATACTGGTTTGGATCGCCATGACTCATATTATAATCTGAGTTACTTGTTGTGTATTTGTCAGATATAATAGAATTGTGAGTGCCCAAAAATTGCATGAAATTAAGGGACTCATATTGCCCCAATTGGCGCTGCAAGGCCAAGCTTTGTTCGAGTGAGCTGCCATCAGAGTAGTGGTATGTTGTGTTAAAATCGGGGGCTACAATAATGCAATTGGTGCCACCATGACAATCTGCACGCGAAAAGCTCTCCGTGGATTGTGCCAATTTCATACTACTGCCGCTCAAAGGGCGTACGAGAGCCTGGGATCTTGAGTTTTCAATGACAACTTCTTTAGCGGAGAGCTGCTTGGAATTAGGACCACAGACTAAACTAGAAAAATTTTGTGAGTGTGATTTAAAAAAACTCACAGCATCATATTTATAGGAATAATTCAAAGTACAACTGCTGTCTGGATCATTTTGAACGGAAAATAAAATGCTGCCCTTGTTGTGTGGCATGTCAAATATATTTTTTGACTTTGTTTTGAACTCAAATACGCAACTTGAAGAGTGCGCCGGAACGACAACCTCTGTTATTCCATGTCCACAGCGGCTAGTTACTGAAGAGTCTGTGGGGGAAATGGTTAAAACCATGGGAACGTCAAACTCGTTGACAAAGGTCACGGGGTTTGTCCAATCTATCAGGGACTTAGAAAAAGCTTGCTGTCCCGTCACAAAACTGCACAACACACTAAAAATATTCAAAAATAATAGATGTTTTTTCATGAGCACTCCTTGGTGGTCAAAGATAAGATTCCCATTATACATATTTTTTGACTTTATTCAATCAATTAAATTAATTTATTGGTAATCAATTTCGTGGAGCTTTTGATCAAGATGTTGTTGATTTGAATTTTTATTCAATTTGTATGACAATGAAATATCTAATTCTTAATTTAATTGGAACAATAAAAATATAATAGGAGAAAAAATGAACCATAAAAATATCCGATATCAATTCGAAAGTGGGATTGAGTATATTGTTTTCGCAAGCCGTTGGTTACAAGCGCCGTTATACTTAGGTTTAATCGCTGTTCAAAGTATTTACACATATAAATTTATTGTTGAGCTTATTCACATTATAGGGGATGCCTATGTCACAACAGAATTACAATTGCTTTTAGGTATTCTTGGTCTCGTCGATGTGACGATGGTTGCAAACCTTGTAGCCATGGTTATTATTGGTGGGTATGCAACATTTGTTAGTAAATTAAATCTTCAAGATCATGAAGACAAGCCCGATTGGCTTGACCATATCGATCCGGGAACAATAAAAGTCAAATTATCTAGCTCGCTCATAGGAATTTCGAGCATTCATCTTCTCCGTACTTTTATTGATATTAAAGAAGTTAATCCTGAAAAAATTAAATGGCAAGTTATTATTCATATGACATTTATTGCATCCACTATTTTTTTAGCTTTCAGCGAGTACATTATGTCTAAAAAACATTTAAATGCTCTTCATTCGAAGGATTAAGGAAGAATGATTGATTTTTTATATATATTAATTTCAATAGGGTTAGTATTATTGAATGCATTTTTTGTTTCGGCTGAATTTAGTATGGTTAAATTACGTCAAACGCGTGTGCAAGAAATAAAGAAAATGTATGGATTTCGTGGATTAATTTTAGAACAAGTCCATAAAAATTTAGATATTTATTTATCTGCCTGTCAGCTAGGCATTACATTAGCTTCTTTAGGTTTGGGTTGGATTGGGGAGCCTGCCTTTGCGAATTTGTTAAAAGCAGCATTTAGTTTGGTTGGCATATCATCTCCAGAATTAATAACTATTGTTTCTTTTTTCACAGCTTTTTTTATTATTTCATTTCTACATATTGTTGTGGGCGAATTAATGCCAAAATCCATAGCCATTCGGCAATCGGAAGTCGTTTCTGTTTGGACGGCGGTTCCTTTATACGTATTTTACTGGATGATATTTCCTGTCATTTGGGTATTGAATACCTGTTCAAATTTTCTTCTCAAATTAACAAAATTAAATTTTACGCATCAAAACGAGCATTCTTATTCAACAAATGAAATTCAACTTATTTTACATGCAAGCCATTTACATGGAGAATTAACGAAAGACGAAACTGAAATTCTAGAACAAACTCTTGAATTTGCCGATTTACGGGTGACAGAAGTCATGCGTCCACAAGAAGAAATGGTTGTATTAGACATACAAAAGCCAGTTCAATCTCTTTTGCAAACGATACAAGAACAGCGTTATAGCCGTTATCCTGTCTATGATAGCGTAAAAGAAGAAATAATAGGAATTATTCATATTAAAGATCTTTTTGCGGCAATTTACAAACAAAATGGAATAAAAAGCCTACAGCCCTATGTGCGACCAGTTGCAAAAGTATCCCATAGTTTAGCTGCTCTAGATTTATTACGAAAATTTCGTGAAGGGAGGTCACATTTTGCGCTTGTTTATACGAGTCAGGGTAACTTAGTAGGATTCGTGACGCTGGATAATTTATTACATGTTTTGATTGGCCGTATTCAAGACGAATTCCATAAAACAAAATAAAAATAAAGTCTAAAAAATGGCTCCCCAGGGGTGGATTGAACACCCGACAAAGTGATTAACAGTCACTTGCTCTACCACTGAGCTACTGAGGAATTGATTGGTGAAATGTGTTTACAGTATTAGAGCGAGGAGGTCAACTGTAGAATGCAAAAAAAATTAAAGGCCGCATACTTCACTTAGAAAGTTTGTCCAATTGCTCTAGCCAATCGCCATTCACCACATACACCGTAGATGAGTCTGATCTCTTCAGATAAACGCTTTTTTTGTCGAGTGCAGGTCTGTTGCCAATGGATATTTCAACCGACTGTGGTTTCATTTCTTTGCCAAAAATAAAAGAGAATTTTTTAACTGGTTTTGTGAGCCCAAATTTGTCTAAATCAGACTGAGTCGGATTAGCTATGAGATCGCTTGCAGCCATAAATTCGAAATTTGAGAAAAAAGACAAAGCGTCTGAGTTGGGTTTGTCTTTTTCGTTTATGGTTGCAGCTAAACTTGTGAGCTTATACCAGCTTGAATCCTTTTTTACATAATACAAAGAAGGGTTTAATTGTATTGTTGTTATTTTAGCTGTTTCTAGCCCTAATAAAACCTGTCTGTTTTGAAATTTTACGGCTTTTGGCACATAGTCGGGCCATGATGCTAAATTAAGTTTTCCAACGGCCCCATCAGGCATTTGGACATAAACAGCTTCCTTGGTTATACCCAAATTAAATTCTTGCAAAAGTTTGTTTTGCGCATCTTTAAATTGAATTTTAGCCGCAGGAGTTGCTAAGCCGTACTTTTGTAGCCCCCTTTTGAGCGATTCGTTTTTTTCCACAACACTTTGTACATACAAAGACTGAAAAGTTTGAATAAAAGAGGTTATAAATCTTTCGTCAGCAACTGC
>JAZKEW010000116.1:4696-5611 GCA_040386785.1 Bdellovibrionota bacterium
TCTGATAGGGTAAACGATTTTTTTTCAGTAGAAATATTCGTTTGTTTTGAGCTTATGGAAATACTCGCAACATCATTAAGCTTAAAGGTGGCAACACGTTTTGTTCTCAAATTGTTGAAGGTTTTATTTTCTAGAGATTTCATGCTGCCCGCATCAAGAACAAGAACCTTTGTATTGTCGGGATTTAATCCATACACAGAAATGGGCGTATCTCCATTTTTATTTCCAATGTCAACGCCATTTCCAATTTTTAATGTGCGCTCTTTTTTATCTTCTAAAGTAACAGAAGCTACTATTTTAGGTTTTTCTAGGCCGAATTGAGTTGTATTTTCTTTGCTCACACTCTCTGTCAATTCTTGCTGAATATTGATTTGACTGAGAGCAGCAAGAGTATTGGAAATAACATCTTGATCGGCGCCTACTTGTTGTGGTTCAAGCATTTTCCAATCAGAAGTATTATTTTCTCTCGTAAAAACGAAATTGCCATTGGAATTTTTTAGAGTCAGCTTAACCGCATCAGCGGGTTTAAAATACATAGCTTTTGATAATTCTTCTTTTTTTTCTTCCTTTTTTCGTGAGAAATAATCATCGGAATAATAGACAAGACAAAGCGCTGCAAAAGCCAAAACACCTAAAATAATTTTTGTGGAAAACTTCATTACGCAGCTCTCCTTCTCATCCAAATGAAAAAGCCCATAAGAGCTGTGACAACTGGCAAGAAGCCTGCAAATAAAAGTAACCACGCCCCTGGATTTCTCGATAAATTAAATGGTTTTGGCCCCATCTCTCTCGGTGGAATTGAAACTAGTTCTTGATCTTGGTAAAGATGTGCAACTGTCAGCGGAATTAATTCTTCGCTCACAGGCACTGACTTCGAAAATGGATTGACTAAACTAAATCCAAAAATAACAACTT
>JAZKEW010000116.1:5621-6925 GCA_040386785.1 Bdellovibrionota bacterium
ATCTGGCTGGACTCGATACCCGACTTGCGCAATTTATTTTTCACGTCGTTGGCATTCATTTCAACATCAACAGCTATTGGCCAAGTTTTGTTGGGGTCAAAATTTTTGTCTGGATTAAGTGCAAAAGGTTTTTTTAAATCAATTTTGTTGCGTGCAGCTTCTGTCAGTGTAATAGGTGCGGCAGAAAATGCAGAAATGAATACATTGGCACGAGTTTTTGGATTTGGAGAAGAGTCTTTTAATATTTCAATGGGTCTACCTCCGTCAATGGGGACGACTGCTTGTGCGCCATAGACTTGAGCAATCACTCGCGTAATTGGAGATACTGTACTAAAATTACTGATAACAACAGGTGGACGCACTAAGTTTTGTTTTGCGATTTGTTGTCCAAGAGGTGTTTGCGTATTGAGTGTTAAAAGTTTGTCTGTGAGCTTCACATTCAACGTAGAATATAATTTGTTCAAACCTTGTTCGTGGTAAGGGTTAATAATAAGAAGAATTTTTCCGCCCTTTTCTACAAATTTAACAAGCATGCTATCAACTTCTTGGCTGTAGGTAATGGAATTATCGCCGACAACAAGAACGCGTGCGTCAGAAGGAAGTTGTCCTTGCTTGACGTTCCAATCTTTTACTTCGTAGGCCTTTGATTGTAGGGAGTTGACAACATCAGCATAACTCCTATCTCCATTACCGGCAGTTAAAGCTGGTTCTCCACTTCCTGATAGAAAATAAACAACTTTTTTAAATTTAATTAAATTGATAAGTGCGTTTGTGAGTTTGCTTTCTGTTATAGGGCCTTCAAGCTCGCTTTTGTTATCGTTTGACAAGAGAACAAGCCTTGAAAAACCCGAGGGCTGTATTTTTTGCAACAACATTTTATTGCCAAGATTCAATATGCCAATATTGAGAATGTTTTTGGAATTTCGAGCATATAAATTGATGAGATCAATGCTGTTGTCACAATATTTATCCACGGGGTTTGGCTCAGGCACACAAATAATTTGAACTTGTTTTGTGAGGGAAGCCAAAAACTTAGTAGATTCATCACTTAAAGAATTGACTTTATTTGTTGTGAAGTCGAAATTTTTTGAAAAATTATCCTTATTCAAAACAACAGCAGCACAAATAATGATTGCGATACCAACCAAGCATGAAAGAACAGATTGGGCAAAATATTTTGGCGCATAGTCTTCATGGTGAGCGTCATTTTTATTGTTCTTATAAGGTATAAGCAGCGCAACAATAAAGAGCAAACAAATTGCAATCAGAGCAATGGGTAAAGCCTTCGCAATAACAAAAAGAGT
>JAZKEW010000117.1:0-12435 GCA_040386785.1 Bdellovibrionota bacterium
CTTTGCCATGTAACCTGCCAGTGCAAGCATGGGAATTAAGTTTATGTAGCGTCCAATAATCATGGCAATACTTGTAGAGTAATTCCAAAAGGGCGTGTTGGTATTTAACGATGCAAAAGAACTTCCGTTATTTTGTGCCGTTGATGTGTAAGCATAAAGCATTTCAGAAAAACCGTGGCTACCTGGATTTCCAACAGTCGCCACCGCTCCAGAGTTTACGCTTGCAATCGCAAGTAAAATTAAAACAGACACACAAACTCCAATTAAAGGGAGCATGACAAGTTTGATTTCAAAAGACTCAATTTTTTTTCCTAAATATTCTGGAGTTCTACCTACCATAAGTCCTGCAATAAATACGGCGATAATAACAACTAAAATCATGCTGTAAAGCCCACTACCGACTCCACCAAAAATAACTTCATTGAGTTGCATATTAACTAAAGTAACAAGACCTGATATTGGCATGAGGCTTGAATGTGCTGCGTTGGATGCGCCTAAAGAAAGGCTTGTTGTCATGTTGGTAAACAAAGAGGATGCAAAAATGCCAAAGCGTGTTTCTTTGCCTTCCATATTGAAAGAAGAAGACAAATGGAGTTTATCTGTAAAAAGAGGATTGCCTAAATATTCATAATGGGAAATAACTAAAACGCCTATTACAAATAACAAAGCCATGGTAATCCAAATAGAAAAAGCATGTTTCATATGCTTTGCCCATTTTCCAAAAGTAAAGACAAGGGAACTTGAAATGAAAACTGCAGAAAATATTTGTACAAAATTCACTAGTGCTGTGGGATTTTCAAAGGGGTGCGCCGCATTGGCATTAAAAAAACCACCGCCGTTGGTGCCAAGCATTTTAATTGCAATTTGCGAAGCTGCAGGTCCCTGTGCAATGGTTTGCTGAATTCCTTCCATAGTTTTGATTGCAGTGTAAGGTAAAAAATTTTGAATTATTCCTTGTGAAATATAAAAAATAGCTAAAATAAAACTAAGTGGTAGTAAAATATATAAACAGACTCGTGTTAAATCAACCCAAAAATTTCCAAGACCTTCTTTTTTTTCTTGAGTTAATCCACGAATAATTGCAAATAGAACTGAAATTCCTGTAGCACCAGATAAAAAATTATGAGGGGTGAGGGCGACCATTTGAGAAAAATAGCTCATAGTGGACTCACCACCATAGGATTGCCAATTTGTGTTCGTTAAAAAACTCACCGATGTATTGAAAGCCAAGTCGCTAGGCAAATTTGGGAAATTTTGAGGATTTAATGGAAAAATATTTTGAAATCTGAGTAAAAAGTAGGTTAATAAAAACCCCATAAAACCAAATAATATGATACTAAAGGTGTATTTCACCCAGGTTTGTTCTTCTTGTTCGTCAACACCAGCTAGTTTGTATATTAAACCTTCCACTGGCTTTAAAAGAAAAGAGAGAATTGTTTTTTCCTTATTAGCAACTTTAAAAATGTAGAGGCCAAATAGGTAGGAAAGTGAAAGGAGTAAAATTAGAAAACAAAAAAGCTGGGCGTAGTCATTCAAATTCATATCTTATAGATCCTCCGCACAAATTAGGGTATAAACAAGATAAATAAATATGAAACTCGAGATGCTAAGCAAAACGATGTCTGAAAGATGTGTATTCAAAGTAAAGCTCCTTAATGTTTTTCTCATTGAAGAATACCCCTGCAGAGAAGAGTTGTAAAGTGTACGAAAATTTTGGAGGTGTCGTGAAATTTTTTTGTCTTTTTTTAATAATGACTTTTTGTACAAGTTGCTACACTCTAGAGCAGAGTTATGAGCAAGTTAAATTGTTGCTAACAGCAGAGCAATTATCCACGGCCATAGAAAAAAATAAAGATATACCAAGTCGTGCGCAAAAATTAAACCTTGTGGAACCCGTTCTAAATTACGCACAAACCGCAATTGGCCTCACACCTAAAGAAAGCTATAAAAAATTTGTGGAACTAAAATCACCCTACGTTGTTTGGGTTGTGCAGGCATCTTGTAAGCGTTCTTTAAAATTAAAAACTTGGTGGTTTCCCTTTGTTGGAAAACAACCTTATTTAGGGTTTTTTAATAAGGAAAACGCAGCCATTGAGCAAATGAAATTGAAATCTGAAAATTATGACGTTAGCCTTGGTGGTGTAAAAGCATTTTCTTTGCTTGGATATTTTGATGATCCTCTTTACTCTTCAATGCTAGACAATGTGACGGTTCCTACTTTTATCGAAACACTTATTCATGAAACCGTGCACAGAACCATATACGTTAAGGGTGATTATGCATTCAATGAAAATTTAGCAAATTTTATTGCACGGAAAGCCACAGCGAATTTTTTAAAAATTCACCCTGAAGTTGGTGTGAGTTCTGAAAACTATATTGAACAATTTAAAAAAAATTTGATAGCACAACAAAAATTTCATGATTTCACCATGCAAACCAAGAAAAATTTAGACAAATTTTATGCTGAAATAAATGCTGATCAACATTACAAAGATGAAAGTGAATTCCTTAAAATTAGGCAAAATAAGTTTGATTCTATTTCCAACGACTATTTGCTTTTTATGAACGGCACGGAAAAAAATACAAACTATGAATTTGCTTTTTCTAAAGGAAAATTCAACAATGCAGTCCTACTTTCCTACGCAGTTTATGAGGAAGATCAAAAACCGCTGGAAGATATTTTTGTGAAATCGAATTCGGATTTAAAAGTTATGGTTAACAAAATGAAGCGTTGTCTTGACAAAAACGGGGGCGGTGATAAAAAAGTCTGGAGTTTCTTGTCAACTTGTTTTAATGGGTCTTAATTTATTCTTCTATTTTAAGGTTTAAATTGTATGAAATCTGCACAGGACTATCTTCCTACAAAATATTGGATTATGAAAAGCGAGCCCAATGTTTTTTCTTTTGCTGATCTTGAAAAAAAAGGGGCTGAATTTTGGGATGGTGTTCGCAATTATCAGGCACGAAATTTTATGCAAAATGAAATGAAGTTGGGCCATTAAGTTTTATTTTACCATTCTAATGCAAATCCACCTGGAGTTGCTGGTGTGTGTGAAATTGTGGAACTTGCTAAGCCTGATTTAAAAGCTCTTGATAAAAATTCGGAGTATTATGATCCAAAAGCCACTGAGCAAAACCCAAGATGGTTTGCGGTGACTGTTGGAAAACCGGTGGCTCTTCCAAATTTTGTTACTTTAGCTGAGATGCGTACAAATACAAATTTAAAAGATATGCTTTTATTGCGAAAAGGACAGCGTTTGTCTGTTCAGCCGTTGGCGGAAGAAGAGTTTAAATGTATTTTGGAGATGGGGGGACTTCCCTTTATACGGCTTCCAAAAAAAGCTTGTGCGCTTATTTCTAATCAGGTTAAAAATTTAGATAAGAATGCCGAGGTCTATGTTATTGGCTCAAGGGCGGATTGTTTAAAAAGAGGTGGAGATATTGATATTTTAATTATTTCTAATGTATTTTCATCTGATAATAAAAGAGATCTTCGTTTTTCCCTTGAAGATATGCTTGGAGAGCAGCAAATAGACATTGCTGTGTATAAAGATAAAACTCCTCCTTTTGTACAACTAACCTTAAATACAGCGGTGAAAATATGAACTCAAAAAAATCAGCCGAAGACTTCTTAAAAGAAACTCTTGTTTTGTTGAAAAAGGCTTGCATTCTTTTGGATGTCAGTTTTAAAAAAATTGAAGGGTATTCTGTAAAGGAGAATTATTCCGCATTTGAAATAGAGATGATAGAGGTTTTTACAGCAAGATTTTCTCGTCTTGTCGATTTATTATTAAAAAAAGCTTATCGTTCTCTTGATACTTTTGAACTTTTAGAAGGTGGTTCTTTAATTGATGTCGTTCATAGGGCTGAAAAAAGAGGAATTGTTCATTCGCTTGTACAAGTTCGTACATTGAGAGATGTGAGAAATCTGATAGCCCACGAGTATGCGGGCGAGGATTTTAAGGAAATTTTTTCTAAAACAAAGTCACTTGCCCCAGAGCTCTTAGAGCTGTCTACTAAATTTGAAAAATACTGTCAGAATGTATTGAGAAATGAACGTAATTGGTAAGTTTTAATTGTCAAAACAAGGAATTCGTTTATACTGTATTCCATCTGGTAAGGTTCTTCTCTATTTAACAAGATCCTTGTTTCAGAAAAATTTTTGAGGCAAAACAATGACTTCACCCATATCAAGAATTTCAGGGTCAACCCCAGTTTCCCCCTTAAATAGGACAGAGAGCAATAGTTCTAGCTCCCTTGCTAATTTTAAAATCTCGTTTCACGAAAGCTTTGAATTTCCTCATAAAAAACTGACTATAAAAGAAGAAAGCAACACAGCTGTCGCGGCGGAAGAAAGACCCCTTTACTGGACTCTGGTTAAGCTTTTCCTTGAAATACTTCAAAGTGGTATTGACATTGTGCCTACTCAGCCATCCGACGCCGGTGGTTACGCCGTCGAAGCCTTTTTCCGCCCCCCAGAGGGATTGGGGGTTCGTTCCGCCATCCATCTACCTTTACCCATAAGGGCTTTGGGCAAAAAAATAGTGCGCGCCCCTTCTGGCGGCAGGCTTTCCCCTGCTTTTATCAAAACCATTGAAGAGTACGTTGAAAAAGTTGTGAATAATTTTACCAATGAACAGGTTTTGCGCTTAGTTATTGTTGCATCCCATGAGTTTGGGCATTATCAATCTTATGTGCGTGGCAATCACGACGAAAATTTAAAAAAAGGCCTCTACCTTTTTCAAAGAAAATATCATCTTGGCAATAAAGCAGATGAATTTACTTGGCTTGTGTTTCGAGAAGAGTGTCAAGCATGGAAGCATGCGGAAATATTTTTACGTAAAACAGAGTTTCGCTACTGGGAAGTGTACGAAGAGGTTAAAAATGGGAGTTTAAAAACTTATTTTGATAGTTTAAACTTAACCAATGCAAGCCTTGATACCTACTATAAGTTGTCTTTTTTAGGCGATGATTTTAAAAAAAATAGCCCCTCTAATTTGTTTAAAAAAGAGGGCGGCCCTCGCAAAAAATTTGTGGAGCAACAGGAAAGCTCTCTCAGCTAAATTCCTGTTACCAAATTAATTCCACTCTAATCCAAACCCCGTTTGATATTCAGTCACTCGAGTTTCAAAAAAGTTCTTTTCCTTCGGTAAGTCCATAATTTCGTTCATCCAAGGAAAAGGCGTTTCTTCCTCGTTAAATAAAACTTCAAGCCCAATACTTTCCAATCGTCTATCTGCAATATAACGAATATATTTAGCAAATTGTGCGCGTGAAAGGCCAACCACATCTCGCGGAAGAGCATCAGCCACAAAAGCATCCTCAAGTTCAACCACATGCATGACATTTTGTCTGACTTGTTCTTTTAGTTCAGGTGTCCAAATATCTTCATTTTCAATAATATACTGATTAATTAATTTGGTACCAAAACGGCAGTGCAAACTTTCATCGCGCACAATATATTCAAGTTGTTCCGCTGTACCAACTAGTAAGTTTCTGCGTTTAAAATTAAGTAACAACACAAAGGCACTATAGAATTGCATACCTTCCATTCCAATATAGTAAGCGCATAAATTTTTTAGAAATAAAGCGCGTCCTTCATCACTTTTCGTAGAAAAATTTTTATGAAAGACACCTTCTGAAAATTGTGATTGGAAATCATGCTTGTCTTTTATAGTGCCTACGCGTTTAAATTCACTAAAAATATCTTTTTGATCCATAGAGAGTGATTCAACAATATGGGCATAGCTCCAAGAGTGCACACTTTCTTGAAATGCTTGTGCGGTTAAATATTGTCTGCACTCAGGGTTTGAAATATGAGCATAAATAGCCATAATAATATTGTCGCCAACAAGGACATCCGTATTTGCAAAAAAGCTTAATATTTTTTTAATAAGATGGCGTTCATCTTGGGTTAAATAATGCGCTCCTCTCCACTGTGCAATATCTTGTGCCATGGAAACCTCTTGTGGCAGCCAATGGTTTTTACACAAATTTTTAAACTCGTCCCATGCCCAAGGGTATTGAAAAGGCATCAATTGTGTTTTTGTTTCGTTAATTAACATGGTACTTTTCCTTATTTACAAACAATTACTGACAAGACTCACATTCGGGATTTTCTATAGAACACATTTTAACTTCAGCTTCCTGTGCAGCTACCGTAGACTTTTTTGATGCTGTATTTAGACTAGATTTTTCCACAGAAGATGCCGCTTTTGTGCGTAAATAATAAGTTGTTTTTAGCCCGCAGTGCCAAGCATAACGATACATATCATCCATTTTTTTACCGCTCGGAGATGCTAAATACAAATTCAAACTTTGTGATTGATCAAGGTAAACTTGTCTTACAGCAGCACAACGAATAAGTTGCTCTGCCTCAATATCAAACGCTGTTTGGTAGAGGGCTTTTATATTTTCAGGCACATTTAAATTTGCAAGTGAGCCATCAGCTCTTTTGAGTTCACGAGCAAATTCATCGTCCCATAAATTGAGCGCTTTCAAATCATCAATTAAATATTCATTGATAATTGTGTAGTCACCGCCCATATTACTCTTAACATAAAGATTTTTATATGTGGGTTCAATAGACTGCGTGCAATTTGAAATATTTGAAATGGTTGCTGTAGGGGCAATAGCAAGACATAAACTATTGCGCATACCACCGGCGACAAGTTTTTTTAATTCGCTCCAGCCAAGTTGTGTTGGGGCAAAACCATCTGCAACCAAAAGTTCATAGCTGTGCGCTGGAACTTCGGGTACTTTTACGTGATTGCCAAGCTCTGAAATAGTGTCTTTAGGCACAAGCCCCTTTGACCAACTAGACCCTTCAAAAGAACTGTATGAGCCCCGTTCCCGTGCCAATTGTGCAGAAGTAGAAATGGCATGAAAACTAATAAATTCTGCAATTTGTGCCGAAATGCCAATGGCTTCAGGGCTCGAGTAAGGAATTTTTTTCATGTACAACACGTCTTGCAAGCCCATGAAACCTAGCCCCACAGGACGATGTCGTTGATTCGAAGTTTCTGCCGACTTAATAGGATAAAAGTTTTCTGTAATAACGTTATCAAGCATACGCATAGCCACTTTCACGGCTTTTTCCATGGCTTCTGCAGGATTTTTCGAACCAAATACGGCTTTCAAGTTGATTGAACCTAGGTTACACACAGCGGTTTCTTCTGCGTTGGTATTTAACGTAATTTCTGTGCATAAGTTGCTACTGTGAACAACTCCCTTATGGCGTTGCGGGCTTCTTAAATTGCAGGGGTCTTTAAAGGTGATCCACGGGTGGCCGGTTTCAAAAACCATGGTGAGCATTTTGCGCCACAATTGCACTGCGGATATTTTTCTAAAATTGCCAATTTCTCCACGAGCGGCTTGTGCTTCGTATTCTTCGTAACGTTTTTTAAATTCTTCACCATATAGGTCGTGAAGATCTTTTGCTTCAGAGGGGCAAAACAAAGTCCAATCGGCATTTTGTTCAACGCGTTCTAAGAAAAGATCGGGTACCCAATTTGCAGTGTTCATGTCATGGGTACGGCGGCGTTCATCACCCGTATTTTTGCGCAGCTCTAAAAAGTCTTCAATGTCTAAATGCCATGTTTCTAAATAAGCGCACACAGCGCCTTTTCTTTTTCCACCTTGATTTACAGCAATGGTGGAGGAATCTTGCACTTTAATAAATGGAATAACGCCCTGTGAACGCCCATTGGTGCCTTTAATCCAACTTCCACTACCACGAATATTGCTCCAGTCGTTGCCAAGGCCACCGGCATATTTAGACAGCATGGCGTTGTCAGAGTACTGCCTGTAAATATCGAGCAAGTCGTCTTGTGTTGTGGTTAAAAAGCAAGAAGACATTTGCGAGTGGTTCGTGCCAGAATTAAATAAAGTTGGTGTGCTTGGAACATACAACATTTGTGAAATAACGTCGTAAAATTCCGCAGCGCGTTTTGTGGCTTCCACTGCATTTTCTTCGGCCAGAGAAACTCCCATGGCAATACGCATCCAAAAGTGTTGAAAACTTTCGTAGCGAGAGCCTTTTGCGTGCAACAAATAACGGTCATAAAGTGTATGAGCACCAAGGTAATCAAATAAATAATTGCGCTCGTGTTTAATGCATGAATTTAAGTATTCAAGATCAAGTTCTTTCAAGCGAGCAGAAAGTTGTCCTTGCTTTAAACCAAAATCAACATATTGAGCCAGTGTGGGATATTGTTTTTTCTCTTCTTGCTCAGTAGAAATTTCACTGTTTAAGTTTAGTGTTGTCAGCATTTCTATACGCAATAATTCGGAAAGAACGCTTGCTGCCAAGTAGGAGTATTCGCGACCGCGTTCAATAAGAGGGCGTAGGTCAAGAATGATATTTTGCAAGGACGTATTCAGATTGATACCAGATAAATTGAGTTCTGAGACCTTGACTTTGGGGTGGAAAAGTAGGGGTGAAGATTGAGAGTGTTCAGCCATAGTAGGGTCTCCTTAAACTGTTGTATGCCATGCATGTAGTGTTAGCTTAAAAGAGAAGACACTGTCAATAGCGTAAGGAAGATTTAGGAGCCATACTTTTGGCGGGTGTTATGGTATACAAAAGTCTATAGCACTTCGTTCCAGGAATTGACAATCTTTGTGATAAGCCCATATTCACAGGCTTCTTGCGTTGTCATCCAGTAGTCCCGTTCTATGTCATGGCGCACCCGTTCGAGGGGTTGTCCTGTTTCTTTGTGGTAGAGCTGTGCGATTTTTTCACGAGTTTTCAGAATTTCATTTGCATGAATTTCGATATCGGAAGCTTGCCCTTGAATGCTGCCACTAATAAGAGGCTGGTGAATCAAAATTCGTGAATTTGGCATAGAGTAGCGAAATTCTTTGTCTGCACCAAGAAGAACGACTGTGGCAATACTTGCAGCAAGACCTGTGACAATGATTTTGACTTTTGGACGAATGAAGCGAATGGTATCATAAATACCAAAGCCAGAACTCACTTCGCCCCCTGGGCTATTTAAAAACATCCAGATGTCTTTATTTGCATCTTCTGCTTCAAGAGAGAGCAATTGTTCGATAACGCGTTTTGCGGATTGGGAATGCACGGCTTCAGAAAGAATGATAAGCCGTTTATCAAATAACTTTTTTTGAATGTTGGCATCAAAAAGTGATGAAAGATCTTCAAGGCCTGCCATGATAAATAACTCCTTTACGCACACATAGTAATTAAGATATGAGAACTATAGAATGGAACGCCTGGAGCCGCAAGGGGTATATTACAAAAAGGGGGAGCCCGAATGAAAATTTATATTGGCAACGATTTAGTGCATCTCCCGCGCTTTGAAAAAAGTTTACAGTTGGAAAAATTTATTGCAAAAATATTTCACTTGCGTGAAATAGAATATTGCGAAAAGAAAAAAGACAAACTTTCATCCTACGCCGCACGCTTTGCAGCGAAGGAGGCTTTTTCTAAAGCGTTGGGTACTGGACTTTACGCGCAAGGGGTTGCCCCCACCGATGTCTGGATTGAAAATTTAGAATCGGGGAAGCCCCAACTTTTTTACTCCGAAAAATTACGAGAAATTCTACGCACACATGGCATAACAGGCTGCGATGTGAGTTTAAGTCACCATGGAGAATATGCTATGGCTCACGTGGTCTTGTATTGACATAAATAAGACAAATCTTGAGAGAGATAAATTATAATGACTATTTTAAATCTTTTTGAAAAAACAGTTGCCAAGTACCCAAATAACATTGCTGTCGTCGCTAAAAATGGCTCATTAACTTATTCTGAGTTATCACAAAAATCGGAAAAATTAGCTGCATATCTCATAGAGAATGGCGTTAAAAATGATGATCTTGTTGGTCTATTTATTGACTGCAGCTTGGAAATGATTGTCGCTATTGTGGCTGTCATTAAAGCGGGAGCAGCGTATGTGCCCATGGCGCATGATACACCGTCAGAAAGAGTTTCTTATATTTTAGAAGACTGCCAAGCAAAATTCTTGTTAAGTCTTTCTCATTTAGTAAAAAATATTACGACAAAATCAAATATAATTGATATCAACAATAATTTTTCTTCTTATGTTTATAAACGCCCTAAAATTCAGGAAAATGACCTTTTATACGCTATTTATACTTCAGGAACAACAGGTTTACCAAAAGGAACTTTGCTTGAAAATAAAAGTGTCATAAATTATATTAATTTTTTAATTGAAGACAATAAAATTAATTCAGAAAGTGTTGGAGCAAAATTTGTAAGCATTGGTTTTGATGCTTCTGTTGTTGAAATTTATCCTATTTTATTGTGTGGTGGTAAACTTTGTATTGTCCCAGAAGAATGGAGAAAAGATCCACACAAAGTTGATGATTATTTTACAAAATACAATGTTCAATATGCATGTCTTCCAACACAGTTTGCTGAACTATTTTTTCAACTGGAAAATTTTAGTTTAAAGAATTTAGTTGTTGGTGGTGATAAGCTTCGGCAGTTTTTAAAAAAGCCTTACAACATAAAAAATTCTTACGGCCCCACAGAAACTACTGTGCAATCCCATATCTTTTTGGTGGACAAAAATTACGATAATATTCCTATTGGCAAGCCTCTTCCTGGTTATATACAATACATTGTAGATCAAGATATGAATTTAGTTTCAGTTGGGGAAGTTGGTGAACTCCTTATTGGAGGTTCTGGTCTTGCGCGAGGCTATTTAAATAGGCCAGAACTCACAGCAGAAAAATTTATTGCGAACCCTTTTCAAACTGTATTAGAAAGAGAGAATAACTTTAATCATAAACTGTATAAAACTGGAGATCTCGTACGTCAGTTGCCCGATGGAAATTTAGAATTTATTGGCCGCAATGATTTTCAAGTGAAAATTCGCGGGTATCGCATTGAAACAGGCGAAATTGAAAATTTAATTCAAAAAATGGAAGAAATTGAACAAACTATTGTTGTGCCACTCAAAGATTCAAACGGCAATAGCTATTTATGTGCTTATTACACAAGTGAAAGTGAACTAAATAAAGATGTTTTTGTTCAAACACTGAGCAAAAGTTTGAATGAATATATGATACCAGAACATTTTATTTGGCTAAAAAAATTTCCACTGGATGTGAACGGAAAAATAAATAGAAAAACTTTGCCAGAGCCTGACCTGACAAAATTTGTTTGTGAGTATGTTGCTCCATCAACGCCAGCAGAAAGACTTATTTGTGATGCTTTTTCTAAAGTTTTAGGCGTGGAAAAAATTAGCGTCAATGATAATTTTTATCGTTTAGGCGGCAATTCTATTAAAACTATTTTTGTCGTATCTCAATTGCAGTCCCATTTTGAATTGAGCGTTGTTGATATCCATACTCACAAAACGCCACAGCAACTTGCAAAAAATTTACAAGTAAAAACAGTAAAAAGCACTTTAATTTCTCAAGCAAAGCGGTATTTTTATCCTACCACTTTTTCACAGGAACGTTTCTTTATTGCAACTCAAATAGATGCAAATTCAACTTTATATAACCTTCCTCAACGTATAGAAATAACTGGACCGTTAGATAAAGAAAAATTGGGCCTTGCCCTTGATCAATTAATTCTCCACCACAGCAGCTTGCGCAGTCAATTTAGCCTAGAAAATAATGTTCTTATTCAGAGTATTCGCGATCAATGTGAACTTCGAAAAACATTTATAAAAGCCTCAGTCGCAGAATTAGAAGGGCTTTTTCAAGAATTTATTGCCCCGTTTAACTTAGAAAAAGACCCACTGGTACGAATTCAACTGGTTAAAGTTGATAACAATCATCATGAATTATTTATTGATATTCACCATATTGTTTTTGATGGCGGATCCGTTGCTTCTTTTTTTCAAGATCTTGTCTCTTTGTATGAAGGCAAAACACGAGAGCCACTGTCCTTGCAATATGTTGATTATGCTATTTGGCAACGAGGAGAACAGGGGCTTGCGGAAATAAACAAACACGGACATTATTGGCAAACACTCTATGCAGGCCATGAATTTGAATCTATCAATTTACCTTTTGATTTTCACAGACCACAAAAACCTCTTTATGAAGGCGATTGTGTTACAGAAAAACTAGACAATACTATTTTTAATAAGCTTGTTAAAGTAACGGAAAAAAATCAAGTTTCCATGTATTCTCTTGGTCTTTTTGCTTTAAATGCTTTATTCTATATTTACACAGGGCAAGAAAAAATTGTTCTTGGCAGTTTTGCCAATGGACGCACACGGCCAGAAATAAAAGACATGGTTGGTGCTTTTGTCACAACAATGCCAATACTTACTGTTATAAAAAACAACTTGTCTAATTTAGAGCTTATTCACTCTATTCAAAATAATGTCTTGAATGCTGTAAGCCACCAAGATTACCCCATAGAATTTTTAATGAAAGATTTAAAGATTGAGTCACAAGGTGGCCTCAATCCATTTTTTAATGTGGTAT
>JAZKEW010000118.1:0-4238 GCA_040386785.1 Bdellovibrionota bacterium
CATCAACGCTGCCATAATTGGAGAATATTTTGCGAATTCCATTGAGAAATTGAAAGGCGTTTTCTTTTTGTTTTTTTGTGCCCCTTAATTCACGAGCATAGGAATCGTCTTCCATGACTTTGTCGTAGCCAAAGTATACGGGAATAAAATAAGTATTTTCTGCTTTTCTGCTCATAATGCTGTGAACACACATGTTGAGCACGCCTAATTTAGGAGAAAGTAGTTTGCCAATGCGACTTCTTCCCCCTTCGTGGAAAAATTCTATGGGGAAACTATTTTGCAAAAGAAAATTAACATATTCTGCAAAAGTATTGGCATAGACTTTATTTCCAGAAAAACTTCGTCGAATAAAAAAAGCGCCACCCAGTCGTAGTATTGAACCTACGGGCCAAAAATTTAAATTAATTCCAGCAGCCACATGTGGTGTGACAAGGCCTTTTTTAAAGAGAACGTACGATAATAATAAATAATCAATATGGCTGCGGTGACTTGGCATCCAAATAATTTGTCCATCTTTTGCATGCCGTTCAATGCTTTCAAAGTTACGAACTTTTACCCCGTCAAAGACTTTGTTCCATAAAAAATCAAAAATCTTTTCAAGAGCTCGAATGGTCATATAATTATAATTTGCAGCAATTTCTGAAATATGATGCACCACTTGTTTTTTGGTTTTTAAAGGATTTTCTGAAGATTCAATCATTTGTTTTGTTGATTTTGAAGATAATATCCAATGATTAATTTTATCCTTGTCGTAAAGTGTCGGACCAAAGGCTGCGGTTCTTTCTTTGGCAAATTCAATATTAAATAGCCGTCTTATTTTGAGAGCATAATAGTATTCAACTTCTGTTTTTTTCTCTTGGTTATCAGCAAAATGGTCAGTATCGGGTGGGATGAGGTCAAAACTCTTGCCAAAAAAAACGTTCACCTCTCCCCTATGTAAAATAAGCATGAGAAGTTTTTGCAAACCGTTCCCAGTACCATCATCTGGAAATAAAGAGCGCAATAAAAAACCTTGTTCTTCACGTTCTGCTGCTCTGCTCCAAAACACACTCAGAGGCATAAAAACTAATTTTTTCTCTTTTGCTCTTGGATCATTGCGAATTAAATTGAGCATATCACAAACAAAACCCTCTTTATTTTCGTTGTGAAAGAGGGCCATTCTTGGTTTTAATGCAAGCATGGCTGCAAAACGAAAACGCTTTGGCCTTGCTTCTGATTTTACAATTTTTTGCTTTAATTTTCGCAAAGTTTTATTCAATACTATAATGTCTATGAGAGACATTTTTGGAAGAACATAAATAATAAATTTGTCTTCAAATGCTTTAAAGTAAGCATTGGTGATAGAATTTGGATAGATATTAATTCGAATAAAAATTGCTAAGGGTGAAAAAAACCAAGCCCACCGGCTATAGTGAATGCCTAAGAATTTGTACATGCTATGAGTTCCTCTAAAACTTGAACCCAAGTAGAATCGTCGCTTAGAAGAGCGTTGTCAATTAACCTCACATTTATTTCTTGAGAAGAAATAATTTGTGAAATAGCGAGGACGCACTCTTCTTCAATTGTATTTGTAATTTGTTTTGAAATATCCGCTGCAGCTCTCAATTCTAAATACTGCGGCGTTAAATTTTTCGTGTTTAAAAGTTGTTGTGCTGCAGCCAGTATTTTTTCACTAGAACGCTCACCCGATAAATATAATTTTGCACCACTGGCAAGAGCCTGCGGTATTGTTTTTGCAATATTTCTTGCTTCTGGGCTTAGGTAAATATTGCGGCTACTAAGAGCAAGGCCATCTTCTTCTCGAATTGTTGGAACCATATGAATTTTTGTGTTGCAGGCTAAATCAAAGCACATTTGCTTAATGACCTGCACCTGTTGAAAATCTTTTTGTCCAAAGTAAACAGAGTCAGCTTGCATGATATTTAAAAGTAGCATGACAACAGTGGCCACACCTTCAAAATGTCCTGGTCTAAATTGCCCGCACATAAAACTAGAAAGTCGTGGTACAGAAATTTGCGTTGAAAACCCTTTTGGATACATTTCATCTACAGTTGGGGCAAATATCACCTGCACGCCATGGCTTTCGCAGACGTCGCAGTCTTTTTGAAATGGACGAGGGTATTTTGAAAGATCTTCATTTGCTCCAAATTGAATTGGATTGACAAAAATGGAGACAATAGAAACTTCGTTTTCTGCCACACATTGTTTTATGAGTTGAGCATGACCTTGATGAAGAGCGCCCATAGTGGGGACAAAGCCAATTTTATTTTTACTTAACTTTTGCGCGCGAATATAAGCTTTTATTTCTTCCCGACGGGTAATTACTATGGGCATTTTTACACTCCCCTTAAATTTCCAAATAACAAAACATGTAGTCTGGGCGTATATCTATACCCATATTTTAAGCATTCGTCATGAAGCCATTTGTTATTTATTTGCGATTCAATGCTGATGCCTTCAGGCATTAAAATAACCCTGTGGGGTTGTATATTATATTGTTGCACAATGGAAAGAACTTCATGAATATCTTGTACACAAAAACTTTCTCGAATGACAAATTTAAAATAAACTTTTTCGTGAGTTTTAGATAAATTTGCCCAGTGCTTTAGAGCATTTGCTTCAATGGTTTCTCCTGCATTAGAAAATTTAGGAGAAATGTTCCACTGCGCAAGCAAGTAGTCGGGCTGCAAAAAACCAGCCACATCATTGTGAGGAATGCGCGTTCCATTGCTCTCCACCTCAAAAGAGTAAGAGTCAATTTTAACTAATTCACGCATAAGCGTTCCAATATTTTGTAGGGTCGGTTCGCCTCCCGTTAAAATAAGGTGTTTTTGTTCAAAGGTTTGAATTTTTGCAATGAGTTCTGTCAATGAAATTCTATGAAAATTTTGGGCGTCTGTTGCGTTATTGTCAACAGGATCGCTTTTCATGGTGTGTGTGTACGGTGTATCACACCAGGTGCACCGCAAATTGCAAATCTGGAGGCGGACGAGGAGGGAGGGTTTTCCCAAGTTGGGCCCCTCTCCCTGTAGGCAAGGGTAAATTTCATTAACCAAGTAAGACGGGGTCATAAGTTTTTAGTTGCTCCTAAATTCTAAATAAAGATGATCCCCACATAAACCCCGTTCCAAATGCAGAGGTTAGGATTAAATCACCTTTTTTAATAATGCCTTTTTCTGTTGCTTCTGCAAGACAAATACCCACAGTTGCACTCGTTGTATTTCCAAATTTCTCAATATTATTAAAGATTTTTTTTGGATCTATTTTTAACTGAGCAGCAACTGTTTCTATAATACGTAAATTTGCTTGGTGGAATATAAAATGATCTATTTCCTCAATATTAATATTATTACGTGTCATAATTTCTTGTGTGACTTCTTTAAAATAAGTGACAGCATTTTTGAAAACACTTCTTCCATCCATATTTGGATAGCGATCTTTAGAATTTATATTTTTAAAATCAATATGCCCTACGTGAGATGTTCCTGGCATTGGATTATAAAGAGACAGCACACCTGAGCCATCTGCACGAATAATTGTGTCAATAATTCCATTTATAGAGTTTTGTTCTTCAGAATTCTCTGTATTTTTTTCTACAATAAATGCACTAGCTCCATCTCCAAATAGCATAGTTACATTTTTTCCGTCAGGAGTAAAATCGAGGTTTTTGCTTTGTACATCTGCACAAACTACAAGAACTTTTTTATACTTACCAAGAGCAACATATGCTTGAGCTGTTTCCAATATATATGGGAATGAAGCACATTGTGTTCTGATATCAAGACAAGGAATTTGTTTGCTTATTCCCAGTTTATTTTGAATAATGGGGGCAATTCCCGGAAAGTAATAATCTGAAGATAAAGTTGCTGCTATAATAATATCAATATCTTCAAAATTAGTTTGATATTTATCTTTCATATTATTTAAGCATTGCATAGCAATGTCTGATGTGCTCTGATTGTCTTCAACATACCGTCTTTCTAAAACACCAGACCGTTCAAATATCCATTCCGGAGAAACATCAAGAAGATTGGATAGATATTCATTGGTAATGACTTTGCTTGGAACATAATAAGCAAAAGAATGTAGTGATGCTATTAATGGTTGATGAGACATAAGTTCTCCTTTTGAGTTGGCTTTGATTCAGAAATTAAATCTAATTTTTGAATTTCAGAAATAAAAATCTCCCTTAATTTTTTATGAATTTCTCCTTCTAGCTCGGTAAATTTAATGGGAGT
>JAZKEW010000119.1:0-2609 GCA_040386785.1 Bdellovibrionota bacterium
GAAGAATGTTTATTCTAGTCGTGGAATCCAGGCCGACGTCAGAAAAGTCCTATCGAAGGAGTTTGTTAGCTCGAGTTCCGCCATAAAACTCATGTGCACTTGTCCCACGGAAGTTTACGACTTATTATTGGCAATAGTATCGGTAAAGCCGTTGGCGACAGGTACTAAAACTACCAAACAACAAAAGTATTTTATCAACTCCCCGAAGTCCTTACAACACTTTACAATGTCATTTTGCCCGAAAGAGAAGTTAATTGCCGAGTTGAGGGACATTTTGCAAGATTTACGAACTTCGAAAACTAAATTAACAAAATTGTCCGAACTTACCCGTCAACATGTTCAATTCGTGAATGAAGTGAAGATGTACAACGCCATTGCTGATGATTTAACAAATGGAGAATATCGAAATCCGGAATTTGCTGAACAGATAGGATCACCACACAAAGAAGGGTTATATTTGGAAGAACACTTCATTCGGGTATTCTTTCTTTGTATTTTGTTTTGTTTTACAAAACTCATTCCATTTAGTTATATAAGACGAAATGGAATGCTTTAAAGAGTTCTGCAACGAGTTGTTGGAAGTTAAAGACCTCGAAGAAGGCTGTCCGTCCTGAGAATTGGGATACAAAGGTTTTACAACCATTTGTTAAAGCAATCACAAAACAAGCTGCTGATAAGGTAACCTTCATAATATTTGCATCATTTTCTTCTTTCTTTTTTATCTTTCGCGATTATTTTATCATAGTTTGATTTTTTATTTGGATTTTTATTTTCTTTATAATTTTTTTTCTTTTTTCTTGTGAAACTTGTATAGTTTTGTCCATATTATATGATCATGAAATACTTTTTGACATATCTACTATAGCCTGCTGATACTCAAGACTTAGAGAGCTTACAAATCAGCTTTCAAGCAGGCTCTAACTATTTGGGTAACGAGATGGATTCTTTTCTTCTTCAAGGTAATAAGATACTTTTTCCCGTTTTTTTTTTTAATTTTGTGAAGGCCCTGCACATTTGCTTGTCGCTACTATGAAGTCTAAATGTGACTCTTTAAAACGCATCCAAGCCTCGTTAATATTCATTGATCCTCCTTATGGATGGAATGTTGTTAAAGCTTGGGATAAAAAGTCTGACATTTGGAATTCTGAGTACTGGTACGGAGTTCTGAGAAGTTTAGATACTATTATAGGCGAGGGAACTTGTATGTGCATTTTCGGTGATGTTTTTAATGTTTTGCCTCCGCTCATGCGTGCTCTCTCGAAATATAACGACGAACACGAGAAATTGTCCAAGGGTTTGTGGACTAAGCCTACTCAAATGACTTTTAATAAAACAAACCACACCAACAAATCAAATTCTCCTTATTCACACTCGATCGAAAACGCGTTTTTGTTTTGGTTCAAATCGGTACCACGAATGTCGAAACTCCCGCATGAACTCGGAGGCAATCTACTTTTTGGTCCGAAAGTAGCCGGAAAACGTGCTTTATGCAACGAATCCGGAAAAATGATCAACCCATGTCAGAAGTCCCCGTTGTGGTTGAAGATTTTGGTTGATAATCATGCTAAACCCGATACAATTGTTTTAGATTTAACTGCGGGTTCCATGTCGTCTTATTTTGCTTGTTATTTTGCTGATGTCTCATTACATTGGGTTGGTGCCGATATTGGTCCTGAAACCATCAACAATTTTAAATTTTTGTACAAAGGTGCCAGAAAATCTGATTCATGGTTCATAAATTTTGTTCAAGGTAAGTTATTGTTAGTCGTCTTAAAGTAAAGTTCACTTTTTATTAGCATGTGAAGTAGAATACGCTGGATATGTAGATGTCATAAATTATCAACACAAGGTTCAGAAACATGGTAAGTTTTGGGTTTCAAATCTCTCCTCTTCTTCCTTTTTCAGAAAATCACAATTTTTACAAATATTTAGTTCAAAACTTGCATCAAAAAAGATTAAAGAAGCAAGCAGAAGCTCTTTTGGGAGCAGTTGAACCTGATGAAGAGGAAGAAGATGAAGAATATAATGGAGATAAAGAAAACTCCGAAAATTCCGAAAAATCCGAAAATTCCGAAAAATCCGAGAATTCCGGAGATTCCCGAGAATCTGGAGCTGATGAAGAAGATGTTGAGATTGTGGGTGAAAAGAAGGGAAGTTCGAAGGCTACGGCAAAAAAGACGGGAAAAGATTTAGAAGTTGTGGATGTTGACGAAGCAATTGCCCAACCTCCGAAGGATGTGGCTGAAAAAGATGCTGAAGTAGAAGTTGCAGAAGTAGAAGAAGTAAATGAAGGAGGAAGTGAAGCAAAAGAGGTTGAAGTAGAGAAGGAACAAGAAAAGGTTGTGGAAAAGCCTGTGGTTGCAGGATTTTTATCCGAGGAAAATGATGATGAAATTTTATCTGAAGTTACTGGAGCAGTTGCTGTAGAAGTTGAAAATGATGTTGATGATGGAAAAGAGAGTGGGGAAATTAGTATGGAAGGTTGAAATTAGTTAAATTATTTAAAAATTTATTTTTAATCTGATCTCTTAGTCTTTTTTTCGCAAAGTTGTCATCAAATGATTCATTCTTGGATTAAAAAAGCGCCGAAGGCTATCAGACGGAATACT
>JAZKEW010000119.1:2619-3423 GCA_040386785.1 Bdellovibrionota bacterium
AGAGTGGAATAAATTCCATGAATTTTTGAATCAATCGATGCCTATTCATAATTTTCAAGTTTTGGACCGTAAACATGTTATATATCATTCTTCTAATATCAAATTGTTCGAATTTTTCCCTTTCACCAACAATGATATCCTATCTCCTGCTTTTCATCTGGTTGAACAAGAGTTAAATCTTATTTCGCCGAATATTTGGGGAGAAAACAAGTTTTATTGTCGTCGGAACCAAAAAGGAAAACCTCAACAGTTACTTATGGGTTTTTATGAACAAAATGTATCGAATAATCCGAATCGTATATGGAAACTATATGAACAAACAAATCGTAACCTATTATTGGCTTTCAAACCAATTTTACAATTTTATTCTAAAAAAATTCTTTCCGAGCGGTCTGTTGATGATCTTCTACCTTGTCCACCAGAATATGGTTTGTTTGGAACTGTTTTTACAGCAATAGCTGTAAATAATCATTTATGTACATGGCACATAGATCCTAGAGACAAAATAACTATGCTTTTCTATTTTGGTGATTTTTCAGGGGGTAGTTTACTTTTAGGTCCTCCATTGAATCTTAATGTTCCAGTACAAAAATTTGATTGTGGAATAATTGCTGCTAAAACAATTTTTCACAAATCGAATGTATTTGAGGGGTTTAGATTTAATATTTCTGCTTTTTCTAAGTTAACAACCCCCGAAACTGTTAAAGGACGGCTTATTTGTGATAGGGGTATTCAATGGGCTCTCGATAGATAAACTTTTTTATTTATTTTTTTAAATTTAGAAAACTTCAAAAAAAATTATAA
>JAZKEW010000120.1:0-3135 GCA_040386785.1 Bdellovibrionota bacterium
TACCTAGCCCACCACAAAGAATGACGACTTTCATATGATTACCTCAAAAAAATATATTTTGAATACGATAAAATCAATCTTTATTTTAAAGGCAGTAGTTGCTCAGAACATGAAAACATTTACAGATTCTTTAAACTATAGTAGAAACTACACACCTTAACGTCTCCATACGCTGTCCCGTAATTTAGTAGGTAGTTAAATGAAAACGACTGTCGTCAATTTATACAAATGGAGAAATAAGTCAATGTGGTGAATTACATCAACCTAGAATGAGCCAGTTTTTACGTTTATTAGAAAGCACAGTACATGAAATCGATTTTGAGAGTTGGAATTGCGGGATATGGTGTAGTTGGAAAAAGAAGAAGGCATTTTATTGATATTAATGAACACCTAAAAACAGTAGCTGTGTGTGACAGAAAATTCGAACAGCCTGGGCAGTTCGATGATGGTGTTTTTTATTTTTCTGATTACCATCATATGATAAATAAAATGGAGTTAGATATTCTGTTCGTGTGTTTAACAAACGATGTAGCCCCAGAAGTTACTATTTTAGGTTTGGAAAATAGTCTTCATGTTTTTTGCGAAAAACCTCCAGGTAGAACTGTGAATGATATACAAAATGTTATTGCGGTTGAAAAACAATATCCCCGATTAAAATTAATGTATGGATTTAACCATCGTTATCACCACTCAGTAAAAGAGACATATAAAATAATTAAAGAAAAAGAACTTGGCAGTGTTATCAACATGCGTGGAGTTTATGGAAAATCAAAAATAATAAGTTTTGAATCGGATTGGAGAACTAAAAGATCTGTTGCTGGTGGTGGTATTTTGCTTGATCAGGGAATACATATGCTTGATCTCATGAGGCTATTTGCAGGTGAATTTACTCAAATTCATAGCTTTGTCCGTAATGACTACTGGTATCACGATGTCGAAGATAATGCTTATGCAATAATGCGAACAAAAGATAATATAATTTCAATGATTCATTCATCAGCAACACAATGGCGCCATAAGTTTCAGTTAGAAATAACCTTGCAAAAAGGGCAATTAATTTTATCAGGAATACTTTCTGGTTCAAAAAGCTATGGCGCTGAAATGCTAACAATAGTCTATGCCAATGAAAGTGATAGTGGAGACCCAAAAGAAGTAACAACTCGTTATAATAATGACCCCTCTTGGCAGGATGAAATAGCTGCGTTTACTCAGTCTATTATTTATGATAAACCGATTGAGTCCGGCTCGTCTCATGATGCTCTAAAAACTATGGAACTGGTTTACCAAATTTACTATGCCGACGACGAATGGAATAAAAAGTTAATATGAGAGGAAGGAATAATTTTATGGTTAACAGAGTTGAACAAATTTTTAAAGAAACATTTTCACCTAAAGAATTTGCTGAGCAGTATGTTCATTATTTAAAAGAAATAATGAATAATCTAGATTTTGATAGAATAGGACAGTTTATTGATTTAATTCTTTTAGCCCGAAATACAGGAAAAAGAATCTATTTTTTAGGAAATGGGGGAAGTGCATCAACAGCCTCTCATTTTGCAAATGATTTAAGTGCCGGTACACGAAGCTGGAAAAAACCTTTTAAAGCAATCAGTTTAACAGACAATAATGCGATACTTACGGCTATTGGAAATGATGCAGGATATGAAGAAATATTTGTTCAGCAACTCAAAACTCATCTTGAAATAAAGGATGTTGTCGTTGCAATCTCTGCTTCTGGTAATTCTACAAACGTTATAAAGGCGATTGATTACGCTAATAGTATCGGCGCTGTTACTGTTGGTTTAACAGGCTTTGACGGCGGAAAATTGCGTGAAGTGTGCCACCTTTCTCTTCATGTCCCTTCAAACATGGGTGAGTATGGCCCTGTGGAAGATGTGCATATGATTTTTGATCATCTACTCTATGGATATTTATTAGGTATTATAAAAAATGAAAATTTTGGAAATCATTTGTTGTAAAGTTTATAAATGTCACGTTCCTTCTCTTTTAATTTGCAGGAATGATTCTGTTTTAATTATAGAAAATTAACTCCGATACGGTAGAAGTTAAAAATGCAAAAGTATCCCGTCCAAAGAGAAAAAAATGTCCTGGTAACAGGAGGCACTCGAGGCATTGGAGCTGCAGTTGTTAAAGAATTTCTGGAATTAAAAAACAAAGTTTATTTGACAGGCACCTCAAAATTAGAAAATTGTAACGTGAACTATTTACAAGCTGATTTTTCAAATCTTTCATCAATAGCTTTCCTTAAAGAAAAAGTTGCAAAATTAAACATTGACATTATTGTCAATAATGCTGGAATAAATAAAATTGGTAATTTTGAGAATTATTCTTCTGAAGATTTTTTAAAACTTCATCAAGTGAATGTTTTAGCTCCTTTTGAGTTATGTAAAGCTGTTATCCCTAATATGAAAAAACGAAATTGGGGACGCATTGTAAATATTAGTTCCATTTTTGGCAAAATTAGTAAGGAGTATAGGGCTGCTTATTCGTCTACAAAATTTGCTTTGGATGGTATGACGATTGCATTAGCTGCAGAATTAGCTCAATTTGGCATATTGGCAAATTGCGTTTCTCCTGGATTTGTAGATACGGAGCTAACACACCAAATTTTAGGTGATGATGGAATTAGAGACCTTTCAAAACAAATTCCCATGAAACGTTTAGGCACTCCCCAGGAAATTGCAAAATTTATCCTGTGGCTATCGAGTGAAGAAAATACATATTTGACTGGGCAAAATATTGCTATAGATGGAGGGTTTTCACGTGTTTGAATTGGAATCAATTACGATCAATTCTCATAAAGGAGTGTACAAAGTCCATTTTCTAGAGTCCATATTTGAGAAGCTTGCTGAATTTAACTCTCCTGAAATTCATATTATAATTGACAAAAAAGTAAAAAATATTTATCAAAATCAATTTGTTAAAATTCAACAAAAATTAGAATCTGCTCTCGTTATAGAGGCGAGTGAAATAGCAAAATCAATTGAAAAATTTCCTGATTATATTGAAAATCTTATAATTAACAAAGTACGCAGAGGCAACATTATTGTTGCGATTGGAGGAGGAGTTATACAAGATATAGCTTGTTTTATATCATCAACTTTTTTACGTGGT
>JAZKEW010000121.1:0-6892 GCA_040386785.1 Bdellovibrionota bacterium
GGTTGTATCACCCCCAAAGCTCCTTCGGTTTCAAAATCAAAGCCAGCTCAGGCTCCAGTGGTACCTCAAAAACAAAATCTAGAGTCAAAAAATACGGAAAGAGTCATACAAGAATTAGCCGCTATTGAAAATGCGTTTCTTGAACAAAATTGTAATTCAGTTCTCGAACACACTAAAATTTTACAAAGTATTTATCCTAATGCGGACCTCAAACAACAGCCTCCAATTGTTCAAGCGGCAATGTATGTTTGTGATGGAAAAACGGGGTTAACTGATTTAAGTCGACTTATGCTTGCAATTCAGGCAATTCTTCCTAAAAATCAAGATACCCAGACTGTCAGTGCGCCACCGCCACAAACAGTTGATCAAATTATTTCTTCTGCCACTCAACTCGTTAATAACGACTCTCCTGAACAAGCAATTGCGCTTCTTGATTCCATACCATCTGATCAAAGAACCGAGAATTTAAAACAGCTTCGTATGGAAGCAGTGAACAATTTAGTATCAAAACTAAGGTTTAAAGTAAGGGCTTTATTTGTGCGAGCAACAGAACAATCTGGTGCGGCTAAAAAAGAATCCCTATCGCAATGTGAGCAAATTTTACAGGGTATTATTCAAAATTATCCAAATTATCAAGATATTTCTGCGGTAAAAAATAATTTAAAACAAGTGCAAAGGGAGCTCAGCATAAATTAAAAAAGGGCGAATACATTATGAATTATGAAAATGAATTACAACTTTTAACAGAATTAGTGGATTGCAAGGATAAAATTCATTCTTGGTTAAATGATAGTTTTATTGATGAGTCAGATAAACAAGAAATTATTCATTTAATTAAAAATAAAGATATTTTTGAACTGAGAGACCGTTTTTATAAAGACCTTGAATTTGGTACGGGTGGAATTCGCGGCATCATGGGGGCTGGATTTAACCGCTTGAACAAATATATTGTGGGTAGAGTCACGCAAGGTTTTGCTAATTATATTTTAAAGTGTGGCTCTTCATTTAAACAAAAAGGTATCGCTATTGCCTACGATTCCAGAAATAATTCTGAATTTTTTGCACGACAAGCTGCCTTGGTGCTTTGTGCAAATGATATTCAAGTTTTTTTATTTCCCACTTTGCAAACAACTCCAGCATTGTCATATGCAATTCGAAAATTAAAGTGTACTGGAGGTCTTTGTTTTACAGCAAGCCACAACCCACCACAATACAATGGTATTAAAGTTTATTGGGATGATGGAGCACAAATAATTTCTCCTCAAGATAAAGGGGTTCTGCAAGAAGTCTATGCAGTTTCTTCATTTGCGCAAACAAAATATATTTCCGTGGAACTTGCAAAAGAAAAAAAATTATTCAACATTATTAGCAATAATTTACTTGATAATTACTTTGAAGACATCAAAACATTGAGCGTTGTTGAGCCAAGCCAAAAAGATTTCTCTGTGAGTATTGTGTTCACGCCTTTGCATGGTACGGGTAAAGAGCCAGCCCTTCGTGCGCTAAATTCTTGGGGCTTTAGCAACGTCTTTGTTGTGCCAGAACAAGCTGAACCTAACGGTAATTTTCCCACGGTTAAAAAACCAAATCCAGAAGAGCCAGAAGCGCTGTCCTTAGCAATTGAATATGCAAACAAACGAGGGGCGGAGCTTGTCTGTGCCACAGACCCCGACTCCGACAGACTTGCTCTCGCTGTCTATGCGCCAGTATTTGCAAATGGAATATTAAAACATCAATCCCTAAATAATTACGTTCTCCTCAATGGTAATCAAACTGGGGCTCTGCTCATCGATCATATTTTGCACCACATGCAATCCAGTAAAAAATTAAGCCCCCATCACAAAGTGGTGAAAACCATTGTGACTTCTGAGTTGCACGAACGTATTTGTCAGCACTACCAAGTGGATATCTTCAATACTTTGACCGGATTTAAATGGATTTCTGGGCTTGTGCGAAGCTGGGAAGAAAGTAAAAATGGCCATATATACCTGTTTGGAACCGAAGAAAGCTACGGTTTTATGCCGGGGAATTTTGTGCGCGATAAAGACGGCATTGCTTCTCTGTGTTTGGGTGCGGAAATGGCTGCCAACTTAAAATACCGAAAAATAGGCATTTGCGATTACTTGTTTGGAATTTTCAAAAAATATGGAGCATGGCAAGAAGAATTGCTTAGTATTGACCTTTATGGCGAAGAGGGGCTCAAGCGAATTCAAAATCTCATGAGTAAAATGAGGAAGACACCAGTGATGGAGTGGAATGGCGTCAAAGTCAATGAAATTCGAGATTTCACCCTGCCTGCTGCTCAAACTTTATACAACATCCCATACTCGGATGTTTTGCAGTTTTATTTAGAAGATGGCAGTAAAATTTCCATGCGCCCTAGTGGCACGGAGCCAAAGTTAAAATGTTATATTTCCGTCTGTACAAAGCTTAATGACGTTGAGCTTGCTTACAAGCAAACCCTTGAAAAAATTGCAAAAATTAAAGAGCAGTTTCTCGCGTTTATAAAATAATAATTCACCATTTCGTAGAGTGTTGTCCTAAATAAGTAGCCACATTTGCCGATAGCAGGAATGTGTGACATCTATTGTTTATAGGGATACATGCCTTGATCAATGAACAAGAATATTTTTTTAAAGATTTTTTTATTATTTTTTCAGCTATTTTTGGATTTGTCGTACTTATTTATGTGCAATTAAAAAACAGTGGATTCCGTTTTCGTCCATATGGGAGGCGTAGAGGGGACTACAACAAGGCTAATGCAGATTTAAGTCATAAAAAATTAGGTTCTGTTTATGCGGAACAGTGTTTTTACTTAAAAAATAGTATTGAAATTAGAATGGAAGATTACTATACGGTCTGGAATATTGGTTTATTTTCCACGCAAAAAATGTTCGATAAAAAATCTCAAATACAAAATTTACAAGGAAAAAATTGGTATAAATTTTCAGACTCTAAGAAAAATACAGAAAAAATAATGTCCCCCCTTTTTAGAAAAATATTTAATAAATATAAGAATAGCTTTGACTCTGAAAAATCTATTCAATTTGAGACAAAAAATCATGAAGATAATTGTTTATACACTTGGCTAAAAAATGAATCTCATATTCACACGGCTATTTATAGTTTTTTGGATGAATGTGTTTACATTACGGGTGAAATTAAAATGAAACCAAGTCTTCTTGTTACTTTGAGTGACGTCATTACTGTAGAAATAATTTTTCCACACAATGAACTGCTGATATCATTTGAAGATGCATTTAGAGAATTATACGCGGTGGATTTTATAATTGAGCCCGATGTTATAAGAATTACTCTTTGGATTGCCTTTACAGAGCATAAAATTCCAGATATTTGCACAGGCAATTATCGTAAATCAAACAACAACGCAGCTTTCCTAACAGATAGGAAGGTTTCATAAAGAATTAATCAAGAAATTTAATTTTTTTAACTTCGTAATATTTTTCGCCACGAGGAAGAACAACGGCAACAACATCGCCAACAGCTTTGTTGATGAGAGATTTTGCAAGGGGACTCGAAATTGAGATAGCGTTATTTTTGATGTCTGCTTCTAAGTCGCCAACGATGGTATAGAATTTTTCTTCATTGTTTCCATCATCGGTGACATCAATGAGTGAAACACTTGCTCCGAAAACAACTTTATCTAGCCTCCCTTTGTTTACGTCTATCACTTGAGCGCGTCCGAGTTTGTCTTCAAGTTCTTGAATACGCCCTTCAATAAACCCTTGTTTTTCACGAGCTGCATGGTATTCCGCATTTTCAGAGAGGTCGCCGAGGGCACGGGCTTCTGCAATTTCAGAGATGATTTTTGGACGATCTGCAGTTTTTAAGCGTTTCAGTTCTTCTTTTAGCCTCTCATGCCCTGCAGAAGTAATAGGAATTGGATTATTTTTATCACTGGACATAGTCTACCTCTTTATAACCGTATGTTTGTATAAGCATTTAGGTTTGTATTTTTGTGGGACGAACTCTTCTCGAAGCCTTGAACTGAATTCACTAGAGTCCGTTTCTATCATGAATGCTTTTTCGCTTCAACAAACTTTAGTTGGAGGTCGTAGATAAGTCCTGAAAGCATTTCCGATTCGGTGGTACTCAAATTACCTTTTGTTTTTTGTTTAAGCATTTCAAGAAGCTCAATATTGTACTCAGCTGCTTGGAAGTCCTTTTTAACAAGCTTTGTTTCAGGTTCAGCTACTAGACCCAAGGCAATTAGGGTGGCATTACCCAAAGATAACACCAATAAATCAAAGAGAGAGTGTTTTAGTTCTTGCATAAAAGTTGCTCCAACTGCATTTTTAAAAATAAGCCCAAGATCGTTTAAATATGTCAGAAATTATTTGGTTTGACTAGGGTACAGCCCCCAACTCTCCCACGGCCCACGTCATACCGAGTTGTGTATAATAACTTTTTCCTGTTATGGCCAACGAATTTAAGTAAATAGAGCTGCTACAGCTATTTAAACAGGGCGTGGAGATTTGTCTGTAGCCAACGTTAAATGAAAGTGCGGTATCGCGGGTTAAAAAGTTGTCTATGCCAATAAAAATGGAATACATATCAGGCACGGCACCAAGACCAAGTTGTTTGTTTGTGCTGGTGGTAATTTGCATTTGCGGAAACCAAACAGCGCCATATTCTACTCCCGCAAGCAATCTGAAATCTTGGCCTAGGCCTTGCACAAGTCCTCCAAGGACCGTAGGGAAAGAAAACCCATAGCCTGGATAAAAGTTTCTGTGCTCTCCGTAAGAGCCATTGGAGGCAAAAACTCCGGCTGTAGACCCTACGAAAAAACCAAAACTCGATATAATATTGATGTGATAAGTGTATCTAAAAAACATTGCAATAATAGTTTTGTTTGCTTTAGCAGAGTCTATGACGTCAGAATCACCTTCGGAGGAAGACTGTTGAGCGCTCCATGTGGTATATTCTCCTGATAGGAACAAACTTAAGTTGTGTCCTGAGCGAAAACTTGGCAGAAAATATTCTTCATCTTCATTTTGCTCGGCTTGAACGTTTAGGCTCATGTAAAGCATAAGGCAAATAGAAAAGTATCGGAAGAGAAGGCGCTTGGTAGGTAAATGAAAAATTTTAAAGCTCATATTATTCTCAGTCTTTTTATTTTGTTCGTTTTATATCAATCACAAAGTCAAACAGATTTCGAGCTTTCTTTTCTTGGAAGCACAGTAGCCCTTGTTGTAACGGCAATTTTTTTCCTTAAATTGCAAAGTGAGCTGATATTATTTATTCAATTTCATTGTTTGAGTCTGGTCATTCTTTGCATTGCACCTTCTCTTTTAACTTTTTTGACAACTCTTTTTTGTATTTTTTTTAGAGAATTGGTACTTCGGCTTGAATATACCAAACAAGAAAATACAAAAGAAAGCTTGTTTTGTATACTATCCATTTCACAGCCAATTAGAAATACTCGGTCGAATTTTTTTCTTGCATTTATTATCGCCCTACCCACGTGGCTTTATTTGTGGTTGTGCAGGCTTGTCGTTGTTTGGGATCTTAAATATTTACCATTTATTTTATTTTCACTTTGTTTTAGTCAACAGCTTCTTAGTGACTTTCATCCAAATTGGTGTCAAGATAATAAACGGACGTGAAATAAAAAGAGGATGAACATGGCAGAGAATAAAATACCAATAAATTGGAAAAAAATACAAGCAGCTCTTATTGATTCCGCAAAAATGAGTTCTCATGAAATAAAAAGGGGAATCTATGAGGCAAAAAATCAATTAAGCAAATTTCAACTTATTCAAAAAAGAAAAGATCTTTTTGCAGAGCTTGGCCGTTCTTTGTACGAGGCAAACCATGATGGTCTGCCGCCCGAAATTTTGAACTTCGTAAAAAGCACAGAGCTTCATGAAATTATCAACGAAATAAAAGAGGTTGATTACTCAATCGCAGAAATTAATAAGGAAAAAAATGGATAAAAACAAGAAAAAACTTTTTTATGTTGTCTTTTTTCTTTTTGTGTTGTTCATTATTTTTTTCATGCAGGCTATCATTGGGCCAATTATTGTGGCCTTTTTGTTGTCATACCTGCTCGATCCTGTTTTAGTCTATTTTGAGAAAAAAAATATTAGTCGGACATATTCAGCATTATTTGTTTCTCTTATTGTTGTTCTTGGATTCATTTTAACCATCTGGATTTTTTTACCTATTATTTGTAATCAGGTTATTGCTCTTGTAAAGCTTTTTCCTGATTTTAAGTCGTATTTGGAAGATGTGTTGTTCCCTAAAATTCAGCGCATTACGACTGATTTAATTGGACAAAAAAACCAGAAAAATTTGCATGTTTATGACGTGATTCCTATTGATATTGGAAAATACGTTGAAACAATTTTCTCACAATTAGGAACGAGTACAAAATTCGTTTTTTCTTGGGCAGTTCTTATTGTTATCACTCCAATTTTTTCGTTTTTTTTCCTGCGCGATCTCAGGAAAATATATAGCTTTGTTCTTAGCCTTGTGCCATTTGAGCTTATTCCTGATTTTATTGATTTAGCAAAAGAGTTGGATAAAAAATTAAAATCAGTTATTACTGGTCAAATTATCGTTATTTCTGTGTTATGTGTGTTGTACTCAACCTTTTTGTTTATTGCGGGATTGCCTTCTGCTATTGCTGTCGGAATATTAACCGGCCTTGCTCGCTTTGTTCCATACCTTGATACACTTGTGGGCAGTTTTTTGTGTTTTTTTGTACTTGTAACAAACTCGGCGGATAATCAACTTATTTTCACAGTCTGCATGTCATTTTTATCTGTTCAGTGCATTGATGGCCTCTTTATTACTCCAAGAATCATGGGTAAATTTTCTGATCTTCATCCTTTTTTAGTTTTATTATCTGTGATATGCTTCGGCTCTT
>JAZKEW010000121.1:6945-8766 GCA_040386785.1 Bdellovibrionota bacterium
GTTTATTCTTTTTTCCTTCCCTGCTATATTTAGTGTAAAAGTTGTTGCAAAAATCTTGCTAAATGCCTATAAGAAGTCAAACTTTTTTTATAGTAAATAAAACGCGAAGCGGTATAATTGATGACTGATGTCTATATAAATTGGAACATGCTGTTTGTGGAGTTTTCAAAACCATTGTGGGACTCTCTTTTTCGTTTTTGTGTCACGCTAATGAAAGACAAAGTTTCTGCTGAAGATCTCCATCAAACTGGACTATTAAAGTCTTTAAACGCCTTTTCAAAATTTGTATCAAGCTACTCCTCAGCACTTCAAACAGATGCCGATGTTCGGGGGCTGTTTTCAGAGGCAGAAATTCAGTACCATTTCAAAAACTGGCTTTACAAAATTGTTAAAAATACTTTTCTTGATCAAAAAGAAGCTGCAAAAAAATGGCAATTTGAAGACAATATCGACGCTGCAAATGAAATTTCTTCTCTCCAGGCTAGTGCGCATTTATCCGCTAGCATCAGTGAAAATAACCCAAGTCTTTTGAAGAAGGAGCAGGACTCTTTTTATCATTTTGCGCTTGATGATCAGTGGAAAACAAAATTTCATCAACTCAATGAAAAGCAGCGCAGCATTATTTTTCTGGCTGCGGAGGACTATTCGTATAAAGAAATTGCCGCCATTTTAGATATTCCCACAGGAACTGTGATGAGTTCACTTTCTCGAGCAGTGCAGAAGCTTAAGGTTGGCTCTAAGAAATTCTAAATATTGGATAGCTCTTATTTTTGAACAAATTTTCATCAAATTGAACAACCAATGGAATAATTTTTAGACTGCTGCCGTTTAAACCAATGAAGGTCATTTTATTGGAGAACAGACACATGGCAACCTTAGCGGGCAAAGACAAATCAGAAGAGGGCCATAAAACAGCCTCTGAAGGATGTGTTTTTGGTGATAGCCGTTTGCGTGATGAGCTCAGAGCCCATTTTCAGTCTGTCTCTCTTTCGTCTGCACAAAAGCAGGCGATCGAGGCCACTCTCCTTGCGAGACCAAGGAGGCGAAAATCTTCTTTTACGAATTTTATAACTACCTACAAAAGAGTTTTGTTTACTCATTTTGCAACAGCTGCTGCCGCTGTACTTGTTACGTTAGGTGTTGCTTCTTATTTCGACTCTTCAAATGAATCCTCTCTCCATGACCCTGTTTCTGAGGTTGTGAGTTTGTCTGACAATTTAAATTTTCCAGCGGATTTCAACCTCGACGGCAATCTAAACGACCTGCCCGACCTTATTCGGGATTCCTTGCCTAACCATACTTTTAAACCAGCAATTCCTGCGCAAATTGCTCAGGATTTCTCGGCTTATGAAGGGCGCTTTTTCCTTTATAAAGGAGAGCAAGGTGTTGGCATTAGTGTAATGCCTGCTTCTTCGCATGCAGATACAGCTATTCCTCTTCGTTTGCATCAGGGTTTTGAGCGTAAGCAACCTTCTACACTATATATTGTGAAGCTGTCGGACAAGAACCGTTCTGCTTTTCCTTTCAAAAGAACCAGCCGAAAAATTGCGTCTGCTTCTGGGAAAATTAAGCGAGTTTACGCGTGGAGTGATGGGACTTATGGGTATGCCATGGTGCAGCCGCTTGGGCTTGGAGATTGATTACAAAAGGCTCCTTGCGCAGGGCTGTCTCATCAAATTTTAGAAGGGCTGTAAAACTCGACGCCCTCTGGCCAGACTGGGAAAGTCTTATTTGCACCACTGCATGTTAGTCAGAGTTTGTTCGTCTTTGTTGGCCACAACGTAAAAGTGCGTAATCTTCACTATTGCAAGTGAATTTGTT
>JAZKEW010000122.1:0-6411 GCA_040386785.1 Bdellovibrionota bacterium
GGCGATACTAAAAATTTAAAAGAAATTGATTTCACCAATATCCACTATTTTGTCCGGCCCACCGAACGTGTTGGAACAAACTGGGACGACGTGCCCACTGAAATTAAAGACACCTTTGAACGCCTTGGTATTCCCGAAGCAGAACGAAAATTTTTAGCCGGAGTTTCTGCACAATTTGAATCGGAAGTGGTTTACCACAGCATGCAAAAACACTTAGAAGATAAAGGTGTTTTATTTTTCGACATGGACACCGCCTTAAGGCAGCATCCTGAAATTGTAAAAAAATATTTTGGCACTATTATTCCCTCTGCTGACAACAAATTTTCGGCTTTAAATACGGCCGTTTGGAGTGGAGGAAGCTTTATTTATGTGCCAAAAGGCGTGCACGTTGAAATTCCACTACAAGCTTACTTTAGAATTAATACTGAAAATATGGGACAATTTGAACGCACTTTAATTATTGCCGATGAAGGTTCCTCTGTGCATTACATTGAAGGCTGCACGGCTCCTGTGTATCGCAGCGACTCCCTACACTCCGCAGTAGTGGAGCTTATTGCCTTTAAAGGCGCTAAAATTCGTTACACGACCATACAAAACTGGTCTAAAAATATTTACAATTTGGTTACAAAACGCGCTTATGCCTACGAAGACGCTCTTGTGGAATGGGTTGACGGCAATATTGGCTCAAAGCTCACCATGAAATACCCCTCCGTTTACTTAATGGGCGAACGTGCTCGCGGAGAAATACTTTCAGTGGCCTTTGGTGGACATGGCATGCATCAAGACGCCGGCGCAAAAATTATCCACGCAGCACCAAATACAACAAGCGTTATTACATCAAAATCAATTTCAAAAGATGGTGGACAAACCACCTACCGTGGCCTTGTTAAAATTCCCAAGGGCATGACAGGTTGCAAAAGCAAAGTGCAATGCGACGCTCTACTTATGGATGAAAATTCAAGCTCACAAACTTACCCTACCATGGAAATTGAAGAACAAAATGGCACGGAAGTAGGCCATGAGGCTAGTGTGAGTAAGGTGAGTGATGCACAAATTTATTATCTTACTTCTCGCGGCTTTTCAGAACGGCAAGCAACTCTTATGATAGTCAATGGATTTATTGAGGCTTTTGTTAAAGAACTTCCTATGGAATACGCCGTTGAACTCAATCGTTTAATTGAAATGGAATTTGAGGGTGTGGGCTAAATGACGTCTTTATTAGAACAAAAAAATAAGCTAGCAGTTTGTCCAAAATTCGCTGAAGAAAGCTGGAAAAGAACAAACCCTGAAATCTTTTTTCTGCCAGATGGTGAAGTGTTAAATTTTCAAGGGCAAAATGCTCTTGAATATAAAAATAAACTTTGCCCATGGAAAGTGTGTTTTCGCGAATTTAAAAGCGTGGATACAATTTTGCAACAAATTGAAAAAATTGCGGGAAAAAATTCTGTTGAAATTCTTAAACAAGAAAGCGCTAGACTCGTAGTTATTAATATTACCAGCGGTCTTGCTGACGTTTACATGAGCGATGAATTGAAATCGCATATGGAATTTATGTCTGCTCCTTGGGATGTTGAACCTATTTCAAACAACAGCCCCATTGCATTTGCACTGGCTTCACGCTTAAAAGCTTCTTCGCCACATAAAATTCAAGTAACTGTATCAACACGTCAAAATGAAATTCCTCTCATTGTGGTGTTAAACCAATGCAACCCAACCTATTCGCAAAGCTATAGTTATCTCGACTTTACCTTTAAAGCCAACACAAAAGCCGATCTCATGTTTATAGAAGGCGGAGCCTCTTTTGCAATGTCTAGACATGCATTAAAATTAGAAGAGCATGCAGTGGTGAATGAATTTTGGCTTAATGATGCGAGTCTAGAGAACAATAAGTGTTTGTACTTAGAACGCATTATTCACTTGTCAGAAAATGCAAAATTAAAAGATGCTCAACTGTTTAAACCAAAAGCAAACATGAAAATTATTTCTCGCATTCAATACAATGGCTTAAGAGCTTGTTCTGAAAGTGGTGGAGTTGTACTTGCCAATGAAGGGAAATTTGACTACGAGCCCATTCAAGAACACTTGGCTGCTCACAGCAAGTCAAATTTAAATTTAAAAATTATCCTTAATAACAAGGCAAAAGCTTCTTTTCAAGGGCTTATTGTTGCTCATAAAGAAGCACAAAAATGTGAAGCTAAACAAGAAAATAAAAATATTCTTTTGTCTAAACTGGCACGCATTGACTCCGAACCTCGCCTTGAAATTTTACCTCACGACATTTCCTGCAAGCACGGCAGTGCCACAGCAGAAATTGACGTCAAACAGCTTTATTATTTGCAATGTAAGGGGTTTAGTTTAGAACAAGCAACACAAATTATAATAAATAGTTTTGCACAAAGTGCCTTTGCCTTTTTAGACGAAGAAAGCACCCATCAAAAAATTGTAGAAAGCACACTGAACAATGCCTTTCTTTAAAGTATGTCCTACAAATGAAATCTCAAAAAGCCAATTAAAAAAAATTTCACTCAACGGTTCCGATATTTTAATCACGCAATCGTCCGATGAGCGATATTGGGCATTCGATGCCACTTGCACCCACGCCGACAAGCCCTTAGAAAAAGGCAAATGGAATCCAGAAACAATGGAATTAACGTGCCCTTTTCACAAGGCAGTCTTCGCAATATCAGAAAAAGGGGCTGTTAAAGCACCCCCTGCGTTTGTCGCATTAAACGTTTATAACGTTGAAACAAGAATAGAAAATGAATTAGCGTATATTTTTTTGGAAATGGAAGGATAAAAAATGAAAAAAATTATTCAAGGTCTCCTTGTTACTTTATTGCTTGCTCGTAGTGCACACGCAGACATTGTCGTCAGTGTCCCTTATTTAAAAGACTTGGTGCAAAACATCACGTGCTCTAGCAATAAGTACTCTGTTAAATCGCTCATCCCCATTGGAGTGGATCCACACACCTTTGTACTCACTCCTGACGATAGAACTCTTATTCAAAAAGCAGACTTTGTCATTCAAATTGGCTCTGACCTTGAACCTTGGCTCGATAAAATAGGCCACAATAAAAACCAAACTCGTTTGAATTTGAGCGAACACCTTTCCCTTCGTAAAAGACAAGAGGTTGATGCTAAAAATAATAGTTCCCTTGTGTACGATCCACATATTTGGCAATCACCAAAACTAACAGAAGATGCAGCCAATTTACTCTCTCAAACATTTATTCAGCTTTTTCCTAACGAGAAAAAAATACTGACAGAGTGTACAAAAAAATATATTGATAATATCCATACAGAAGTTGCACAACTAAAACAAAAGTCGTTATCAATTAACCCTAAAAACAGAGTTATTGCCACAAATCACGACGCCCTTGGCTATTTTGCGGAAGCTTTTGACTTTAAAATTTATTCCATTTTAGGCCTTTCTGATGAAGATCAACCTACTGCAAAGCAATTAAAAACATTAATTGAGGTTCTTCAAAAGCAAAACATTAAGAGCGTCTTTTTAGAATCTACGGGCAATGAAAAAAACATTAAAACTGTGGCAAAAGGCGCCAATGTGACCATTGGAGGGCAACTCTACGGCGATTCCTTTGGCGAAAAAGAAAGCGGTGCAGACACAACTCTTGGCATGTGGCAAACAAATATGGACACCCTAGTGAAAGCACTCAAGTGACAATGCCTCAACAAAATCCCCACCGCCAGGAACGTGTCCTGTCTTGGGAAAATTTAGAAATTGGATACAATGGCCGAAGCCTCGTCTACCCATTTTGTGGGGAAATTTCGACTCCGGGCATTTATGCAATTTTAGGGCAAAATGGCTGTGGCAAGTCGACGCTTCTTAAAACCTGGCTTGGCCTTATTCCACCGAAAAATGGAAAAATCACCCTGCATAACACCCCGTTATCAAATCACCATGGTATTTCCCAAGGCATTGCGTACGTGCCACAGTTTCACATGGTGAATAAGTACTTCCATATTTCTGTTTCAGACTTTATTCGACAAGGGTTTGGCCCAAACCACAAGCTAACAGAAAGCGATACTCTAAACATTTCTCAACTTCTAGAAGATTGGCAGCTTGCAGGCTACGCAAACAAAAGCTTCCACGAATTAAGTGGTGGCCAAAAGGTCCGTTGCATGCTCGTACGGGCCATTCTTTCAAACCCCAAACTCCTGTTTTTAGACGAACCCTTGGCGAGCCTTGATATTTGTTGTCAGCAGCAGCTCATGGACACCCTTGAAGATTTAGTTACCAAAAAACAAGTCTTTGTTTTTATGGTTGACCATCATTTTGAAAATCATGCCCAATACATAACAGCTAGAATGACATTTCACAGACACCATGACGACTCCATGTGCTCTGTAATAAGCTCATAACATCTTTAAATAATTAAATTATATTTATATTCTTTAGGAAACAAAAATTCACACCGATCTAGTTCAAGGTTGACATCATTTCATATTTGGGGTCGGTAATAATATGCTTTTTAGTGAACAGCAAAGAAATCTACTAAAACCGCTGACTGCTCTGTTGATTTTGACGTCTATATTTGCCACGTCCTGTCAAAAAGAAAGCGGTAAATCAAGCGATTCCCTCTTACAAAAAACGGATTCTCAAAGCCAAACAAAAAGCTTAAATATTCAGACTGAAATCACGCAAGCTGTTTTGTTAAAACCAACGAGCAGCAATGACCCTACATCCCAAGCAACAGCGTTGCTAGATTCAAGTTTTTCTCAAAAACTGCCAGCAAAACTCATTTGTATTACCAGCTCCCTAGCCTACTTGGGTTTTGTTGTAGATGATGCTGACCTTTCTGGATTTATTCAAGAAAATACAATAAATATTAATACCCCTGAAGCAGATCTTATTAGTAAATGCAACAGTAAATTAAATAGAAGCAATCAAGAAAATATACAAATTTCAAAACTAGGCATCCGCTTCCAAGGAAAAGATTTTGAACTAACAAATACATCAAATAATTTAAAACCAATAAAAATAGGGCTAAGTTTTTTTCGTTCGCTTGTGAATTCTGAAAATATTTTTAACCTGACCTGCTCAAAAAATAACGAGAGCTATAATTTAACTGGAAAATTATACTTCAACTCTAAAACTACTGGCTCAAATAATATTTTATTTATCAATTTACCTTGGGATAGCTTTGTGAGTACAGCCAATTCTTTTCACGATTGTAGAAATGACTTGTCTGCACAAGAATATAAAAAGATTTATTTTATGGGTGATACCGTTTCTGAAGAAGATAAATTTTTAATACAGAGCATTCCACTCTCATCACAAAATCAAGATAAAGCTTTCTTAATTTGTTACTTTGTCGATGAAGAAGGAAAATTAAAATGGCATTGGGGTTTCGATTCCTTTAGCCCAATTACAAAGTCATTCGTTGCAGGAAAATGGATAGACGGCATTTTCAAAACAAGCGAGTTGAAAAGCAATCTGCAAAGCAAATGCAATAGTTTTTCTCAAAAATATACAGATGGCAGTTGGAAATTTTTTGATATGCAAGTTGCAAACAATGTTTGGTCTTGGGGTTCACAAATTATATATAATTCAGATTCGACACAATCTCCCTACGATAAAATAGTTGTTTTTGGTGATGATATTGAAGAAAATGGCAGTTCTAAAAAATATTCTGGAATAATAACAGAACGCATAGTAAGCAATCCAAAACCTACTTTCAGTGAAAATCTCGCAAGCTTACTCAAAATTCCAGTTTTTAATTGGACCAACACAAAAGAAAGTGGCCAAGAACAGCAAAGCTCTGCCTCTCCGCTCACCACAGCTGTAAAAAAATACTTAGCCGATTCTGGTATCTGGGGCGGAGAACTCACACAAAATACCCTTTTTCTAATTCACGTTGGCGGGAATTACTTTACAAACTCACAAAACCCAGCAAATTCACCAAATTCACAAGACGGGCCCGATTTGTATAGTTTTTCAAACGATTTAAGCAATGCCATTGCTAATCTTGCCAAAGAAAATGCAGTTCATATTGCTATTCCTGATGTTGTTAACCACATGCAACAACTTGAAATAAATCCACAACAACTACAAGAGGTCTTTCATAATGTTATTAAAAATTCAACTGCAGAGTATCCGAATTTGAAAATAACAAAAATTCCTGTTCAAGATGCTGAGCAAGACGTCACTAATAATGAGTAAGGGCCGTTGTCGTTTATCATCCAGCGGCTTGACCGCGGGATCCATCTAGTTTCTATGATAGAATTGGAGTGATTTTTCTTGACTGAGTAAAAAAATTTTGGTACTCAAGAAAGATTTATTTTTATGAGCTTACTTTAAGCTAATTAAAATACTTCCACAAATAGAAAGGATATTGGTGAGTAGATCGGCGGAACTTCCCCGCCAACCCCTCGCAGAACCGGACGTGA
>JAZKEW010000123.1:0-3419 GCA_040386785.1 Bdellovibrionota bacterium
ATTATTCTTCTGAAAATGAAAATAAAACAAATATTATTATTTGTTTCACGCATATTATAGCATTATTTCTATCCTGCATTTTTGCATTTTTAATTATTTATATTGGCAATCAGGTTTATAAAACATGAGAAACTCCCACAAGAGAAAATTGGTATGGCAATGAAAAAATTAGTAGTCAAAAATTCATAATGTTCGCTCGTGGGCTGTTTAAATGGGACGAAACTACATATTTTACTCCTAAACTTTACTATTAACCAATTTTAGAAGTAAAATATATAGTTGAAAGAGGTGGCGAAATGCTAAGAAAAGTGTGTTTTTTTATTATTTTGCTCATAATAGTATGTGTCATTGCAGTCAATATTATTAATTTAATAGAGTCCTATGGCGGTGGAGCTCCATATTATTCAAGAACAACAAATATGGATAAGTGGACAAACCCATGGCCAATTATCTTAATTGTTGACACTGTGACTGTAGTGGTTCTTGTTCTTTGTTTTTTTCTCACAAAGAAGCGGCGGTGATGTGAGACCTAACATGAGGATTATAAATTTGTCACTTGAGGAATATATTAAAAATTTAGAACAAACTTTACTTGAACCTTCAATAAGAAAATCTGCAATTGAACTCAATACATTGTTGGCAGATGAATTTATTGAAATTACAAGCTCAGGAGATATTCTCAATAAAAGTCAAATAATTCAAGCTTTACAAAATGAGCAATCTGTTCTCTACTCACTCCAAGATTTTAGAATAACTCTTCTTGCAAGTAATGTTGTGTTAGCAAATTATTTATCTGCTCGAACAGAAATTTCAAGACCAGATGAAACTATTTATGCGCTGCGTAGTTCTATTTGGAAATGCGTTGAAGAAAAATGGATAATAGTTTTTCATCAAGGAACGCCATGTAACGTATTGGACTTACCCTATTATAAAAAATCTCTCCTTGAAAAGAGAGAAAAAGCATTGGAAGAATTAGCGCTACAAGCTCAGGAACTTAAAATGGGTTACGAAAAATGAGACGATTAATTTCGACATTTGATGATAGCCGGACCATGCCTTGGAGATACATGTCGTTGATTTTGTTGGACCAATAAAAAAATCAGTAGTCAAAAATTCATAATGTTTGATTGTCGGCCATTTATTGAATGAGTCAATACTACATATTTTACTCCAAAAATTTGCTATTAACCAATTTTAGGAGTAAAATATGTAGTTGAAAAGAGGTGGGTAATGGGAAAACAAACCTTGGGCATAGGCAAAAAAGAACGTTCTCAAATGGCTTTGCTACTTAAGGCAAATATGCCTGTGATTACGCCAGAAAATACCGCTCGAGTATTAAATGTAACCGTTGTGGCGGCAACTCAACTGTTAGCTCTTTGGGAGAAAAAAGGTTGGTTATCCCGAGTTAAGCACGGAATTTATATTCCGGTTCCACTTCAATCTAAAAATACAAATATTATGGCAGACGAGCCATGGGTTCTGGCCAAAGCTCTTTTTGAGCCCTGTTACATTGGGGGGTGGAGCGCTGCGGAATATTGGGGACTCACAGAACAAATTTTTAATTCCACCATGATTTTTTCAATTAAAAAAAAGCCCTCTCGTGGAATTCAATTGAAAGGCGTTGAGTTAACAATTAAAACAATAAAAAAAGAACGCATGTTTGGATTAAAAAATGTTTGGAAGGGGGATCAAAAAGTTTCTGTCTCTGATGCAACAAGAACAATTGTAGACGCATTTAATGACCCTGCTGTTGTTGGTGGAATTCGTATGGCTATAGATATACTGACCAGTTATCTTTCATCAGAACACAAAAATCTGGACTTACTTTTTGAATATGGAATGAACATAAAACACACGGCATTTTTTAAGCGAATTGGATTTTGCCTTGAGCAAAATAATCTTTGTGAAAAAGAATATTTAGAAAAATTACGCGCTCAAATTAAACCTGGCTATTCACAACTGGATCCTGCTGCACCTGGCAAACGTCTTGTGACTGCGTGGAATTTATGGGTGCCCGATGCTTGGAAAAAAGAAGTGGAGTTTAAATGATTACAATTGATGAAATTCGTACTGTTGCGGCGCAAGTTGGTTTATCAAATAATGTTGTAGAAAAAGATTATGTTCTAGGTTGGTTGCTTTGGGGAATTTATCACCACCCTATTGCAGGCAAAGATTGGGTTTTTAAAGGTGGAACTTGCCTTAAAAAGTGTTATCTGGAGACACATCGCTTTTCAGAAGACTTAGATTTTAGTTATCGTGGCCTAGAACAACCATCAGTGGAATCTCTAACACAAATTTTAAAAGAAATTTCAGAACATGTTCTTGATGAGTCTGGAGTGGAATTTCCTAAAGCCTCAGTGCAATTTGAAATTTTTAAAAATCCAAGAGATTCTTTTTCCATTCAAGGAGGAATTAAGTATAGAGGTCCCGTTCGACCGCAAGTAGGTCTTGCGCAAATGCCAAGAATTAAAATAGATATCACTCTTGATGAGCCTGTTGTGTTGGATCCTGTTGTTAAACCAGTAAAACATAATTATTCCGATTTTCCTGCAAACGGAATTTCAATTCTTAGCTATTGTTACGAAGAAGTTTTTGCAGAAAAACTCCGTGCACTTGTGCAAAGATTAAGGCCTCGCGATCTTTATGATGTAGTTCATCTTTACAAACAGACGGAATTAAATCCACGGAAAGAAATTATTTTGTCAACTCTTGAAAGCAAATGTCGACTTCGCGGAATTGCAATTCCGACAATGGCTGCGATTGAAACACATGCAAATCGCTCTTTGCTGGCGTCTGAATGGGAAAATCAACTGAAACATCAAATTTCTAATTTGCCCAGTTTTCAAAATTTTCTTTCTGAACTTCCTCTGGTTTTTGAGTGGCTTGTGGGTAATTAGGTGAGACGTACCAATTAACAGGCGGTGTTCAATTGCATTTATAGTTCAATTTTTAAGTATTTATTCTTGATTTATAAAAAATATTATTAGATATTGTTTTCAATTAGAAAATCAATATTGCTGATATGATTTTGGACACAGTTTTTTAATAATAAAAACATTATTTTATCAATATTTGCATGACATTTTTCTAAAAAATCCAATAAGCATTCTTTATCTTGAAAAGTGTATTTATTGCAAATATCTCTAACAGTTTTTTTGTCAAGTTTAAAAGTGTCCTGTATTTTATTGGTAATATAGGCTTTAATTTCTATGTATTTATTGTGTTTTAAATGAAAAAAATCTTCTTCATATTCGTCATATTCAAATAAAGATTCCGTATTTAAATCGCCAGCCTCGTGGGCAAAAATATTTCTGATTGTATAGCTAAAATAAATATCAAAGAGATGGTTCTTCCGGGTTTACTATGGGTGTAGTTGCAGCCTAGCCTAAAATTATTGCATACTGCGATGCATGGAGGTT
>JAZKEW010000124.1:0-4492 GCA_040386785.1 Bdellovibrionota bacterium
TCCAGCCCCTGTCGTACCGCTTATTTATACTGATGAGGATTTTATCCCCATTCCACCGAGCTGTCCGAGTGAGCGATACATATATGTGAGTTGGAACTTCGAGGATTTCGGGAAAACGAAAACCCCGGAAATACTCGAAATTATGGCGAAAATCAGCGGTGAAGCCGATATTATCGCGGGTCAGGAAATCAATTAAATCTAATTATCTAAAAATAATAACAAATATGTTGCTGGGCTTGAATGGAACACCACGGAAAGAAAAAAATTACTGCGCTGCTCTGCCCTAACCAACGACTTTAAGCTTTGGAAAGAAGCACGACATTTTGATGTTGGCAAAGACGGCAACCCAACTCAAGATAAACTTTATACTTTGTCTGTTCAACCTTCAGCAAAAGCTGAACTCAATATGTATTTTCAATTAAAAAAAGATGCCTATAAATGGAATTCTAAGCTAGAGAAAGTAGAAAATTCAGGAACAGAAATGACAAATCGAGATGATTTCTGGGAATTAATTTCTCTGCGAAAATTTTTAGATTACGAACTTTCTGCAAATTCAATGGAAAAAAGCCTTATTTCAAATGCTATTGTCAAAGACCTTATGAAAGAACCTAAATTAATTTTTGATTTGCCTCTATTTTGCACTTGGTTTTTAAGAGAATTTGACAAACTACCACCGGAAGATTTTGATGCCGTTGCAAAATTAAAAACAACGACAGACTGGCTGCCTTTATTATTACCGCAAGCAAAAGGTTCACAATGCGAACTTGCAGTGGCTAAAAATTTACTCGCTTTTTCGTTTAAATATCCGAGTGAAGCAAAAGACAAACTTATTTTGTTGCCTTATTTAGAAAAACAAGGAGTTGCGAACTCGCCAGAAGATTGGCTCTCCTACGCACAAAGGCTCGAACAGTCGGTTGGAGCAAAAGACCCTAATGTTGTTGATATTTATAAGAACTTGGAGAAAAATTCGAAAGATTCTCTTATTAAAAGCACCGCTGCCTTATGGCTTAAAAAGAATTTTCCAGAAGCTGCCGATAAGGTACTATGGTAGGGGGCACCCGTTTTGTAGCAAAGCTTCCTTCTTATAAGGTGGGCATATGAACGACAAAGTTATTTCACTCTCTGAAAAAAGACAGCAAAAAAAACAAGAACTTAAAAAAATCGAACCGCCTTCCGGCGAAGTTGTTAAATTATGGCGACTATCGTTGGCAATAGATGATTTGGTTAAAGCAGCTATTCTTGAAGACAAGCTTGCCGGGGACGAAGTTGCGACTATTTTTGCAAATAGACTAGGGACCCTTATTGCGTGTTGTGAAAATCAAGCTGAGTTGAGTAAGTTTTGTATGGAAATAATTGATAGAATGAATTCGCAAGATGTGGCTGATAAGGGGGCTTAATTTTTTATAACAGCCCTAACAAATGGCGGACTCAGCAAGAATCGAACTTGCACTTCAGGTTTCGAAGACCTACGTGATATCCACTTCACTATGAGTCCAATAGCATCAACACCAGCATAGTAAACTCAATCTAGAAAAACGCAAGCAGATTTCTGCTAAATGTCCATTTTGAAAACATTTGAATGACTCATTGAATAAGCCCCTCATTTTTACATAGACTGCCCAGACAGTTTTTTATAGGGGAGCTGTTTTACTTATGAAAAATATTTTGCTATATTACAAATACAATCAATTAACTAGAAGCTCGGCGCTTTTCTTGTGAGGCTCTATTGTTATGTTCGCATCTTGCGTACCCTGTTGTCCAGGCTTGAGTATTTTAGGTAAAAAAGCAGCTCCTTCAAAAGTAAAAAGTACTTTTAAAGAGCAGGCTACTACAGAAGAATGTAAAAATTTAACTCCTGAAGAACTGGTTTCCGTTTTTGATAAATTTATTTTTAATTCAGCCTATTCGTATTCAAAAGTGTGTTCAAGCGCCATACCTGTGGTTTTTGAAGTCGTTTCAGAATTAATTCAAAATAATGAACATGATGAAATAAAATCAATCGTTGAATATATTCAATATTTACATAAACAAATAAGTGAGGAATCGAACCAAAATATTGCCTTTAAGACAGAAGCTGGAAAACAAGGGCCCGACTACATAAAAAAGTGCCTCGCTTCTCTTTACGTCTTGTCTCAATATATTGCCACTTTTTATGCTGTTACTTTTGATGATCAAGATAACATAAAATCTTGCACGCAACCTGATGTTACACTTGATGATTTAAAATCTTGTTTTGAACAAACAAAAAGACTGCGCGATATTGAAAGAGGAATTACGAAGGGAACTTCTCCTTCAGAAGAAGAGCTAAATTGTAAAAAACTTGCTTTAAAAAAGAGTGATGAAAAAAATAAAAAAAATATTCAACTTATGCAAGGTGGTGTTGAAGAACGCAGCTTTTGGCAAAGGGTATTTTCACGCGAAAGTTTTGGCATATTAAGTTATGCAATAGGAAATGAAATTCCAGGATTTATTCCTGACATTTCAACGTCTGGTTCAGCACAATTTGGTGAACTTCTTGTGTGCGATGCCATCATGATGTACGGCTTTTCAGCCATGGTTTCTAACGATAGTGGTATAGGGAACAGGCGCAGATTACCAAGAATGCTTTTAGGGGATATTTATAAAAAACTTGTAGCTCAAGATAGCAAAAAAACTAAAAGCCAAGAAAAAGAACTTGGAAAATTATCTAACTCTACGAAACGACAATTAAAAGAACTTTTACCGAGTTCGTGTAATTTAACCCCGCTTCAAGAAAGCACTACTTCATCAAACGGAGAATTTTTTACTTCAGCCGATGCCGAAGAATTTTGGAAAAAATATATTGATGGTCCAAAAATTTCTTATAAAGACATTAAGACAGCTCTCAATAGTGAGACTAGTGGTAACGAAGAAAAAAGAGATGTTTATTTAGAATGCTTAAGAACAAAAGTTTTAGAACCACAAACAGGATGGGGCAAGTCAACAAAACACGGGTGGGTAACTGTATTTGATTTGATTTTTGCGAAAATGAATTTTAATGATCAAAAAGACATAATAAAAGATCTAGGAGAAAAACCTGGAGAAATTTTTGGCCAACAAGTACCTACGCACCTTGAATACTTAAAAGTAAAACAGCTTCCAGAAAAACTTGAAAAAGACGAAAAAGATGAAAAACACCAAGGAGCAATTCAGCTCGTCTATGACAAAATAATTAAAACAGAGTGGGATGATCGTGTTGAAGGCACGAAGGCCATGAGTGATTTATTGCTGAGTATTTATACCTCTAACTTAAAGATGGAAGACAAACAATTTCTAATAGAAGAAATGATTTTAGCGGAATTAGAAGGAAGAGACAGAGGAGCTTTTGCTGCTGGCAAAAAGAAAAGAGGGAGTCAAACTCGGGCTGGTATTATTGCTGGATTGTATACGTTGGGTGGTGTTGCGGCATTTATTTTAACCAGTATTTTTCCGCCAAGTAAATTAGCCCTCTTAATTGCAAAAGTTGGAGGCAGCGCTATTGCCGCAACAACATTTGGTGTGTTGGGTCACGCTCCAAATATGGGGGAATCTAATTCTCATGCGAGCAAGGTTAGTGCTGCAAAAAAAGGATTGCAATTCATAAAACTTTCTGCAGAAGTTGCAACTGACAACCAAAAGCCTCTTGTTCGTATCCGCGACTGCGGGAAAAGAGCTTGCATTCGGATACAAAAATTATTTGTGAAGCAGCCTGAAATTAAAATTGAACAAATTGTAATAGGTGGTATTGCTGCTGAGCCGCCAAAATCTCCGAGTAACTGCTCTACTGTCTCTTCAAGCCATTTGAGCGATTCAGAATCCTCCACGACGCAGACAGTCGATACGTTTCCTGCGTCTAACGAGACATTTGAACTAAAAGAAAATACACCAATTCCAGAAGCATATAAAAAATTCCAAGAAAACTTAGTCGCGCTTAAACAGCTTAAAAAAGCAAAAAAAGATGATGATTACGCTGATAAAATGCAATTAATTGCAAAAAACATGAAAGCTTTTGCAGAGTATTTTAACAGTAAAGGAATTGCAAAATTTGTTTTTGAAGCAAACCACGCAGAAAAAAATTGCCCTTTATTTGAAATAACACAAGCTTTTCTTGATAAAAAAGTTTTGAAAAAAATGGGTGTAGCAAGCAACTCTAGCGTTACAGAGAAGATGCGCAACTACGTGGATGACATTATCTCTATTATTTACAAAGCTGATAACGAAGCAAGAATACATAATGTTCTTGGGAAAGACTTAGATTACAATAATATTACCCACGAGATTTTTAATGCTTATATGTCAAATGGCTACAAGGATGCAAAGTCCCCTAAAAATAAATTTTTATTTTCCTTACAATGCGGCGCTCTTTTAAAAGAAATAGAAAATACAAAGAGTGAGCATTATAACAACTGCAAAGCAATATTTATTGAAGCAGTCAAAAATGCATCCACAGACAAAGGTTCATACCTCTACGACTTACAAAAAAGAAATAATACAA
>JAZKEW010000124.1:4502-22121 GCA_040386785.1 Bdellovibrionota bacterium
GACGAAAATTTCTCACACGTGCCGTAGCAAATCTTTTGTTCGTTGGACTTTTGGGCGTTCTCATTGCACTTTCTGTTTTTCCACCCACCACCCTAATAGGCATTGCTGGCACCTTGTTTACTATGGCTTATATCGGCTTTGACTTTACAGGTCGAAAAGCTGGAGAACGCTGGGAATATTCAACAAGATTTCATCTTTTTGGGCAAGAATTTGGAAAAGCCCACAGAAATTATGAGACAATTCGAGCCTACACAGATGCTCTGGAGGCTCAAAATACAGGAATAAAAGAACCGAAATCTACTGCCAAACAAGCTTTAAAAAGTGTGGAAGGAATACAACAAACTTCTCTCAGTAGTGGTTTTAATGGAAATAATAGCTATATCGTAGGTAAATTAGAGAAATGCTTAAGCTGGGAAATAGCTGCTGATAATGCAAAAATAGATGATATTAAAAATGTTGACGATCTCAGAAAAGAAATACACTTTATTTTAAAACAGAGCTTCGATAAAAATTCTGCCAACCTTTGCATAGCAAGAGCTCAACGTTTAATTCTAAAATGCAATAATGGGGAAAACGAAAAAGTTTCAAAAAATGAACAACGACTTTTATTGTGTGAACTTACCTTTTTAAGTTGTATTTATGGTGAAATTGCTCATACATTACAAACAAAAGACCTTACAGGCAGCCACCAATATTACCTGGCAGATTTTTTCTTGGGCGCAACAGCAGGTGGTGCATGGCAGTTGAGTATGACTGCGGCTGCCATGCTCGTGCCTGGGTTGAGCGGTGCTTTTGAAGGACTCGGGCATTTGAGTCAACTGGGTGTAAATACGTCTGGACAAATTTTATTTGAAAGCGCTGCGTTTTTGGGGTGGATTCACCTTTTGGATGTGTCTAAAACAGGCCGCACCAAGAGTTACCAGACGGCCCTTGGAGCACTGAAAACCACTTTGTCTATTTTTACGCCGGAAATTATGTCGAAAGAACATAAACAAAAAGAACAAGAGTTGGTAGAAGAATTTTTAAAAGAAAAAAATATTCTCGAAAAATCTACAATAGTAAACGGTGAAAAAGTACATAATCTTAATCTTCTTACGGAGAGAGACGCTAAAGAACTCACTCAACGCCTGAAGAAACTCGACGCTGAATATACTTCAATCAATGAAGCCTGGGAAAAATTTCTCGGTATTCGCCGTTCTCGGTTTTTACCCAAAATTGGTGAAACAAAAAGCTTGGCAACACAAAAGGAATCTAGGGAAAAGTATTTTGTACCTATGCGAAGGCGAGCAGCCTAAACCAAAATCAGGGGCGTGTCGTGAAAGAATGGAAATTAGGAGATGCAAAATCTCAATTAAGCAGACTGATGAACGATTCTCAAAAAGAGCCTCAGGCTATTTCACATACGGTAAACAAAAATGTATTGTTTTGAGCGTTGCAAAATACAGAGAGCTACTGGGAAAAGAAGAAAATTTAGTTTCCTTTTTTAGAAATTCACCACTTTTTGGAGTTGAGTTAAAATAGGTTCAAATTTTCATTTTCTGTTCAATCAAAAAATCATAAGCAGCCATTTCTCCTTTTTCTAATTTTATTTTTTTGGATTCTTCTAAAACGTTTTTAGCAGATTTCGATCCAGACTGCGCTCTGTCTTTGAAAAATTCAAAAATTTTCTTGGCCTTCTGTCGTTTCACAGGAAAGCCGTTAGCATCATCTGCTACACCTTCCCGCTCTGATGGATAGCACTTAAATATTTTATTTACTATTGGCTCGAGTGGCTTCCTTAACGCGGGATTGATGTAAGGTTTGGATTCTGATCCTTTTCCCCCATATCTCAATGCTGTTACACCGCCATTCCAAGGTTTTGGAGAGAATACAGAGTCTACTCTTTGTTGAAGATGTTCCCCCGATATCTTTTTGTATCTGATCATAACGGCAGGGTTTTGCTCTTTTGCCTGCATGTGGACAACGAGACGGCGTGTATCAAAACTGTAAACCTTGCCTAAATGAACTCCAATTTCAATTTCAGGAATTTTGTTCGTATAATCAGGATCTTGGATTAGAAATTGACGCATTTCATCAAGCGATTTCCCATCCCTAAATTTAGGATTGATTCCCCCTTGAGCAAATCGGAGTTTATATGGGCTGATTTGGCCAGATGCTGGCAGTTTATCAAATTCAGCAACACTCAACCATACTTCATCAGGCTCATCTATTTGCGATAAATGCACTTCAGAGCTAAATTCCGATAGCTCCACTAATCCTGCTCGGGTCTCAGACCCCATAGAGAAAGTATCTTCCTTGGTTTGTGGTTTCTCATAATCTTCTGTTCCTTGTTCAATAGAAACAAAAGCACCGTCTGCTGCCTCCAATTCTTCTGGTGTTGGCCAGCCCTCGTCAAAAAGAAATTTTATGAGTTCAGGATCATCAAAAATTCCACCTCCAAACTGGCTTTTCACAGCATCCAAACGCTCCTGTGGATCAAAAATTTCAATCATGCTTTTGCATGTAAATTTCAAATTATCCAAACAGGTTTTCTGAGTGATATCAACATACTGAGTCGCATTTAAATACATCTCTGCCAAACTGGCATATCTCAAGGTCTCTGACCAATACTCTCTCTTTTTATCCCTTGACCAATCGTCCGAAAAATTAGGAGAGTTTTTCCTAGTTTCAGCAAATTGCAAATAAACTAAACCAACTTCCTTGCTTTCTTTCCTAACTTTATAATTCTCAAATCTGCTTTCAACATCCTTCATGGTACTCCAGAATTCCCTTTTATCTGCTCTTGTTGCCAAATCTTGCAGCATTTCAAGTTCGGCCCGTAGCTTCTCAAGATGGGTCGAACCAAAATAATCTACTGCCAAATACCCTCGTTCTTTAAAAGCTTGGCCTGTTCTCTGCTTGATTGAATTTATAGTTTTTTTTTCACCACCAACTGCTGTACTCATAATTTACGCTCTCCAAAAGCTAAATCGCTATCCCCGTCTCCCTCAAAACATCATTCAAACTAACTTTAGCATCCGTCCGTGCATTTCTATACCCAATAATATAAGCGCACTGCAACAACACCTCCCCACCAGGAAATGATTTCGGCCGAGTTCCCGCTGCCACCACAGCATTTGGCGGCACAAATCCGCGATATTCCTTTTTCTCTGCACTTGTCACATCGTAAATAGGCGTCGACGACGTCAAGCACACATTAGCGCCTAGTACAGCCCCACTGCTCACCACCACACCCTCAACAATAATCACCCGGCTTCCTAAAAAAGCATTGTCGCCCACAATCACAGGCCTTGCACTAGCAGGCTCCAATACGCCACCAATTCCAACCCCACCAGCCACGTGCACATTGGCACCAATTTGTGCACAACTTCCTGCGGTAGCCCAAGTATCAATCATAGTATTTTCGCCAATCCAAGCACCAATATTCACAAAACTCGGCATAAGAATGGCATTTTGTGAAACAAAAGCCCCTTCGCGTACAATAGAACCCGGCAAACACCGCACGCCATTTTGTCCAAGATTATTTTGCAAGTCGAACTTGTCGTGATAAGCAAACTCTCCCGCAAAAACTCGGCCCTGATTATTATTTTCAACATCTCCACTTAATTTTGTTTTAAATGTTTTTGCTTGCCGCATACGCATAGCAAATAAAATAGCCTGTTTTACCCAAGCGTGCACAACCCATTCTTGCAAATTGCCATCCATGGCAACGGTGCCGCAGTTTGCAGAAGTATTTTGTGGCGATGCGACGCGCAAAGAGGCATCTTCAAGGTAACGCAAGACTTGAATGACGGCATCTTGTGATGATTTTTCTTTTAGATTTTCAATATTACCAGTAATATTTTCAATACAATTTTTTAAATGATTGAGTTCAATGGGGTCTATTTTTTTCATAGCTTAAAATTTCCTTTGTCTATTTGTTGTTGCCAATATTCAAAACACGATTCAATTTGCGGGCAAGTTGGCACTAAAGCAAGTCTAAAATTTTGTGAACAGGAAGTGCCGAAGGCATCACCTGGGGTGCACATAATTCCTGTGGAGTTTAACACAGCATCTGTAAATGCACGACCGGAAGGGTAATTTTTAGGCGCATATCCCCACACATAAAAAGTCGCATTACTTGGAAGTACTTCAATTTTATTGTGTGCAAAAAATTTGTCGACAATTTTTCTTTTTGCGGCAAATATTTTGTTTCTTTCAAACACGTGTGTCGTTTCACTCCAGGCAGCGGCAGCGGCTTGTTGAATAAAGTCTGGCGTCCCTAAACCAACATTCAGACGATATTTTGCAAATAATGAAATTGTTTCTTCTTCTCCAGCAACAAAACCAGAACGATAACCAGTCATACCACTACGCTTGCTTAAGGAAAAAAAGCTCACGACATTTTTAAAATTATTTTTTTCAGAAATTTTTAAAAAAGAAGTTGGAGCAACGCTGCCTTCATAAAACATATCGACATAACATTCATCGCTTAAAATTTTGATATTATGCAGCAAAGCCCATTCATATATTTTCTCCATTTGCGCCACACTTATAGTTGCTCCGGTTGGATTATGCGGATAACACAACCAAACAGCAGCTATGTACGGCAATATTTCCGTTGGAATTTCTGTGGGATCAAACACGTATTTTTTTTCTGATTTTAATTGATTTTCATAGGGCACACCACCGGCAAGTACACACCCACTCTTGTAAACAGGATAACCTGGTTCAGGAAAAACGACGATTCTTTTTTGTGAGGCTGCATTCAGAAGCACCTGGTGAATATGAAAAACCGCCTCCTTGCTGCCGTTACTAGAAATAACTTGTGTTTGACTATTGATATTGACAGAAAAGCGATTTTTAATCCAATTAGCGCAAGCCATACGCAAAGAACTATTTCCAATATTCAGTGGATATTGACTCACATCGGCAATACTTTTGATGAGCACCTCTTTAATAAATGCAGGGGTTGGCTCCTTGGGATCGCCTAAAGTGAAATCATGAACATCAATTCCTTTTTGTTTGAGCATTTCTTTGATATCTTCATTTTTAGTCAAAGCAAAAGGCTTGAGGGCTTGCAGCCACGAGTTGTATTCATAGTCAGACATGCTAGTTCCTTTGATAAGTTGAAATTTGCTGTACCACAATTAGGAATATTCCTGTTTTTAGTTTTAAATGCAAGCTTGTGCTTGCCTGTTTATAGAGGGGTTTATGATGTTTAAATCGAAGTATTTTTATCTTGTTCTTGTTTTTTTAATTGGAGCCGCTGCTGTTTACTACAAAACTTCACGAATGCGCAAAGCAAACAATGAAGTGGCCTACCTTATGCAAACAGTTGCTGCACCAACAACAACTCCAAATAGCCCAACAACAAACACGAATACCGCGCCTAAATTGTTTGGTTCCTTGCTCATCACCAATGGAATTCCCAATTCACAGAATATGGCAAACGGTGTTTTGTGCTTGGAAAATGCAAATAACTTAGACAAGGTTGATTTATTTATGCCCGACATGGGCCACGGCAGTGAACCACCTAAAGTAACACCCACAGATGCCCCTAAAGAGCTTTTAAATTATCAAAAAACAGTTCCGCATTTTGGCTGTTACCTTGTGGAAAGCATGCAGCTTTTTATGCCAGGCGTGTGGCAAGTACGAGCTTTTTACAAAGATGGAACCTCTGGAATATTTACACTGGACCTAAAAAAATAAATTTGTTGAGGCAATAGAATGGCAAGTCAAAAAGAAAACTTCAGCAGTTTAAACAAAATTTTGTGTGACATTCAAGATTTAAAAAGCATATCTAACGTTTTAATATGGGATCAATCCACCCATATGCCAGTCAATGGCGCCGCTATGCGTGGGCGGCAATTCTCAACCTTAGGTAAACTGACCCATGAAAAATTTGTGGGCACAGAGGTTAAAAATCTCTTAAATTCTCTTGAAGGCTATGAAAATTCATTTCCATACGAAAGTTATGAGTCTTCTTTATTGCGTTTTGTAAGAAAAGAATTTGCCAAAGCAACAAAACTTTCTCCTAGTTTTGTAAATACTATGCTTGAACATCAAGCTGCTAGTTACGACATGTGGATAAAAGCCCGCGCAGAAAATAATTTTAAACTTATTGAACCCTATCTTGAAAAAACTTTAGAATTGTCAAAAACCTATGCTCAACATTTTGAACACGAACATATTGCAGATCCTTTAATTGCAGAAAGCGACGAAGGTTTTAGCGCAAAACAATTAAAAGTTATTTTTCAAAATTTACGGCAAGCTCTTGTTCCATTGGTTGATCAAGTAACAAAAAAAGAACACGTAGACGATTCTTGCTTAACCAAACACTACCCAATTGATAAGCAAGAAAAATTTAATAAATACTTGGTGGAATCCCTTGGCTATAATTTTAATAGTGGTCGTATTGATACCACCCATCATCCATTTATGATCACTTTTTCTCACGGCGACGTACGAATTACAACTCGTTACAAGGAAAATAATTTAGCTGAAAGTTTGTTTAGCTCTATCCACGAAATGGGACATGCTTTTTATGAACTTGGCGTAGACCCCTCCCTTGACGGCACTTTTTTGTATGGAGGAACTTCAAGTGGTGTGCATGAAAGTCAATCTCGTTTATGGGAAAATATTGTGGCAAGAAGCAAACACTTTTGGCAACATTATTACCCAATTTTACAAAAAGAATTTCCACAAAATTTGGCTTCTGTTTCCTTAAATGAATTTTACAAATCCATTAATAAAGTTTCAAAGTCCCTCATTCGCACCGATGCCGATGAGCTCACCTACAATTTGCACGTCACCATCCGCTTTGACTTAGAACTAGAAATGCTTGAAGGAAATTTAAAAATTTGCGACTTGCCGCAAGCCTGGAATGAACGTTACAAAAAAGATTTAGGTGTTGACGTCAAAAGCGATGACCATGGTTGTTTGCAAGATGTGCATTGGTTTAGCTCTCTTATTGGTGGCCAATTTCAAGGCTACACGTTGGGCAACATTATGAGTGCTCAATTTTATGCAGCCGCTGTTAGGGCAAATCCTACACTGGAAAGCGAAATTGCCGTGGGGGAGTTTGGCACTTTACGGACTTGGTTGCGAAATAACCTGCATCAATACGGCAAAAAATTCACTGGTCTGGAAGTTTTAAAAAAAGCGACGGGGCAAGATCTGAATATTGATCCGTACATAAGCTATTTAAAACGGAAATTTCTGTAGTACATTTTTTCCTGCCAAATTCATCCAAAAGTAGATTTTTTTTCCGTGTTCAGCCATTTGCAAATTGGTCGAAAGGGTGTGTAGCGGTTCATACGCACAAGGCAAATGACCTTCAGGGATGAAGGTAAAAAGGAAACCCAAATTGGACATCAGCGCTCAAAAAAGCCGCTGACTTTCCTAAGGATGGGAGTAAGATTTCAGGAAGAAATCTGGGTTGCGGTTTGCGCTTTGTCTTATGGGCTGCTTTTTTTATTGTTTTTTTCCTGTCATAAGCGAAACCCATTTATAGGTTGATTTTTTTACTAATCCTGTTTATGAGTAAGCGACGATTGTCCGTCCGCCCCACCCTCCTCAAAAGGTTAAAAAGGTCATTATATGGAAAGCGATTTACTTATTTTTTCAGGTAGTGCCAATCCAGAACTTGCAAATAAAATTGCAGAATATCTCGACGTCCCCCTTGGAAGTGCGCTTATTGGCAGCTTTTCCGACGGTGAAACTCGAGTTGAAATTGAAAGCAACGTCCGTGGTCGCGATGTGTTTATCATTCAACCAACTTGTGCTCCTGCCAATGAAAATATTATGGAACTCGTTATAATTAATGACGCCCTACGTAGAGCAAGTGCACAAAGAATTACCGCTGTCATACCCTATTATGGTTATAGCAGACAAGAACGTAAAAGCGCACCTCGCACTCCTATTACGGCAAAACTGGTCGCTGATTTGCTCGTCAGCTCAGGCGTACACCGCATTTTAACCATTGAATTACATACCGGCGCTATTCAAGGCTTTTTTAATATTCCAGTCGATCACCTCTACAGCAAGCCCATATTTGCTGAGCATTTTTTAAAATTAAACTTAGAAAACCCCATTATAGTCTCTCCCGACGCCGGCGGTGTGGAGCGTGCTCGCGCCTTTGCTAAAGTGCTTGACTGCGGCATTGCCATTGTAGACAAACGCCGTGAAAAACCTGGCGTATCGCAGGTCATGCACCTTGTGGGAGATGTCAAAGGCAAAACAGCCATTCTTGTAGACGACATTTGTGACACGGCGGGCTCACTCTCCGCAGCGGCAAAAGTGCTTCTTGAACATGGTGCGTTGAAAGTTTATGCGGCGGCAACTCATGCGGTTTTATCGGGGCCTGCTATTACAAGGCTGCAAGAAAGCTGTATTGAAAAATTATTCGTAACAAACACTATTCCCCTAAGAGCAGAAGCACAAAAATGCCCTAAAATAAAGGTTCTTGATGTGTCTGAACTTCTGGGCAAAGCCATTCGCCGCATTCACAATTCCGACTCCATTAGCAATTTATTTATTTAATTTATGATACAAATTTACCATATACCAGAACATAATTTGACACTGAATACCGGCTTGCAATATTTAAACTTCGCTGGTGCTCAGTTGGCACTGGACTACCAATGTGTCAGCTCACCCCCCACACATTTGTGCATACTTGTTAACGGATACCAACGTAATCGCCTTGATTTCCGCGCCTTTCGCAAAAAACTAGAAAAAATTGCACCCCATGTCGCCACGGTCGCTTTTGACAACAGAGGTTGTGGAGAAACTCAAATTGCAAGCGAAGACAATTTTTCTATTGAAAAAATAGCTCAAGATGCCATTGCTATTGCTTCTATTTTTATGCAGAAATTAAATTTATGCACCTACTCTGTACTTGGCATTAGCATGGGCGGCATGATTGCACAAACCATTGCAGCAGAGTCGCACAATATTGATAATTTATTTTTAGTAAGCACAACCTGCGGTGGAGTAGGCAGAACATGGTCTCGCCCCGTTGCTAACCCTAGTCAGTTAAAGTACGTCAATAAAAATACTGATATGGAAGCAACTAAAAAAAATATGTCTCGTTATTTTGCCGATAAATTTTTAAAAAATTCCGGCCTTTTATTTGAAATGATGTGTAAAAATATTCTTAAAACTTCCGTAGAAAATGGCGAAAAAAATAATGATGAAATTCGCAAACAATATGATATTTCAGTTCATTATAATGGTGTGTCATCGTTAAATAAAATCACAGCAAAAAAAACAGTTATTTTTTCGGGAGATGAAGATAAAATTATTCCTTTACAAAATGCTACGTTTTTAAAGGAGCATATTAAAAACGCTCAACTTATTGTTTACCCGCAAGCAGGACATTTGCTTCTTATTGAAGAGCCAGAACAATTTGCGCAAGATGTGGGATCATTTTTTTAAAGGACTTTTCGTGAATACTTTACAACACCAGAATAAACCTCTCGCCATTTCTTTTGATGAAACTCAATGGATAAATTGGTTTATGCAAAATGGTGAAAACCGCTTTCGTGCCAAACAAATTTTTGAGTGGTTTTATTTCAAAGGTGAATTTAATCCGCAAAATTTTTCAAATATGTCGCTAGAACTAAGACAAAAATTAGCCACTGAATTTGATTGGTCTGTGCCTACTATTGACACCCTGCTCACTTCAAACGACGACAGTGAAAAGTTTTTGCTCAAACTTCATGATGGCCGCCTCGCAGAGTGCGTTTTAATGCCCAGCGAAAATCGTGTTACCTTATGTGTGAGCTGCCAAATTGGTTGCCAAATGGGGTGCACATTTTGTCAAACAGGTAAAATGGGTTTAACTCGCAATTTAAGCGTTGGCGAAATATTAATTCAAATCACCCTTGCCAATAAAAGGCTCAATGGCCGTAAAGTAACAAACGTGGTGTTTATGGGTATGGGCGAACCCCTCGACAACTATGATGCTGTTGTGGGTGCTTGTAAAAACATGATTGACCCCAAATTATTTGGACTTTCTAAACACAAAGTAACCGTATCCACTTCGGGACTCATTCCTGAAATCAATAAACTTGGCAAAGATGTGCCAGTGGCTCTAGCAATTTCCTTGCACACAGCCGATGATGCCGAGCGCTCTAAAATCATGCCAGTCAATAAAAAATACCCTTTAGCGGAATTAAAACAGGCGTTATTAAATTACCCTGTGCAAACGCGCCATGGCATTACTTTTGAATATGTTATGATTGAAGGGGTCAACGACTCCATTGCCCACGCTAAAAAATTAGTTAAATTTCTGCATGGCCTCAAAGCAAAAGTCAATTTAATTCCCATGAACCCACACCCTGGTTCCACTATGGTGGCCACTGATTTAGAACAAATGCGTAAATTTCAATTGTATTTAACAGAGCGTTCTATTCCCGCACCGGTGCGTTATAGCCGTGGGCAAGATGTGAGTGCTGCTTGTGGACAACTAGCATCAAAAAGAAAAAATGAATTGCACTTGCCACCGCGTACAGTGGCTTTGGAGCGGCGGAAGGAATATTTGTCTAGTAAGCGTTCGTGATTTTTGTAGGCTCTTCTAGAATATTTAAAATATCTTTTGCGCAATATTTTCTGTTTTAATTTGCTATTCTGTAATTAAATTATTGATTCGTTCTGCACGAGATAAAACATCTGCATACCTCTTATTCTCGAATTTGTCAAAAAATGAAAATAATTAGCTTTGTGCATGACCGGAACCTCCGTCATATTCCATGGAATATGACGGAGGTAGGGATTTCAAGGTTTTTTTTATTGTAAATGTCTGTGGACAGCACAAAAAAACATGGCAATAGTTGAGGTGAGGATTTTTTCTATAAATTAATTTTTAATTGAAATAGCCATTTGACGTGAAAAAAATCAATTAAACGAGGTAAAAAATGAAAGAAACAAATGGGATTATGACTAATGATGACGAACTACTAGACCCTAAAATTGACTTTTGCTTCAAACAAATTTTTGGAAATAATGAAACCAATTTTATAAACTTCACCAACGATATTTTAAAGCTCGAGGGAAATAAAAAAATTGAACACGCTACATTTATCAATATTGAACTCCCACCTGATAAAGATGATGACAAAGAATCTCGACTCGACGTCTTGGCAACACTTACTGACAAAACGACGATCAACATAGAAATCCAGTGCAAAAATTTAAGGGATTTTGAAAAAAGATCTCTTTATTATTTCTCAAAAATATATGCTTCTAAAATACAAAAAGGAGACACATACCATGCATTAACACCAGTCATTGTCATTAATATATTAAATTTTAAACTATTTCACGACACAGAACACTTTGATTCTCGATTAATTATCAAAGATGACCTTACAAATATTCAGCGTATGAAAGATTTTGAAGCCTATTTTTTTGAGCTACCGAAACTCAAAGAAAACTGTTACACTCACTCTAGCAAGCGGGAACAGTGGATGTCTTTCCTCAAAAACCCGCAAAAAGAAAACTTAAGGAAATTAGCTATGCAAAACCAAGGAATCGCTCGCGCTGTTGAATCCCTTGAAATTTTAAGCCATGACCCAAACGCTCGTATTGCCTATGAAACAAGAAGGAAAGCTATTATGGATTATGAAAGCGGCTTACTAGCTAGCAGACTTGAAGGCAGGCTTGAGGGGCTGGTTGAAGGCAAGATTGAGGCACTAGTTGAAGTCGCAAAAAACCTTAAATCCATTGGCACACCCTACGACGTTATTACAAAAGTAACCGGACTCTCCAAAGAAGAAATTGAAAAGGCTTGAAAAACTGGCCAGCCGTCCGCTAAAATGACAACTAGTAAAATACCCCTTTTTCATGTAAGAAATTAAGACACACTTATTTTTCCAATAATTCTGGATATTTTAAATGTTTTGTGAAAAAATATCATTTTAACAAAAATTTTTAATTTATCCCTTTGAATTCTTGGCATTAAAAAGCATAGATTTGGGACTATAAAAAATATGGTAAATAAAGCCTTACAATTCAACCAGTTTTTTAAAAAAGATTCTTGACGAAGAGGCGCAATAACAAGTAGTCTCACACTTGGCTAGTTGGTAAATGTAGTATTTGTTTTTTGGTAACGGCTTTAAATGGTTTGACAATTTTGCGAGTACGCAGATTTGGTAATGAGTTAGGGGAGGCTAGAAAGAATGCTAACAAGATTGCTCAGTTATTGGAAAGGCCCAAGCCCACAGCAGCCACCTAAAGGAGACTCCGCAAGTTCTCCATCTACAGAGAGTGCTTCGATAGGAATATCGAACGCACAGAACCCTCTAGATGCAATGCTTGAAAGAGCCTCTAAGCTAGCAGGAACTTCTTCTACATCTCCGATAAAGATACCAACAACACTACAATTACTCTTCTCTCCTTCAGAATGCCTTGAGATTACGACAACAAAAGAAGTTATTTCTGCAGCAACTGAAGCATATAAAGCGCAAACAAAAGAAGAAATACAGGGAGTTGATAGCTCTACCATTGAACTAATAACTGCTGGTTTAAACTACAATAAACAATTTATTCTTCATTTCTCCAAACAGCTTATGAAAAATACACAGACTAATTTGTCAGAGTATATAAAAAATAATGCTGATAAAATAAAAGAAGCTCTCCTTCTGCTCAAAGATATTAACATGATGCGGAGTATTCATGGTCGAACACTGCGTATGCTTTGTGCAGAATATATTTTAGACCCTAGGGAAACGAGCCTTGATTTTCTAAAAACAAAGATCGCATCGGATACGCTCCAAAGACTTATTTCTACGTCTGGAGGAAATGATTCAAATAGAGAAACGCACACCACATCTGCCTTTGTCTTTGGTATAATGTACACTGACATGATTGAACTACTTGAAGACGTTGACTGTGTAGTCAAGCGAGCTCAATGCCAGGAAAATGGAGACACTGTTAGGAGATTAAAAGGGCTCGTGATCAGCATTGCTGATGATTGTATTAAAGAACAAAAGGCAATAATTCCTGGAGCTATGGTTTGTGTTGAAGAGAATATTATTGTCCCAATAGTGGAACAGCTGCTCGTACATTCTGGTTCTAACACAGACTCTTGTGCAACAAAATTTTGCTTGTTAAAGAGCGAGAAACAAATAAGACTGGTGGAATACAAAATCAATGAATGTGAAGCCCAACTTAAAAAATACGTACGTGCATTTGAATTAAATGCCCTCTTCACAAATAGCTCACAAACTACGTGCTTTGATGCTGGAGACTACACTCCTACTAACATGACTCATCAAGAATTTTTTAAAAAACTTCGAGAAATTTTTCCAAATAAAAAAATAGCGGAATTAAACAAAGAAGATCTTTTATCAAAGCTCGAACAACTGCAAAATTTCAGAAGGAAATTTGAAAAACAAAAACAAAATTTGAAAACATTTCTCCACAGACAGGCTGTTTTTCAATCATCTCTTGATCAAAAGATACCATTAACAGATACCATAAAAGCAATCTCTAACAGCTTATCGCAAAGCATTTCAGGTTTGCTGTTCATTACCTTCAACAATCTTAAGGACACTTTCGAAAAAGGCGGAGTTGGTATAGACGTAACGAGTGTAATCCGACACGACACAGACGAAAACGTATTGAGCCCCTCCGCACACGAGGCCTTCAACGCTAGAGTTTCGAGCATCAATCAAGATGTTCGAGAGTCTTACTCCAGATTATTACCGATAATTAAGACGGATAACAAAGGAAACCAAATACTACCAGAATTGTTCGAAAGCATTTATGAATTATTTCTAACAACACAGAATTTGAATAAAAACCCGAAAGAAACTGTCCATGAGAATGGCACAACATCATATGATCATACTTTTGATCCAAATGAACTGAAAATTATTGAAGACGATTGCAAAAAGCTCACAGCAAAGTTGCCGAAGCCTCTGGGGGAAATTACTTTTGCAGCGACAAACGAGAAGCCTACGATACTGAGAGCTTTAAAGACAGATGTGTCAGAACCTGGTACCTCGCTGCTACAAGAATTCAAAGACAAAGAAGCTGCTTTAGTAAAAGCATTTACCCCTCCAAAGGAGAATGCGAAAGTAAGTATCACGTCTATTCCTTCATTTGTATTTTTACCCTCTAGCCAAGTAGAGTATGAAGAGCAGAACGTTTGTTTTGTAGATTTGTTATCTAAGCTGTGTGAAAAAGCGTACTCACCTGGCTCAAAGAAATACGACCCCGTAGAATTTACTTTATTCGTTAAGAATTTTTTTAAAGAAGAAATTGATGCCGGATACATATCCCAGTATGCAATAAGACACTTAGTGCGAGGCACCTTAGCAGATTCTATTGCTATGATTTCCTTTTATGTTTACCTAAGATTTAATCTTGCATCAAACATAAAGTCCAGAAAAAACGATAATACGCTTTCCACCTCCCCTCCTCTTTTTAGGGATATTTTATTGGCTCTATCAATTATTGCGGAAGAAAATCCAATCTTTGAAACAGAGGAAAATTCTGCTTTTTTTGTAAGTAAATTAGCACAAAAGTTCAATGAGATAGTTTTTCGAGACATTAAAGAAAAAAGCGTAGTAGAAAAGGATATCAGTACTGTCGTAGCCCACAGCGCAGAGATATCTTACGAAACAATGACACCTGAAAGTAAACAAAATTACTTGGAAAAATTACTTAAATCACCAGAACCCAAAGATTGGCTTAAGCACGGAGTGTTGTCACTATACACCCCATACCAAGAAAGTCTTGAAACACTTAAAAAAACTGTAGTACAACTTTCTGGTGAAGAACTATGGGAAAGTTTAAAAAGCCACTTTGAAATAGAATCCCCAGAGTATTTGTCAACGATGGAAGAATTAAACAAATATAAAGCAAATCTTACTGATAAAATTCAACTACTTTCTACATGGTTAAGTTTTTGTTTAGATTTGGGTTTTGTGGAGTTAACACCTGTTGAAAAGACAACAACGTCTTCAACAAGACCATCAAAACAACAAAAATTTACGATTTCAAACTGGCTCATGCAAGATAATATCAAAGAAAAACATACACAAACAAACGAGATAAGAGATCAAATATCTCACCTTCTTACTGCACATTTGAAACAACAAGATACAAAAGAAAAAGACCTTGAGAATAGCGATCCTTATAAAGCTTTTATCATAGAATTTTTAAGTCCTGTTTCTAATTATGAATCACCAAAAGATCTTAAAAAATTAACAAAAATCAAAGAATTTTTATCTCTTAGAGCAGTACTTAATGATGGTGGATCATTGCGTAATAGTCATGGAGATATAGTTGTTAACAATATAAAAATTCCAGTTACCTCTCAACAACGCCAGGTTTCTCTGCTTCTGTCTGAACTAAAAGGGCATGTAAAAAATATAAAAGAAAAAATAACTGCAGGTAGCTTAAAGCTCTATGCTAGTTACACTGAGCGACTTGATGAGAAACACAGAGAATTTAGCACAGAACAAGTATACTTAAAACAAACCTTTGAAGATTTAACAAATTTAAACATTCAGCTACAGCAACTAGACAGAGAGTTAGTCAATTTAAGTGTACGCCTGGATGCTAGCAAAAAAAACATTCTGACACAAAAAGAAGAAATCCGAAGGTTGTTAATAACAAAAGCAACAACTGATGACTATGATTTGAAAACACTTGAAAATTTATTTACAATCCTAGATCGACGCATAAAAGAACTCCATGAGCGTGAACATAAAAAAATAATAGATAATTTTAGTTCTGATACAGCTGTTAAAGATGAAAATGAAGAACAACATATATACAGCTTTAGCACGACTGCTACAGAATTAGAGCTGATAGAAGAGAATTTGAAGCATTTCATTAAATATATTCAAGACTACAAAAAACATTTATCTCCACTTGAAGAACAACTTGGATTTCAAGTTTCTATTTTTCAAAACCTATCTTTAGCGGATGATTTTATTATCAATACAAAAGCAATTTCTTTGCCTGAAGAAAAAAATATTCTCTGTAAAGATAACAAAGGCGGCAAAGTTATATTTAAAAAAATTAATGACGATGAGTATAGCTTTTTTTACGCTATACCCGGTGTTAAACCTGAAAAGGAAAATAATCTATTCAAATTTTCAATAAATGAGCTTAATTTAACTGATTCAACAGGTTTAGGGCCGCAAACGTTTTTAGATGCTGTTATTGGGCTTCATAAGCATAAAGTTAACCAATGTATAGAATTACATTGGTTAACTAAGGACCAGTATGACGAGCTAAAGGACTTTCAATCTGGCGTAAAATCAAAAATAGAATACTATAATTCAGCCCTTAAAAAATTAAAAAGTTTAGGTGGTGGTGCAAATCTTTCATTAATTACTATTGCAGATATAGGTGATTATATTGCTTCCCCGTCAGAAATACAAAAACATGAAATTTATTGTAAAATTCAAAATTTACAACTCTTAGAAAAAACAGTGGCCCCGCTTGAAAGAAAATTGTTGGCTTTATTCAAAGACAAGATTTCTCAAATTAATACAACTGCTTTAGGTAACAGGTTTTTAACACCAAATTTTGCTGCTATTGCTGATGTGAATTCTTGTGATAAATTTACTTTTAGGCCTCGAATAACTAACAGTAGAATTAGCAACACTCATCTTTGTATACAAAGCGATCGCCTTTTACTTGAAATTGAGACTGGATGCACAACAGCAGAGGCAATTATTGATTTACAAGATCTTACTCAAAATGCTGCACAATCGAAAGTCTTCTTAGACCATCGTGCACGGGATATGAAATCTATCTTCAATAGTGTACAAATTATTAAGAAATTTCGTCAGGAAGAACACAAAGCGCTTCAAGATGCAGAACACAAACTTAACGCAAGCCTAAAAGTTGTTATAAAGCACTTAGACCTCCCAAGCTTCGATTGTATTGGCGACATTGCTCAAGATACTGCTGGCAATTGGACTATAGTTGTTCTTTTGTACGGAAAAAAATTCTCCCTTATATTGAACGAAAATTTTGCTTTAGGAAAAAATGAAGAAAATATTTCAAAATTAAAGGAAAATATTAAAGAAATAAAAGCTCGATTTCCTTACGTAAATTCTTTCTTCTCTCGTTTATCAGAATTCGGCATAGAGCTAGATGCAGAGACATCTCATAAACTTTTCTCACAAAGCCTACAGTTTCTTACTGTCGACCAATCACGGCATATTGAAGATACTGAATTCTTATCTAAATTTTCTGAGCAAATTCAAAAATTGAAACCAGCATCTTACTCAGGTGTGTTATCTCGCCTTTCTGGAGAACGTGCATGCCTTTACATTTGCTACGATTCACCTTCACTGGGTTCATTTCAGCCAGAAAAAAAATTTATCGGGATATCTTTTGAAAAACAAGGAGATAATAAATTTGGTTATCGTATATTTGGGGATTATAAACCAACTGAAATCCCGTTCATTCAGCAAAAAATAATTCAGCAACTTAAAGAAAAAATAGAAAATAGTGACTTTGAACATATTAAAACAATAGAGGATGTCGTAACGACAAATGCTCTAGACAAATTTACTCCACAAGAAACCTTTTGGCAGCTGATTTTAGAGTCGCTGAAACATCTAAATGGCTCAGGCACAGAAAGTCTAAATAAGCTAAAATCTA
>JAZKEW010000124.1:22131-30756 GCA_040386785.1 Bdellovibrionota bacterium
CTTTCTAGCAAAACCAATTCAAGAAAACTCAACAAGCATAGAAGTGAAGGACGCCGATATATCAGAAAAATTAGTGCAAATTTTCAGCGAAAATACAGAAAAAACAGAGAAAAGCTTCAAACTAGTTCTTGAATCTATCCAAACACACAGAAAACAGCTAGAAAAACAAGAAGATATCAAACAGTTGGAAGAAGCAAAGACCGCAGTTAAAAATGCTGAAAGTGCTTATAAAGAGGCGCAGGAAGATCGACAAAAGCAGCCACAACTAACAGAAGCAGGTAGCAAAAAATCAAAATCTTCTATGAAAGTCGTACCGAACGGTACAATGACCCTTAAGCAATCGCGAGAAAGTTTCGTTATACAGTCACAACAGCATCAACCAACTGTCCAACATCAAGAGACAAGCACAAATATCGATCAGGAGCTCAGACTTGACGCAGAGCGGCAAGTAAATGAAAAACTAGCTATATTAGAAGAGTCCCAAAATAAATTAGAAGGAATAAAAAAGAGAGTATCAAACAGTGTGGAGAGAATAAAATACAACCTCAAGCACCTTAAAAAATTAGAAGAATGTTTGAAGGAGCATGTCCCGAGTAACGCTGCGGCCACTAATTCTTTTACGTCCTACGAAGTGGCAGAACCTGAGGATGACACATTCCTTGCTTCAGACCCAAATACCCGCTGGGATACTATGCAATTAAAATCACTACCCCAAACACCTTCTAAAGCTGCCAGCAGAACAACATCAAGCTCCTTTGACAGTCGTTCTTCTTCTCCTGAACCAGCAACTCAAGGGGACACGAGCACAGATGAATCACTCATCTCTGATGGCTACGACTTCGTTGAAAGCGGCAAACAGCTCGTACTTGATGCAGCTTCGCAACGAGACTCTTCACCCCCAGGAAAAAGGATATCATTTGCAGCATCCTTAGCAGCAAGAGCGTTTGCAACACCCTCAGTGGCGACGATAGCAAGCGCGGTAACAAACCTCTTCTCCCCCTCAAAAACTCCACCAACAGATTCCACCACCCTCATCCCCACTGAAACATAACCCCCAACGAAGGAGCCCCACCCATGAAAACACCAGATCCTCCTTCAAAGCACCAGCTCCTTTACGCAGACCTCTGCGTCGAGCTGAAGTACTACTCCCACTGGAGCAACTACGTCGAGGGCGCCAACCTCCCCGAAAAGTTTTTAAACGCTGCCAACACCCTCAAAAACATTCGTTCTAAATTACAAGAAAAACACAAAAAAAAGCCCCACTGTCCAGAACTCGAATCCTCCATCACTCAATTTAAATACAAAGACGATTTCTTTACGCAAAAATTAGTTGAATACATTCAAGAATCGGTATTAACAAATAATATTCCTCAAGATGTTGAAGCTATATTTAATAAATACTTACAAAATTTAAACACAACTGCCTATTTGGGTGATGCTTATATTCAATATATTAATGAATTAGATCCTGAAAAAAACTGCCATGTATTTTGCACGCTGGCTGCAAAAAGTACGGAAGAAAAGCTAGAAAGTTTTAAAAAACAGTTGTTGGAATTTTATTCCAATGAGCCCGAAATTCCACCCAGAAAATTTGCATTTATTGAGTTTACAAACGGCTACCATTACGAAGTGTCAAGCCTGCTAAAAGATAAAAATACACTCGAAAAGCTCAACAAGCTTTTGAAAGCACACAACCACAAATTGAAACTTGTAAATGAAGCCAATCCCGTTCCTACCATTGAACGCAATTGTCAATCGGTTATTCATGCCATTGAATGGTGCGAACAAAATTTAGAAACAAAACCGCTGGTAAAGTACATGACTCGCCTTAAAAATAAGTTGAGCCAAAATATTCAATTTCGCCCATCGGGTGTTACGACTCACTCCATTCCTGCCTCTTCTCCTGACTACTTGCCGCGTAGAAATAACTTGGTTTGACCCATATATAGGTACTTATACAACTCTAGAACTCGTATATAGGTATATATTGACTTTAAATAAACTCGCATATAAAATAAACCCATACATAGGTCCTTATCAGGTTTAAATACCTGTATATGGGTATAAACAAGGATTTTTCCATGAGCAAATACGCGTCTTTTTCGAAATCACTGCACCCACAAGTCATAGAATGTATGGTTCAATTGGGCTTAAAATTAAAAGGCGCTCGAAAAAGGCGAAGATGGACTCTTGCAAACTTTGCACAACGGGTCGGAATTGCTCGTTCAACAGCCCAAAGGTTGGAAAAAGGCGACCCCTCCATAAACCTTGGTGCTTTTGTGAATGCTATTTTTATTCTTGGCCTAGAAGCAGAAATTAAAAATCTTTTGGCACCAGAACGAGATACCCGTGGCTTTTTGTCGGTTATGTCAAGAGAACCAAAAAGAATTAGAGAAACCCTGGAAGAAAAAAATAAATTAAATTTTTAGGCCGCCCCATGATTTAAACATAATTTCCACTTGCATTTTACCTGCCCCCAATATCCGCCTGCTTCATACTCCGTGACAACCGCGCACTATCCGCCGCAATCGCCAGAGCCTCCATCATCTGCACATCATCTGGTTGTACAACCTGAGATCCCATTGCACCATCACGTGAATCACGGAAACCACGAGAATCAAGAGAGTCACAAAAAGACAAATTATTTTTTTGCTGAACAAGCTCCTGGTACTTACTATTTTTTTCTAAGCGCCCACGGCTCAACTTCTTCAGTTTTTCAACAAGAGCATTTAAGTTTTGTAAGGGTTTAAAACCAATCACAGAAGCAATCGCATCTTGCGGCAAAGCATAGTCCAATTTTTCTTCACCAATGTCACAATTGGCAAGAATACCTGCATCTATAATATCGGCACTCACCCCAACTCTTTGGTTGCTTGTCCCACTGGGGCGATAAAATTTATTTTGTGTTACCTTAATGGCTCCATCATTTTTACGCCCTTCGGTTCCTGGCATTTCTTGCACAACTTGCACAGTAGCCTTGCCGTAAGTGTGCTCATCTCCAACAATAATTCCCCTGCCGTAGTCTTGAATCGCTCCTGCAAATATTTCAGAAGCGGACGCACTCAATTTATTCACAAGCACAATTAAGGGTTCTTTGTACAGCTCCATATTACTGGCAACTTCTTCGCTGCTAATATATTTATTTTTATCTATAGTTTGCACAATCACGCCTTGCGGAATAAATAAACTTGCAAGCTTAATGCTTTCTAAAAAATCACCACCACCATTATTGCGCAAGTCAATTAAAATGGCGCTCATGCCTACACGTTTTAGTTTTTTTAGTTTTGCAGCAGTATCAGAGGACACTCCATGGCAACGGACAAATAATTTATTTTTGCATTTTAAATCAGCGTAGAAATTCGAAATTTTAATTATCCCAATATTTTCACCATGCTCATTGTATATTGCCGACCGTACATTTTCGTCCTGTAAGCTAATCTCATCGCGCATAAGAGAAATATTTATTTTTTCATTTCCTTTTGTACTTTTTCGAAGCACCACCAGCTTAGCTTCAGTGCCTTTTTTTCCACGAATAAGTTCAACCGCCTTTTCCACATCGACAAACGCCATGTCCTGCAAACCTTCTCCATTACCAGCATCAACAGCAACTAGAATATCGCCAACTTTTAAGCGGCCATCTTTTTGCGCAACTCCGCCCAAAATAAGAGATTTCACAACAATAAGACCATCTTCTTCTTTAAGCTGTGCACCAATTCCTTCTAATTTATTGCTAATGTGAATACTAAAAGAGTCTTGCTCAGCAGGCAACATGTGCGAAGAATGCGGGTCTAAACTTTGTGCAAAACTATTTAAAAAAAGAGAATATATTTTATCATTCGACATATTTTCATACTTTTTTTCAAATTTTATATAGCTAACTTTAATTTTATTTCGTATTTCATTTTCAGGTATTTGCTTTTGTTTCAAACTTAAATATTGAAATAAAATTCTTTTTTTAAGTCTTAAATTTAATTCTTTCTCATTTTTCGCCCAATTTAATTTTCCCGTTTCCATAGACATTTTAGATGAAAAAATAAAAGGATCTTCCAAAAATTGAATTGCTTTTTGTGTTTCAATTTGAACTCTATTTTTAAACATATCGTGAATATTGAAAATAAAATTGCAGTTATTCTCTGAAATTTTTTTACCAATATCTAATTTTAAATGCTTGAACTGGTTGATATCTGCAACGGTTAAAAAAATTTTACCAGAATCTAAATTCTCAAAGAATTTTGAGAAGGTTCTTTGCGATAACTCTTCATTAAACTCTCTGTAGGAATAGTGCAGGTCAATCATTTGATTAATACGGGACTTCACCTCAGAACAGCTTAGGACTTGATTTTGTCTCGGGTTTGCATTTAAAGTGCCTTGTCCATAAGTTATCTGCGAAGAGTTCAGAAAAACCAAAGTAACCAGAACGAGAACCCAATGGAAGTGATATCGTTTTATAAACATGATCTGCATATTGGAACCTTTTATGACTACAAAACAAGCACTCCAGCAACTCCAACAAAAAAGAGTCCACCTCCATCAAGTCTTTGAAAAATATCTCGAAAAATTGAACTTACGCCAAACAAGACAAAGAAAAATCATCCTTGATGCGGTGCTAGGTGCTCCTCGGCATGTTGACGCAGAAACCGTAGCCAAGGAAGCCAAAAAAATTGATAGTTCCATTGGTTTAGCAACAGTGTATCGCACATTAAAAATGATGACTGACGCCAAAATACTTGTGGAACGTCACTTTAGTGACACCCGTGCCTGTTTTGAATTTGCCGATGAAAACGTTCACCACGATCACCTTATTTGCAACCAATGCGGCGAAATTATCGAATTTTTAAATGAAGAAATTGAAAGAAAACAAGAGGAAATCACACAAAAATTAGGTTTTGTGTTAACAAGTCATAAAATGGAACTGTTTGCCGACTGTATGAACAAAGCAAATTGCAAAAAAATGGGGAAAAAAGTAAATGACACATAAAAAAACCAAAGCAAAACTCATCTGGGCCGTCACAAGCTCAGGCCTAGACAAACTTGGCGTTTCAGCCATTACAAAAACAATTCTTCATCACCACCTTGATGCCGTCAGAATGACCTATTCCCAAGAAGCCAAAAAGAAATTCAGCCTCCTTCGTGAGAAGTTAAATTCCGAATTTTCTGGGCAAGAGAACCAACCAGCAGAAGGCCATGTTCCATTTTTATTTAATTTTGTCGGCAGGCGAGCTATTTTGTCTATTCCTGGCAATGAACTCGAAGCCACCGATGGCCAATTGCTACAAATTCAAGTGAGTGTCGATTGCAAATTTTGCGCCTCAAGCGTAATTACGCCATCAACAAGCAAATTTCTTGAAATTCGCGTCTCCCACGAAGATCAAATAAAAAATTTAGTTGTAAATTCAAAATTAAGTTTTTCTTACGGTGCCGCAGAAGCAAAAGTCACCGAAATTACCGTCAATTCAAAAAACAATAGTGTTTTATTAACCTGCCAAGTGGAGCTGGGCGGTCTGCTGCTTTCCGGTATGGACGTCACCTCTCCGCACATGTCTACGGACCTTTTTCCACTGCTCCCTGAAGATGAAAAAACCTTGGCTGACAAAGATTTCTCTGCCATAGCCGACTACGCCATTGTTGGCGGCATTAACACTGCTGAAGAATTATTTTTAATTAAAAAAGCTATTTTGCAAGAAGATGCAAAACTCTCCAAACGCCACCCCAGTGTGTCCATTACAAATAAAATTCTTGAAAAAGAAGCTATTCTAGCGCCGCGTTTTTTACTAAAAATAGATTCTGCCCGCTCACTCGAATTATTGCCAAGCTTATTGCAATTTGTTGACGGCGTGTATTTAAGCCGAGCAGAACTTGGGCAAACCAACCACCCGCATAATTTGCCTATTTTACAAAAAGAACTTGTGGCACAGTGCAATAAAATGTCAAAAACTATTATTGTGGCCTCAGAACTCATGCACTCCATGTGCAAAAATTCAAACCCAACCCGGGCAGAAGTTTCGGATATGGCAAATGCCGCTGCGGATGGCGCCGACGCCCTAGCCTTTTCTCACGCAGTTACTGAAGGTCCCCACGCTAACTTGGTAGCTCAAGTGTCGCGAGAAACTCTAATTGACTCCGAAGCCTGGTACGAAAAAAAATGGCGGCCCTTTGAAATGAGCCACATTCCAAGTGACGACGACGCTGTTACTTACGGCGCCATTCGCATTGCAGAACAAGCAAAAGTGAGGGCCATTGTGTGCTTTACAGAAGGAGGCTACACGGCTATGAAACTTTCTTCTTTAGGCACTCCAACACAAATTATTGCCATTACTTGCAATAATAAAATTATGCGACAAATGAACTTATTGCGCTCGGTCACCTGCGCTCTACTTGATACAAAATTACAAATGGAAAAAATATTACAAGAAACAAAAACAATTCTTATAAACAATTTTAACTATAAAAAAGGTGAGAAATTTGTTTTTGTTTCTTTAACCGCCTCCAGTGTTGCTGCACGAAATTCAAATTTATTTACTTTGCAGGAAATTGATTGATGACTCCCACGACAATAATCGCCATTACAGGCGGCAGTGGCTCAGGAAAAACCACCGTCGCAAAAATGTTGCAAGAACTCCTTGGCCGCGACAATTGCACAATAATAACCCAAGATAATTACTATCAAGATCAAAGCCAACATTTTAAAGGTGACGGCAGTATCAACTTCGATTGCCCACAGGCTATTGATTTTACACTTATGACTGAACACCTTGAACAACTCATTGCTGGCCAATCTATTCAAGTGCCTATTTATGACTTTGTCACCCACACTCGCACAAAAAATACTATCTTGGTCAAAAAAACAAATTTTATTCTCGTTGACGGCACCCTTGTCTTGTATGAAGAAAAATTAAGAAAACTTTTTAACTCTTCACTCTTTTTAGATATTCCAGAGGACATTCGCTTTGCTCGACGTTTGAAAAGAGATGTGGAAGAACGCGGAAGAACACCAGAAGGTGTGCACACTCAATTTTATACACAAGTAAAACCCATGCATGACTTTTATGTTGCACCTTTGAAAATTTATGCGCATTATCTTGCTGTGAATGAGTTTGAAACGAAACAAATGATAGAACAATTAGGAAGGGAATACCTGTGAAAATAAAATTACGTGCCGCTCTTGCGTCTTTAACACTCATCGCTTTTATGGGTTGTAAATCGACCTCTTCAAATAAAGATGGAGAAACCTTTGGTACTATTAATAATGTCAGTGTGAAAAATGCTGATCTCACCCTGCAAGAAAAGGCCTCCCTTATTCGTGCGGAAAAACAAGTGTACGAAACAGCACAACGCATTTTAGAAAATCATTATTTACTCGACTGGTTTACAAAATACCAAGCAAGCAATAAATTGGCTTCTTTAAATGATGCTAGAAAAGATTACTTTGACAAAAACACCCGTGTCACCAACGCTGAGGTGAATCAATTTATAAAAGAAAACGCCACAAACAAAGAGCTTTTACAAATTCCAGAATCGCAAAGAGCTCCTACCGTAAAACAGTATTTAAGCAAAGTTGCACAAAGCCGCGCTGAGCAAGACCTTCTCACAGAGGCCTACAAACAAGACAAAATTAAGCTTATAGCCCACGCAAAACCACAGGAACAAGTGGTGCAATTTGAAAATGTTGGGCATGCTTTTGCACCAAATATTAAAAACCCTAAAGTAACAATTGTTGAATTTGCAGACTATCAATGCCCTTTTTGCGTCAAAGCAAATTCTGAAATCATGAAAGTAGTCTCTCTCCATAAAGACAAAATACAATATATTTTTGTAGACTTTCCGCTTCTAGACAAGCACCCACAAGCGCTACCAGCAGCCCTTGCCGCAAAATGTGCAGCAAACCAAGGCAAATACTGGGAAATGCATGAACTTATTTTTGACAGAAAACCTATGGATGAACTCTCTTCTAATAAATACATGACTTATGCACAAAAATTAAACCTTAGTATGGGTCAATTTAATGAGTGTTTAAAAGATCCTGTTCAAAAAGAATCTATTGAAGCTGATTTAAATGAAGGTTTTCGTGTTGGAGTCAACGAAACTCCAACAATTTATTTAAATGGACAGAAATTTGATGACTATATTGCTTTTGACAACTTAAACGCTGCTGTTGAAAAACTCATGGCACACGAATAAAAAAATAGATAATTAAGAATAGGTGAAATCATGGTTGATAACTTAAATTTAAGTCCAAAATCGCAGCAAATTCAAAGCATGTTCGATAAAATATCGACTCGCTATAACTTGCTAAATAGGTTGCTGTCTTTTGGACAAGACGCTCGCTGGCGAAAAGCTCTCATAAAAAAAATTCCAACTGTAAGTGACAGTAACGGCGTTTTGTACGACGTCGCTTGTGGCACCGGCGATGTTATCCACTCTTTTTTAAAAAAAAGGTCCGACTACCGCTCTCTTGTTGGCTTTGATATTTCAGAAGGCATGCTCAACATTGCAAAAATACAAAACCGATCCCCGCAAACAAAACATATTCTTGCCAGTGCGGAACAACTTCCAGTACCAGCGGAAAGCGCCAACTGCTTAACCATTGCTTTTGGTTTGCGCAATGTAGACGACAGGCAAAAGGCT
>JAZKEW010000124.1:30766-37595 GCA_040386785.1 Bdellovibrionota bacterium
GAATTTCACCGCGTTTTAAAAAAAGAAGGAACCCTTATTGTCCTCGAATTTTTCCCCGCACAAAATTCTTTGTTTAAAAAATTATTTCAATTTTATTTCAAAAAAATTCTTCCTACTGTGGGTGGAGTTTTATCCGATAAATCAGCTTACGCTTACTTACCCCACAGCGTGAGCTCCATGCCAACTGCTGGTGAATTTAAAGACATGTTGATTGCTCATGGGTTCAAGGACGTTGAAAGCACGGGTTGGCTTTCCGGCTCAACCATGTTATTTAAGTGTGTTAAGAATTAATTATTTTTATTTATTTAAGGAGAACTTATTATGCTAAAAAGACCTAAAATTACGGTTGTTGGTTCTGCCGGCAATGTGGGCGCGTCTGTTGTTCAATGGTGTGCACAAAAAGAACTCGGCGACCTCGTGCTCATAGACTTAAAACCAAAAGTGGCTCAAGGCCGTGCCCTAGACCTTGCACAAGGCGGCGCCTTCGGTGGTTTCAACGCTACTTTTACTGCTACCGAAGACACCTCTCAAATGCAAGACTCCGACGTCGTCGTAATCACTGCTGGCGTTCCTCGCAAACCAGGACAATCTCGAGAAGAGCTTGTGGGCATTAACGCTGGAATTACCAAGGGCATTTGTGAAGATGTTCGCAAGTATGCACCAAACTGTATTCTTATTGTGGTCTCTAACCCACTTGACGCCATGCTCACTGTCGCTCAAAAAGTGACTGGCTTTCCACGGGAAAGAGTCATTGGTATGTCCGGCGTACTCGACTCCTCCCGTTTTCGCAGCAACATAGCACGCTTTTTAAACGTCCACGTGAGTGACGTCTGCGCCGTTGTCCTTGGGGCACACACAGACAAAGACATGGTTCCTGTTATTAGTACGGCAACCGTAGGCGGTGTCCCTATTACAAGTCTTATTAGCCCTGAAAACTTAGAAGACATTGTAGGCAGAACAAAACGCGGTGGCGCTGAGCTCACAGAGCTCATTGGCACTTCTGCATGGGTTGCTCCAGGTTTTGGTGTCACTGCCATGGTGGAAAGCATTGTGTTGAATCAGGGACGAATTTTACCTTGCTCTGTTGAATTAAAAGGCGAGTTTGGCATTACCGACGCCTGCTTGTGTGTGCCTGTTAAATTGACAAATAAAGGCGCTGAAAAAGTTTTTGAGTTTAACTTGTCAGCCAGTGAAAGTGCTGCATTAAAATCATCTCATGCAGCCTATTTGGAAGTAAAAAAACTAGCTCTTGCTTCAATATAGCTGAATTCAACTGCAAATTGCCCTTCATTTTCCATTTTTAAAATTGTCCTTTTTTATGACATATTTTTTTAATTAAAAGCAAATATTTATCAAAATTTTGCTTTTTATTCATAATTATATATATTCTAGTCTAACTTCGAGTTATATTTAGAATCATGAGAACATGAATATGGGTTTATTCTAGATGTCTTATTTTTTTACGCTTGTGCGGCCCGTAGAAACCCAAGCAAACAACTTGTAGGTATACGAGTGCAGTGGCTTTGAATCGTGAATAAGCTGTTTGTTACTTATTAAAGGAGAGAAAAATGCGTAAGTTACAGGATAATGTTCGTTTTCCACAATCTATACAATTGTTTCGTTTTTGTTTTCGAATACTTGAAATTCGTAAACCCGATGAAAAAATTCATGACCAAGATCTCGGCTCCATCCTTGATTTTAATCCTAGCGATACCAGCCATTGGAAACGCGGTAAAAAAGCAATTCGCAATGTGCAAGCGCTTGAAAATTTAGCGAAGGCTCTTGAAGTTGATCAAGAAATTGTTCAAGATCTTGCTGATGGCGCTATTGATCTCGATGAAGCATGGAGCGACTTTTGTGACGCTGAAGAAGAAAGGCGTCTTTCTTACGAAGAGCCTGGCGTACGTATGGAACGTCGCGATAAAAGCCTTGAGCTCGAAAAAATTGCAAAAAGCATTCTTGAGGGGCTGAATATTAAGGCTCTTCCTGTGTACATTCCTGAGCTTATTAATGCATTCCCATTTATTCAACTCTTGCCTGGTGATGTCGCTGACAAACTCGCACGCAGTTCTCGTATTAAACCTGGACAATATGCAATTCGTTACCGCAAGGGAGACATTCGTGCACACACACGCATTGCTATTGCTCGTGAAATTGCGCGTATTGTTTTGCTTTCTGAGCGCGACAAATTTCCTTTGTCTAACCGCTGTGAAACTCTTTCTCAAGCTGAAATTTTTGACTTTGCAAACGCAATGCTTGTGCCAAGAGATGCTTTGGCTCTTGAAATTCAAAAAACATCCACACGTGTCAACATGGTGAAAACTCTTGCAGAGCTTTTCTGGGTTCCCAAGTCTGTTATTCGCGCGCGCCTCACCACAATTCTTCTTGAAACAGCAGACAACTCTGTGTTTGAAGCATCTGCACTTTCCATTCGCTTGCACAGCGACAACGATGGAAACCAAGAAGAACACAAAGAAGAATTCTTAGATGAAGAATTTCCAAGCGAACTGACTTTCACAAAAAGACCTGCGGCCGCTGTAAAACCTCAAGGTAACACAAATCCAGTTCACTGATACTTGATCTATTAGCCTATAGTAAGGCACACTAATGCTCACAAGAAGTCAACTCACTTTCTAAGTGGGTTTTTCTTTTTTATGGAGGATATTTTATTCATGCTGACAGAAAAAAAATTAAAACCCCGCAAAAATTCAAAAATGGATGATGACGACTTCGACGACGAGCCCGAATTAGAGGATGATATTGAAGAGGAAGAAGAAGCATTATTTGAAGGTGAAGGGGATGATAGTTTACCTGACAGCGTAGCTAAACCCAAAACTCTCACGCGCAAAGAAGCTATTGATATTTTGCAAACAACGCGCAATTTTTCGGGGCTTGATTTTAGAAAAGCAAATTTAGCAAAGCTCGATTTTTCGAGCTGTAATTTTGAGACATCAAACTTATCTTACGCTAACTTTAAGGACTCTAACTTAGAAAGCTGTAATTTTGCCAATTCAAGCTTGTGGAATGCAAACTTGGAAGGCGCAAATTTAACGCGGGCAAATTTAGAAGATGCAGACTTAGACTACACGAAATTGAGGGGGGCGTGCTTGTTTCGTGCAAATGTGCGTAGAGCAACTTTACCTACGGATTTAATTCCACGGGATGAAATTTTAAAGTCGATTAATGAGGGGACAAAAATTACACGGTGATGTAATACAAAGAGACAGGGCTTTATTGTGCAATTTTATCGGTTATGAGATTTTAGACTCTATTAAAAAAATTTTGGAACTGAATAGATGCAAGGTTTGTTGGTTTAGAAAGAATTTTTCTTTTTCTTATTTTCCCTTTGGTTGCCCAACAGAGAATTTTATAGCAGAAACCCCTTTCATTTTGAACTTAGTACCTGTAGGAATAGAACCCTCTTTCAAAGACGCTCCAGTTATCTCGCTAGCCTTACTAGTGACCTCTTGAAGTTGCTGCACCGCGCAAATACGCTCTTGTTCACTTGCTCCAAAAGCCTCGACAACAAAACCATTTATATCCTCAAATTCAGCTTCACATCCAGGAGCAATGGAACCCTTCTGTAAATCTAACCCCACAATAGAGAGCCCCCCTTGCTTTTGTTCAGGGATACTGCCTGCGGCAAGCTCAAGTTGCGCACGAGTAACCAAATCACCAACGCCAGAGGAATTAGCATCCTGAAGAACCATGGAGGGAATCTTCTTAAAACGATCTTTCAATTCAGAAGTGGACACAACCTGATTCACCTGCTCATCAGAGAGAACACCATACTGAGCTAATTCAGCAACAGTACGTAAAATTTTTAATTTTATACCAGGCGTAACTTGCACGACATGGTTCGCAAGAATGCCTACGCAAATGCCCTTCACAGCCTGGTCCGGGTGACGTCGAATAATGTCACCCAAAGTCTCGGCAATGCCAAACTGAATATGGGATGGCAACTTTTGAAGATCACTCACAAGAATGTTAGCTTTCTCTTGCGTATAACCCCCATACATTTCTTCGATTAGCGAATTTTTTAATACAATAAATTTTTTATACCATGTTTTTTCTGTATTAAATCGTAGCGCTTCCTGAAAATAAGGAAAACTGTCTATTAAAGTCTTTACAGAGGCTGGTACTGATAAAGCAGCGATGCCCCCCACTGTTAAAGCCGCTCCTGCAAAGCCACCAGCTGCAATTCCAATTTGAAGCAAACCCATAGAAAAAGCACACAATTTTCTTTGAATTGCTTTTAACTGTGCCTCATCACTACCAATTAGAATTGACGTTTGATAAGCAAAATCTATTTTCAATAAAAGTTCTTCCCTTTCATCCATCTCCAAATGCTGATGAGATTTTATTTTTTCCTTCAAATCTTTTAACTTACTTTGCAACCCATCAAGCTTATCCTTTGGAATTCCGGCTACTTTCGCTGCTGCCATAACTGCTATAAGATCATTAAATAAGCTCACACTCACAATATTCGGCTCTATTTTTAAAGTAACTAATTCTATTAATCTTCCAAGTTCTTCACTTGTTAAAGCCTTTGATTCATTTCTCCAAACCGCTTGTGCCAGAGCTTTCAAGGTAAATGTATTGTATATAACTTCAGGTTTTCTGGCTTCTTCAGCTAACATGTTAATTACAAATGTGTAGGTGTCATCATCTACTGCTGAAGCCAAACCTGCAAACTCCTCAATCAGAATCCTCGTTTTAGGCTGAGTCTTGGAGAAGACTTGTATTGCAGAATCAATCAAAGTTTTTAAATTCTTCCTATCATCTGAATTTTCAGGCAAAGAGTTATATGCTGCGACAAGTTCTCCTATGTTTTTAAATTCAGGTTTTCTTAAGGGAGTACTCCCTCCTGCGGAAAAGAGATTTTGCGTACTGGATACAGGAGACTGCGAAGAATTTCGAGGAGAAAACCGCGGAGAGTTCTGCGGAGATGAAGAGCTACGAGGAGACGACGGTATCGACATAAAACACCTCTCTATAGTTGTGAGTGAATAAAAAAGACAAAAACATCTTTCTTAAAAGTCGAACACCGCGTTACGTTATCATGGAGGTTAAACAAAAAAAAGCGCAAACACTTTGAAATTAAAATTTATAAAATGCAATATTGATACATTATACAAAATTTTTTCAAAAAATTTAATTAATTCAAAATATTCCTTACAAAATTCAGAAAAAAAACTATCTCTCTGTTTTTAATTTCAGCTTTATGATAATTTGAGCGCTAGTTCATCACATGGGGTAGAGGTTTTTATCTACCACATGAGGATCAAATGTTGTTGTACCCTTTATTTTAAAGCTGCAAGGAACACACGCTTTATGCCTCTAACTAGAGTCTCTTCTGCTCCTGCCTTAGCTACTAGAAATATTGCTCAAAATGCACCACAGCAACTTCGTACCAGACTTGCAATTCCTATTCTATTTCCTGATTTTACTCCTAAGCCCAGTCTTCTGAAAAAAAGAGAAAATATTGAAAGTCCAACACCCTTCCAAACAACCGGGGTCAAATTTGCACAAGGGACTTTTCCACCAAATACATCAGCTACGTTCGAAGATATCAATGGACAAAAAGTTGATAACAGCACTCATTTTCACGGCACTGTTGTGAATCTCCATGCCCCCACTATTGAACACAGTAAGCCCTCTCACTCATCTTCATCAGCTCCCTCCTCTCCTTCTTCCAGAAAAAAGGATGAGTTTAAGACACAAAAAATACGGACTTGCGATTATTTTATTGAACGTAAAACAGATGAAAATATTGATTTTGTCGAAGTTATTCAATTGAAAATAAAGGATGAAAATGGGTGTGGAATTGTTGTTTTATACGGATTGGGAGGGAGTGGAAAAACCACAATAGCTTCTTGGTTTATGCAAAAATTTGGACATAATTACGTGAACAGTTTGTTTCGTCTTGATGCAAAGACAAGGGATACGCTCTCTGCTTCTTTCAGACAATACATTCCAATAGTGGCGCAAAATACAGATGAAAATTTTAAATCACTCCAACCATTGATAAAAAAAAGATTCTCTTTAGTTATTATTGATAATTTAGACAACGATGAAATGAAAAAAAAAGTGGTTTCGTTTATAAGCAATCTAAAGAAAGAAGAGACCGACTGTCATGTTCTTATCACATCTATTTTAAGCAACTGGGACAATGAACATTTTGCCAAAATAAAGGTAGAAGAATTCTCAGAGGAACAAGCAAAAGAGTTTGTTTGTCATAGCTTGGAGTTAAAAGGAGAAAAAACCTCTGATCCAGCAATAGATGAATTGATTAAGCGAACAAGTAAATTGCCCTTGCCCCTTGCAGGAGCAATTGGAATTATCAAAGAAAAATCATGCGGGATAAACAAATATATTAGAAGATTTGATACCAACGCGGAAACAAAGAAAGAGTTGCTGCAAAAGATTGCTCATTACCAAGAAGAATATGGTACAAGTATTTGTATGACTTGGATTACAAATATGGAATATGTCAGAGAAACATCATTAACAGCAAGTGATCTACTGAAATTTTTTGCTTTTTTTGAAGATAAAAATATACCTCAAGAATTTTTAGTATTCTTTACAGAAAATAAAGACAAATATGATATAGAAAAGACACTTGGTATTATAAAAGATTTTTCTTTAATAAATATTGATCCTATCAGTGGAGAAGTGTCTATCCACAACTTGTTTCAAGACGTTATTAAGATTGACCTAGAAGATAAAGAAAAATTTCATGACTCACTAATACGAGCTGTTCAACATACAAAATTAGCTTTTAATTACGAGTATGAAAAATTGATATTTGATCAACAAGAAAAAGGAT
>JAZKEW010000125.1:0-5497 GCA_040386785.1 Bdellovibrionota bacterium
CAAAAAAATTTTCTTTCTGAAGAAAAAATTAAGTCTACAGATAAAGAAGCTGACGAAGAAATGCTTGTAGTTATCAAACTCTCTCTAAAATACGACAAATATCTTCCAAAATAAGTTCCGCCGCTTTTGGAGAAAGCTGAGTATCCGCGTCAGAAAGTGCTTGTGCAGGATTGCTATGCACCTCCATAAAAACCCCATCTACCCCCACTGCAACAGCCGCTTTAACAAGATGGGGCACCATATCTCGCAACCCCGACGATTTTCCATCACCAGCACCAGGCAATTGCACGGCGTGAGTGGCATCAAACACAACAGCATTTCCAAATTTTTTCATGTCGACCAAATTTCTAAAATCAACCACCAAATTATTGTAGCCAAAATTTGTCCCACGTTCGACCAAAATAACTTTTGGGTTGCCACATTGTTCCACTAAATATTTAGCCACCTCGAGCATTTCTTGAGCAGAAGTCCACTGTCCTTTTTTTACTTGAATTGTTTTTCCGGTAGATGCAGCAGCAGCTAACAATTCTCTTTGTTGGCATAAAAAAGCTGGTATTTGAATTATATCTGCAATTTGTGCGGCTTGAATAGCCTCACTTGGAGTGTGAACATCAATAAGAATGGGCACACCAAATTCTTCTTTTATTTCCCTTAACCACTGAGAGCCTTTTTCAAAACCAGGCCCTCTAACTCCATTAGAACTTGTGCGATTTGCTTTGTCATAACTTGTTTTAAAAACGTAAGGCAAGTTCATTTTACTGCATTTATTTTTCAAAAATTCTGCCATTTCAAAACCCAACTCACGAGTTTCTAGCATACAAGGACCTGCCATAATAAGAGGTCTTTGTTCTGATAAATAAACACCTTTACAAATTTCACCATCCCAATTTCCAGCATAAATTTTATTTTGCATTTGTCGTTATCTCACCATTTCTAAAATTTGTTCCGCATTGAATTGATCATGAGCATTATTTTTTGTCACATAAAAAGAGGCCTGAAAAGCCTTACCTGTCTTTATAAAAGCCTTCATAAATTCATGATTGCCAAGCCACTGTGGCCTATGAGCGTAGTGTGTTCCTTCAGGAGACAATAAATCGCTCAACGAAATGCCAAAACAACTGGAATTTTGCTGCATAAGCATAAGCGAACGTGGATCGAGAATGGAATCGGAGTAACCATTGGCAGAACCACATTCCACAAGACAAAAATCAGCGCCCTGAATTTTTTCACACAATCGCTTTATGTCATTTGGAGCTAAAAAAACACCTTTTTCTACCACAAGTGGAATTTGTGCATTTTTTGCTTCTGCTAAAACGTCCGCCTGTCGGCAAAATTCGCCTGGAATATATAAAAAACTTGCATATTTTGAGGCTATTTTAACATCGTCTGCTGTGGTCACGCAAATACCAAATGGAGAGTTGTGCTTTTTTTTCAGCTCACACATTTTATTTTCACGTTCAGAGAGAGAGGGTATTTGTGTTAATTTTGAATTGGCCGTTAATTTCCATGCGGAAAAATCATATGCCTGCAATATTTCTTTTTTTTCAATTGCAATAAGGTTTTCATCTACAATTGATCTTTCTATTACTGTAAAGAAATTTTTTTTAAAAAAAGAGACTTGCATATTTTTTCCCCATACCAAACTCAATAAAAATAATGGTTCAGGCCTAGTTTTAATCTATTTAATTTTTTTCGCAAGGGTTCCAAGACTTAAAAACTGTTCAATAGCTAAAAGCACCAGAGATAGCGCTAAAAGCCATGGGTAAACGACGAGCAAGGGGGCGGATTTCGTAAAGAACTTCTCCTCACTATCTGCTCGAATAGATTCTTGAGCATCAAAACTTTGAACTCCTTCAAATAAAAACGGGTTTGCTTTATTTTCCAAAGCTTTGGCCGCACCCGAAAAAACGGGATAAAATTTAAATTTAAGTAATTGTGCTCCTCCACTTGGATCTAAACTCAATTCCTGCTGACTTGGAGCCAAGCTGTTCGAAATTGAAGGTAAAAATTTACTTAATGGCTTTTGCAGTTCAAGCATTTCAGCGCTTAAGTTTTTTAAAACGAATGGAGTTGCAGTCACACCATTTTTGTCTGTTGTTTGTATAAATAAATTTTGTTTTAGATTTAAACCACCATGACTTTTTATTCTTAAAAATTTATCTTCAGAATAAATTCGAGGCCCTGCAATTTCAGGAGCTCGAATGCCGCTGTCTTGTTTTCGTTGTAAAAATTCAACCATCCATTGAAATAACGAATCACTGGCGTTGGCATTTTGCATGCTAGATAAACTATCTGCAAAATTATTTAAGGGGTTTGATGTATAACTTGGCAGCCAATCAGAAGCTAAAAAAGAGACCACAATTCCTTTTTCTAGGGGCATGGCTGTAAGGACGGGGTCTTGAGTTTCTTTTAATTGAGCAAGCACAACGACGTTTTCTTTCGGTCTGCATTTTATAAATGTTGCATGACTCATAATATGATTTAATGAGTCAACATACTGCCCAGGAAGCGACAAATTTTCGCTTTTTACCATCCAATGATAAGTTTTTTTTTCTTCAAATTCTGGAGCACTTTTACAAGGGAATAGCTGTTGAATATTTCTATTTGCATCTAAAAAAGAGTGCTTACCTGCTTGAATAACCAGGCGGCCACCATTTTTCACGTATTGAACTAAGTTTTGCGATTCTTGTTCGCCTAAATAATCTCCAAAAGGAAAATTTTGTGCAATAATTCCGTGTAAGTTAGACAGCTCTGAACCAAAAATTCTATGACTTGGAAACTCAATAAGAGAAAGTTCACTGTTGGGTATAGAATGTTCGCTATTCATGTTACGCAATATATAGTAGCTCAATAAATCAAGGTTTGGCCAGAATTTTAACTTCCACCGTAGTAATCGCAAATTCCAATCGGGAGAATAGGCCACATGCAAAAATGTTGTTTTTTCATAGGACACTTGAACGGAAGAAAAAGCCGTATTCATTGGGTATGCTGCCAAGGAAGGATAAGAATTTATGGTGGCAACAACAGATTGAGTCCCTACCTTATAGAACAGCACAGGAACCTCTAAAATTTGTTTTATAATTCCACTTTCAGGAACTTGAATTTCAACTTCTTTTGAATTTAAAAATGATTGTCCGTTGTACAATTCCACATTTATTTTCAATTTTGAACTTGGTTTTGCTTTACCAATAATTGTTATCATAGACAAAGTTTCATTATTAACAAAAATAGTTTCAGGCAAAAATAAATTCGAGATAACAAGATAATTTTCATCTACACTCTCATTTAAAAAGTAGAGTCTTTTTTCTTTATTTATTTTTGAATTTTTAATAGAATTTGTGAACTGGCTAGATTCCTCTCCAAAAAAATTCGCCTTTGAAACAATAATACTCACTTCGTTGCTACGATTTATTTTTTGAATGAGATCTTCATAATCTTGAATAATAGAATAATCATCTCGCCCATAAACTATGTAATTAAGTTGAATTTTTTTACCAAACTTTGTCTGTATTTTTTTTATCAGTTTTGCTTTTTCATTTTGTAGAGGAATTTTATTATACAAAAAAACATTAATTTTTTCCTCTTTTGTATGAAATATTTGTGTTTTTACAAAGGGGAATAGAACTGGTAACAAAACAAGACCAAGAATAGAAATGCGCAAAAAATAAACAATATATTGAATCATGGCTCTAACCCAAGTTTTTTAATACGATCTAGAATTTCAGGAAGATCGCTTTGATCTTCCTTATAATCTGTCGTCATAAAAGCAAACATGATATTTATAAAACTCCGTATTTTATAATCCATATTATCTTGAAAACAGTCAATCCTCCCAGAGGATAAAAAATTTGTTTTCGTAAAAAGTCCGACAGGAGCCTGCGCGTTGGCTTTTTTTCTTAACATCAGAACTTTTGACGTATCAGGAGAACAGCCATCAAGACTCTGCAAAAGATAAAAACTTCTATAAAACATTCCATTTTTTTCTGGTGTTACCAAAGTAAGTCCAATTGTTTCATTGTTTAATAAATTTATATTGTCTTTCATATCACCTTCAACAATAAAAACACCTCCATTTAAAATGTGTGTCTGGATATCTGTAAGATTAAAACTATAAAATGAAGCAAAATCAAACCACCAAATATCTGCTTTTCCTGGCTGACAAGCATTCAGCAAAATATTTTTAGGAAAGACAAGAGTTGTTCTTCTTTCAACAACACTTTTTAATGCAAAATAATTCTCTGCAAGTTTATCGGGAACCTGGGCAGAGCACCACGATATTCTAAACCCAACGTGAGCGTAGGAAGATAAAGAATAAATGAGACTTAACAGAGCAAGTATATATTTTATTAGCATTAAATATCTCTTCCTTGCAAAAACCATAATGAAAAAAGACTCAATACAAAAAAAATATAAGCAAAATAGATGCCTGAAGATGACTTCATATTTTCATTTGGAAGAGCACTGTCTGTTTGAAAATGTGAGCTAAATTCATATTCATTCATTATTTTTTCACTATTATTTAATAATGATTTTTTCAAAAATAAAAGTTTATTTTTATCTTTTAATTTGTATAAACCAAGGGTAAAATGAGTTGCTTTTTCATATTGTAAATTTTGAAGATTCAAATATTGTGATATATTTTTATTCGCAGGAAATTCTTCTTCAATTTTATTAACATCTGTCAACTCTAACATCTCCAAATTTGTTGCAGATTTTTTAACTGTTTTTGCCACGTCAAACCAAAACTGTACCCAACGTTGCGAGCGACTTAATTCTCTATTTGGAGTAGTAATTGGAATCTGCAAGTAAAAAATAGGCAATGAAGTTGCTTTCCATGCAAGAGGAACTTCATTTTCCGATTTCATAACTAATTTAAATCTAGTTTTATAGGAAAAACTTTGTTCAGGAGATTGATAAAGAATTTCCGAGCTTGGTGGTTGCGCAACAACATTCATTTCCAATGGAAATAAATTTTTATCCATTTGAATTGGAATTTTTTGAAACAAGGAATTGTTATTAAAAGAACTTGGAGCAACGTAGACAAGCGTATCTATATCCGCGTCAAAATTTTTTGGAGTCCAAAATGTTAATTCTTGAATATGACCTAAAATTGAATCCGTGAGAGGAACAATCCAAACCACTCCCTTACGAATAGATGTTAATAATTCATCACGTTGGCATTGTAATTCTACAAAATCCGTATGAAAAAATTTGGCGAGTTCTCTGGTACTTGCAAAGGGATCAAGCTCAATAAAGCTAGACTGCACATCTGTACATGCAAAAATAGTTGGCAACTTTGAGTTACTTGAAATTTGATCAAGTATTGCCATTTTTTCATCTTCAAAGTGATATTCATTTAATACAACCACTCGAGGTATAAATTCTTGACTAAAAGCAGGAAGACCAAAATAGGGAGGACTTTTTACTAAAACACCTATATTAAAATAATTTTTTAGAAGAATTGCCCCATATAAACTACTCTCTTTGCCATCAGAAA
>JAZKEW010000125.1:5507-9214 GCA_040386785.1 Bdellovibrionota bacterium
TTTTGAAGACTAGACTCATTTTGCACCAGGTTTGAAACTTGCTTAAAATTTAACGATTGATAAAATGGCGAAGGCGGCTCTTGCAATTCTTTTAAAATAAATTTTTCAATTTGCTCTTCTGATTGTAAAATTTGCAGATGATATTCAACACTGTATTTTCCATTTTGAATTAAAAAATTATGACTGAGCCCATAAATTTTATTGGACATAATATATAGCTTATGAGCTTCTTCTTGAGCAGAAAAATGATTTTCTAACCTTGATAATTTTGCAGATAGAGATGGATCAAGCCATATCAAGACAAATTTATCTTTTTCTTGCTTGGTTAACTCGTTATATTTTGGATTAAAAATATACGCTGCAAGTAAAGTTGCTAAAATAACAAGAAAAAAAGAGAGGAGAGGTGGTTTTGAAAAAATTCTATTTTTCTTAAAAAAAGAAATACGCTTAGAGCCTAAAAACCAAGTTGGAATATTCATTTTTTTATTCATATTTTTTCTGTACAACAAAACAAATAGAGTGATAAATGAAATGCAACACGAAAAAAATAGTAGGCTCATTTTTATCCTTAACAAACATCATTGAACTTGATACGGTCGCATGATACCATGGGATGCATAGATTGACTAATAAATGACCTAGGCTACCAAGGGGTTTCTATTGAAAAAACTATTTTTTTTTATTTTCGTTATCTTATTTTTTTTCTCGTGCAAACGCTATACAGGCACAAACGACGGCCAGTATTTATACTTTGAAGGACTCAGCAATAAAGAAGCTCTCCTTTCCAAGGTTGTCACCACCAGTTCAGGCAAAAAAAATATCATCCCCATGGAAAGAGTTTATACAAACACGAAAATTATTTTGCCAAGGGGTCGCTATTTGCTCTCCAATGAATGCTCATCCTATGAATTTACACAAGAAGGGCACACATCAAAGCGCATTTTTTTAAGCCACCTACAACTCGATTTACTGGGAAATAAACCCAGCAAAGATGAAATACAAGACGACAATCAAGTTATTCAAAGTTTGTGCTACAACGTTCTGAACCAAAAAGAATATTCAAATAAAAATAAAGTTCAATTTGACATTTTACCTGGAAAAAATAGTATTTTTTTATCTGGTAAAAGCTTAGAATTTAATATTAAGCCGGAAACTTTTGAAAATTTTTCGTACAGCCTAGTTCCACTTTCACTACTCTCATCTCCATTTGATGGAGAATCTCCACACTTTTTTGTCGTCTCGCAAACTGAAAAAAAGAAAATTGTCACATCAGCCCCTATCAATGGAAAAATATGGCTATTTCCCGGCCAATATTTAGTTGAAGTGAATGGCACCAAAAAAATAGTTAACTTAAAAAATAAAATAGACCACACTCTACAACTCGGAATGTTAAAAGTTGCCGCACCAAAAAATTTTCCTTTTGAAAAAAGAATGCAACTCGGAGGCCAACCAATTTCTGCTTTTATTGATGATAAAGTGCTTATCAGACTTAATGTAACTTATCCTATTTTTCCTGGAAAATATATGGTTAACTTAGAAGGCTCCGACCTTGATAAAGAAATAGAAATAGAAGAAAACTTGCTCAGCGTCGTCAAAACCCTTGGTTCTCAAATAGATGCACCGAATTGCAAGCTGAAATTAACTCATTGCACTGCTCCTTCTAGAATTACTATCCATGAAGATAAACAACCATTCATTTTAATGATGGTTCCCGTAGGGCAACCTTTTTTAGTATTTGAGGGCAACAATTATCAATATGGAGTGGAGGGAATTAAAGGTATTTTTAAATCTCTGCCAACTTCAAACGAATCTGTTAAATCGGAAACCTTAGGACTTGTAAATATAAAATGGGAAGTTCGTTATACTAGTTCAAATAACTCGACTGATTTCGTTCGTTTTGAATCGAAAAGCTCCAGTTTATTTGGTAAGTCCGTCGATCTCTCTTTTTTTAAACCACCTGCAGTCTATTTGCCCGAAGGCGATTATTGGTTGACTTATTTTGTTGGAGATGCTTCAAGTCAGAATGTTCCTAAAACTCGGACAGAAGTGAGTTTGTTCAACGGCAGTGTAAAAGACATGACCGTCCCACTTTTTGTGCATGGCAGCAAGGAACTACAAAAGGAGAGTGGGTTTAACTCAACCCAGCCTTTAGAATCAACAACATTAGTTCCACTAAAAAAATAGCTTGGGTTATTATGCAAACTGAAAATATATTTAAATTTCTTCGTGAAAAATGGACTCTACAATTACATCGTGAATACGACGATATTTGTTATCAATACGGTATTCGCTTGAAAAAACCTCTTCTTGTTGTTCAAAATCACGAGAATAGCTGGGGTTTTTGGGATAAATCAAAGAAAATTCTGCTGATATCTGAAGAACTCATAAAAAAATATAGCTGGGAAATTGTCATTCATGTTTTAAAACATGAAATGGCGCATCAAATTGTTTCAGACATTTTTAATGTGGATGAAGCGCATGGACCATATTTCAAACGTGCCTGTAAAATGCTTGGCCTTGATGACGAATATTGTCGCGCAACTTTGTCCATGAATGAACAATTTATCCATTGGAAGAGCCAAAAAGTTGAGTCGGAAGAAGAAAGTCTTCTCAAAAAAATTCAAAAATTACTTAATTTGGCACAATCTTCTAACGAGCACGAAGCAGCTCTTGCCATGGAAAAAGTGCAAGAACTCTATGAAAAATATAATATTCAAAAAATTAAGTTGGGACAAACTCAAAATTATTTTAATCTCATTATTAACTTTAAGAAAAAAAGAATTCCTATTACCCACTCAATTGCTGCTTGCATTTTGCAGGAACACTTTTTTGTAAAAATTATTCTTTCCTCCTTATATGATTGCATGGCAGATACCAGCCATAAAACCATAGAACTCATGGGTTCGAGACAAAATGTGCTTATGGCTGAATTTGTATTTTATTTTTTAGTTGAGCGCATTGATCTTTTGTGGGTAAATTACTCACGACAAAAAAACCTTGGTGTAAAATATAAACTTTCTTATCAACAGGGAATTCTCAATGGTTTTTCTAAAAAATTAGATACTTCCAAAGACTCCCGCACTCAAGAAAATTTAAAACAAGAACCACAGTTACATGCACTTATCCGCCTAAATGATGTTGAATTGAAAAACTTTGTTCAATTTAAACATCCAAAGCTCACAACGAAAAGTGGTTCTTCTAGTGGAGTGTACTCGGAGCACTTTCAAGAAGGCCAAGCAGAAGGGAAAAAATTAAATTTAAATAAACCAATACAACACAATAATAGTAGTGAAAAAAGATTCTTGAATTAAAATTGATGCAAATTCAGCTCCAATTCAACGGATGTCCCTTTAATTTTTCAGCTATAACAAATAATTCTCCTGGCAAAGGCATAACAGGCTCCCCTTTTTCATTTAACGCAGGATATTTAGGAAATAAAATAACCCCGCTCTTTGGGCTTAAAATAGGTTTTCCTTTTTCATCAGTTCCCACATGTTGCCCATGTGAAATAAAATCGAAATTACAAAATCCTTCTTTTAAACATTTTTGTGGGTGATTAAAAGGCTCTCTGTACGTTGTGATATAAAAATTAAAAGGTTTATTTTTTTGTGCAAGTTTTCTAATATTTGTCACGTTCTGAAAAACTTTATCCATATTTTTTAATGTTCGCTCTATAACAACTTTAGTATAGTACTCCGCACTTTTAT
>JAZKEW010000125.1:9290-9591 GCA_040386785.1 Bdellovibrionota bacterium
CTAGCTCTAAGGTAACACCTGCTTTATTGAGAGATCGCATAAACTCATCGCTACACATGCCAGCCTCAGAAAAACTTTGCCCTGGTTTTCTGGTCACAAATGCAGGCGCAACGCCCGCAGCTTGCGCCCAATAGTAGCTTTCTGCATGCATAGAAAAAATATAAAATGGACACAAACTTGGACGATTGGTTTGGTGAAAATCAAAAAAAACATCTGTCGTTTCTAAAATTTTCATAATTTCAAGGGCACGGCTTCTTTCGTAAGATGAATTTCCCTTTGCCGTATAACCAAAACTTCGGTT
>JAZKEW010000125.1:9601-10058 GCA_040386785.1 Bdellovibrionota bacterium
GCCCCACCGTAGTTCTACTCGATGGAGAGCAACTAGCCGCATTTTTTGCAAAGCTGCTTTTTTATTGCCTAAAAAAAAGCTCACTTTACCTCCATACTTTATTTCTCCTTGCGCAAACTGCTTTATAATTTCTATCATTGCAGGTAGAGAACCAACTTCATTTCCATGCACAATAGATCCAAAAACAACATGCCCTTTATGCTTGTGAAAATTAAAGGTGATGGAATCGGGTACCATGCCAGGAAATTGAGATTCATATTTTGCAAATTCGGCAAGATAGGTGTTAAGTAGCTGAAGATAGTCCATGAATTTATCCTTTGACTTGAGGTCTAATATGCCAATTTATGTTTATGAGCCTACAATTTACTCCGAAGATGAACAAGCTGAAGATTGCTGTTATTTTGAAGTCTTGCAATCTATGACAGAAAAGCCCCTCACTACATGCCCAACCTGTATG
>JAZKEW010000125.1:10068-21243 GCA_040386785.1 Bdellovibrionota bacterium
GTATGCACGCGGTACACAGGGCTGTTACTTCGTTTCATGTTAAAGATTATTCACTGGATAAAAAAGAAAAGCCAACTTCACTGGATGGAAAAGAAAGGTCAATGGAAACAGAAAACACGAATTCATCGGCAGCTAAAAATGCGGCTCGTTTAGCGGCAAGGCATTTGTGTGGGGCGGGGTGTCGACATTCTTCATAAGCTTAATTCAAAGAGTCTGATTACGGCATTTATTTTTCATAAAACAAAAGAGTCCTCGATCTCTTCTGCATTTCACGCAGCGGTTGGTCACCACGAACAATAGCCGTCGCCCGAGTAGCCTTCCCCTTTTCCACTTCAAAAACCAAACCCCCAATTTTCTGCAAAATCATAAAAAGACCAATTCCAGCCCCACCATTGCCTTCATGAACTGTCTTTTCTTCTTTGACACCAAGAGAAAATTGAATATATTTTTGTATTGCTTTAGCTGAAAAAGAACCAAATAAATCTGTAACAGATAAAATCAAATTTATTCCATCAAACAAGCAAAAAATATTTACTTTTTCATTTTCCAACAACTGAACAGGCTTTGTTCTATCTTCTCCCACATATTTAGGATTGGCATCCCAAATGGCATTCATAAGAAACTCTTCTAGAACATCCGCCAAGTTTTTTGCATAAACAGAGGCCCCTGTTGTTAAATTATCTTTATTATTTTCAATTTGAGTTTTAAAAAACACAGATATTTTATTTCGCAAATCTTCTCTTTCTTTTGAATTTCGTAGTTCACATGATAAATAAAAAGAATTCTCTTGAGTAAAATAGCCGCTAATGCTTTCAGTTTGTTTGTTATCTTTAAAAAAGTTAAGCGTATGAGTTAAAATAAGCTCTAAAAGTGAAATGGGTGGATCTCCCAGTACGAATCTTAAATCTTGCAATTGATCTTTAAATTTTTCAAATTGCAGTTGCACTTTATGAGAGCCAAAAAGTATAAAATTAGACTTGGGAATAAAATTTTGGCACACAATAAGTGCTGCAGCTAAACAATGTTCGCTCGCAAGTAAAACGTTTGGTTCTTTTATTTTGCAGAAAGAACTGTAGTCTGAAAAGTTTGAAACAAAATCGTACCCAGAAGAGAGACATGCCCTTTCAACACATTGCAACTGCCCTGCGCTCATGAGCTTGCTGAGATGCTCTGTCATGTAGAGTACCAGCTTCTTCATTGCTCTCCTTATGAAACCATGATTTTTTACGTATTTGAATAAATTGTGGCCCCTTTTTCTTACGTCGTCAAAAGCGAATGTCTATTTTTCGGCATATTTTCAAAATTATTGTTAAAAAGGTAAAATTTTTCCTCTTCACTGGAATAAAATGGCTCAATGAACTCATTATGAAAAGAAAGATTTTGCTGCGATTTTTGCTTAGTATAAACAATTGCTCCAAGCACAGTCATGTTTCCTACACCAGCAAAATTTTGTTGTCGTTCCGAACATTCTTCCCAGAAATTATTTATCAAATTTATATAGTTTGTAATTTGCTCCACATGCTCTTGCTGCGGTTGACCCGTTTTAAAATCAATAACCAACGCAACCTCTCCATTCATGCAAAAATCATTTGTTGGAGTGTCAAGAGAGGACATAATTTCTTCAAAAACTCCTTTGTGAAACAAAAGCAACATATCAACAATATTTCTTTTCGATTGCTCATAATTGTTATTTTTAGACCATATTTCAAACTCTCTTTTACATAAATGGGCTTTCTTTTCCAATTGAAAAATAAGACTACGTCTATTTATTTTCATATTTTCCATTCTAGCGTGAAATAAATTTCCTTTGTGTATTTTTAATCTTTGTTCTTTCTTTTGCTGCAATATATCAGATATATTTTTTGACAAATTGTCAACCTTACGTAACAACTTATTTTCTGAATCTCTTTTTTTAACGAGAATTAGATTTGAATCAAAATCCATTTTTTGTTCAATTTGATTAAAAGTATTTTCAGCACAAAAAGTATTCAAATTATAATGAGTCAGTTCAATTTTATTATCTTCTGAAGAAAAAACTTCTTTTAGAGGAAGGTCTTCCATATTTTTTTTTGATTGTGGGATATTAAATTTAAGGTTGAAATATTTTGTGTAAACATCTTGCTCTAAATAGTCATTGTATAAGGACGATTTTTTTTCTTGAGATAGCTCTTTAATTCCTTTTTTTGAGCTATGATGAAAGGTTGGTTGCAAAAGAATTAATTTTTTTTGCGGTCTTGTAAAAGCGGTATAAAAAACCCTTTGCCGTTCATAATTTTCTTCCTGTTGTTTTCTTAATTCAGAAAAACGAACTGTTTTATTTTTTTCATCCACAAGAGAATCCGCAGAAAGAAAATGAGTATTCTCTATGCGTTGAACCACAGAAAGAGATTCCACATCTTGACTTAGCCAAGAAATATCAAGGTAGTTTTGCGACTGCGAGGCAATGAATTCTCCTGTTTGCATTTGCATACCGTATTTTGGATAAAAACAAACATAAGGCCACTCTAGTCCTTTTGCTTTATGAATAGTTTTTATTTCAATCGCGTCTCCATCATGTTCTTGAGAATAATTTTTCCTCACAATGTTATAATAGGAGAGTGTATCGGGGAGCACAAAACTCTTTTCATTTGCAATTGTGATCAATTTTTCTAAATTTACTCGCGTATTTGAATTGGAAAGTTCAGCAAATAACGCCTTGGCAAAAAAATCCATATTAGCGCAGAATAATTTTGCATTATTGGTTCTTTTCTCAACAAGAAACCAACGCAATTTTTGCCAAGCAAGAAAAAAGTTATCTCGCGCAATTTTTTGAAATATTTCTAAAGTAGATAAAAATTCATTCCTTGTCACACTTTTTTCGTCGTACAATTCATGTTCAGGAATGTCGACTAGTGGGCTTGTCAAAACAAGATAGTAGTCAAAACTATCTGCTTTTCCGGCAAGGCATTTCACAAGTGCTAGAGAGACAAAGTCTTCTATTTTTTCCTGTAGTGAATTATGGCTATTTTCATCGGTTTTTACGGGGATTTCAAACTGAAGAAAAGCATCTTTTAGAATTTTAATTTGCTTATTTTTTTCACATAAAACAACGATATCTTTCCAATTTATATTTTCTTTTTCTTTTAATTGTTTCAAAAAATGAGCATACGCAAGAGGAGCATGTGTGCTTAATTTTGCCTCTGAACTTCCTGTTCCTTTTGATGAGGGAACAGATGCCGAAACCATATAAACACAAGTTGAATTTGTGGCGTCGTGTAAAGTGGAATTTAGTCCTGATACCAGTGCATTTTCACCAATATATTTTTTTTGTGCTTCTTCAAAGAAAAAAGATTCTTTATATTCCAACGGAAGACGTGGATTTTTCCAGTCAAATGCAATGTTAGAGAGTGTGTTAATTTCATGCAGAAGGGTTTCTTGAGTTCTAAAATTTTTATTTAAAACGATATGTTCCCATTCTTTATTTTCAAGAAGTGATTTAAAAACGTTGACAGAAGCACCACGAAAACCATAAATACTTTGTTTCGGATCACCAACAACGACCATTCTCCCTTTTGAATTAAGAACAAGCTGACAAAGAATTTCATGCTGAATAAAATTTGTATCTTGATATTCATCTACAATAAGTTCTTTGACAAAAATTGGACTATTATTTTGTAAATTTTCTTTTAAAAAAACCGTCTTATCGGCGTACGTAAACTCTCCTTTTTGAATTCTTTTCTCATATTCAGCACGTGCTAAATCATGGATTTGTGAAATTAAGTTCACGGTAACAGGATGAATTTTACTCGATATAATTCGAATATTTTCTTTTTTCGACGCCAAAAATTGATCTTGACACATACATTTTAAAATATTTTCAAGGGTATTTGTTGGAGAAAAAATACTTGAATGATTTTTTTTAAAACCTCCAGAGAGAATAAAATCAATGACCAGAGCAAGTTCTTTTTGAGAAAATTGATTTTCATTAAAAAAAACAGATACTTTTTTTTCAAGATTTCTCTGCACTTCCTTTTCAGACACAAGAGTTAATATGGGAGGAATTTGCAAAAATTCACTTTGCAAATGTTGTTTTTTTTCCCACCACAAGGGAAATAAACTATCCACAAGGGAGTCGAATAAGGCATCTATTGTGGAAATATGCAGCATGGAAGTGTATTCGTACGGCAACACAGTTTGAATGCGTTCCTGCAATTCTTTTTGCGCATCATTGGTGAATGTCACAATAAAAACCTGACTTGAATTTAATCGACTTGAAACCGGTGCTTGGGTGAGCAACCACTTAACGCGCTCACTCAACACCTTTGTTTTTCCAGCACCAGCCCCCGCTTCTATGACAAGATTTTTGTCTGACAAAAAAGTCACCGCACGCAATTGCTCAGAAGTTAATTGAGAACTCATATTATTTTCTCGTCTAAATTTTGATATGTTCTTGGACAAACATTTTTGTATTCACAAAACGAACAAGTTGTATCACCTTGAATTGGATTTGGTGAAAATTGTCCTTGCAATAAATTTTTGGCATAATTTTCATAATCTTTTTCAATATCAATAGAACTTTCAAAAGAATACTTTAAACAGTTCTCTTTATTTTCATCTAAATTTTTAAGAAAATAAAGTGAATAATATTTAATTTTATTCCAACTTCTTCACTTGCAACAAAATGTGCTTTTTCTAAACCATAACTGTACATGGCACCTTGCACGCTTAATTTCAATTTCATATTTTGCTTTGCATCTGCACTTAATAGCGTGAGATCTTTTTGTACTTTTGCAATATTTGAGGTTTTATAGTCGATAATTTCAAGCCCTTCGGCAGTTAAATCAATTCTGTCAATTCTTCCAGAAAATTTAAGGCCAAAAAAATGAAATTGAATTGGAAACTCCCTATACAAACCCACTTTTAATTTTGAATTGTTTTTTAAATTAGCCAACTCTGTCAGTAAAAATTTTAAAAAAGTTCTTTTTAAAATTTCACGCTGCTGCATATGAATAAAAGACAACTCTCCACCAGTCCCCCAAATTAATTCAATACTCTCTTGAAAGGCAAGCATAACAGTATTTTCTAACTTCTCATTAAAAGCCTGTAACCAAACTTCTTTTTCAAAACTTAAAAATAAATCTTCATTTTTTAAAATTTCTATCACACTATTTAATATTTTTGGCATTTCATGGACATAGCCTTGATTTCCAAATAAACACACCAGTCTTGTAATGAGTTGTTCAGCAATTTTATGCATTTTTGTGCCAATTTCCATAAAATCGACGGTTTGAATTTGTTCCTTTTTTTTAATTTTTAACAGATATTTTAAATAAAATTTATGTGAGCAAAAAACATATTCCTCAAACTGAGTGATAGAAATATGAGAATTTTTCCACAAAAATAATTCTTGCCAATTTGGAATTAAATTTTGCTGTTGAGTTTTAAAACAAAAATCAAAGTGAGGGTAAATTGGCTTATTTAAATTAAATATATTAGAAATTTGGAAATAATTTGGAAATTTTTCGAGTTCATTTTTATCTTGAAGCCAAAAATCAACCTGTTTGGATTCAAGAATTAAATTTTTCCAAAATAATCTGTACATTGTTTCCGTGGCTGGAATTTCAATATCAACACCACATTGCCTTAAATTAAAAAAAACTTGGTTTAAAATTTTAACATGAAAACTTTGTGACACTGCGGCATGTGGTCTACCAATACAAATTATTTTATGTGGTAATTTTTCCCCATTAAAAAATGACAATATTTTTGGCGCATTTGCAAGCGGGTGCTCCTGTCCAATAAAAACTTTTTCTCTTAAAATAGACGACATAAATAAGTGGTTTATATCGACTAAATTTAAAGAATAAATTTGAGCTATTTTTTGCATACTATCATGCATTTGTACGCAATAAATTACATTTAAAAAGTCGTCGTATTTTTCATCTATTTTATTTTTTACTACCTCAAAATGGCCCTCCGGCTGCTCATTATTGGAATAATTTTTCCAATTTTCTAAGTCTTTTTTGGTCAGTGCATAAGCACCGCTACCTTCTATGCAAGTAGCCTGAAAGGAATGGGGATCGAAATCTGCTAAAAGTACAAAGTTCTCTGAATTTGGCTCTAGAATTAAATTACTTGTAGAATTAAAAAAATTGTGATCATTTGATGACAAATAAACATCAACAGGAAAGTGAGCCTCGAGAGATTTTAACACTGTTTTAGAATCATAAAAAAAACCATTCCCTTTTGTATGAAATTTTTTAATCTTGTCTTTAAAATCATATACAATAGAACTCTGAAAATTACCTGGTTTGAGGTTATTTTTTTCATACAATTCATATTCTGGGGCGCCAATCCATAAAACATTTGAAGAAAAAATTTCATCCGGTAAAAAAAGACTTTTCGTAAATTGAGGGTCTAATATATGCTCTAAAAAAAATTGATTTAAGTATTCATGAACAAGAGTTTGAAACCGCGCATATTGCGACAGTTCAATTTTTGCATGCTGAATAGTTGCAAGAATTTGTCTTAAAGAAACTTCAGCAATATACTTGTTACGATTTTCCTGTGTGGCAAGAATGAGCTCCACAATATTTGTATGCGGCGGCAACTGAGTGTCCAAAAGAGTTAATAATTGTCTTGCTAACGAGGGACTATCGGAGGCATTGTAACCAAATAAATTTAAAATTATTTCCACTAATTTTTCTTGAGCAGTGATGTCAAGGTAAGGATTAAAAAGCGTCTGAGGAATTTGTTGTCGATATTTTTCCTGTTCAATATGTGCTAAAGAAGCACAAATTTTTTGTGCTAGGGTATCAAGCGTATAAATAGAAATTCCACTCAAAAATGCCACTTTTTTTTGTGTAATAGATTCCAATTCAATAAAAATTTGATTCCGAATATTGACAATATCTTCTTTGCGTTCACAAAGAATAGACCAATGCTGGGAAGAGTTTATATTGTAACTTTGATTGTAGTGTTGTGCGAATAATTTTATGGCTTTATGCCCACATAAAAAAACAGATTGTTGGGTAAACACAATATTTTCTGACATAAGTTAAGAAGCCCTTTGATTATAAATATATTTAACTCTCTCAAACACATCTTGAGGGCTTTGAATACAGTAAGCCCCTCTTTGAATAAGAGAGTTTGCTCCTACGCTGTTTGAGCAATCAACACCCCCAGGCAGAGCACCTACGTCTGTCCCGTAATCGAGGGCGGCTTCTGCTGTAATCAAACTCCCACTGGTAAGCGTCGCTTCAATGACAAGAACAAAGTCGGCAAGCAGAGCTATGGTATGATTTCTTTTTGGAAAATTCCATTTTTGTGGAGGCTCAGTTTCAGAAAACTCACTTAATATGAGCCCATCATGAGAATGTTTCAATTTGTTAAACAGAAATGAATTTGAAGGTGGATAGAGATTTTTTAAACCACTTCCTAAAATTGCACAGGATCCACCGCCACGTTCCAGAGCAACGGAATTGGCAATACTGTCAATGCCTATTGCTCCACCAGAAATGACAGTACACCCTTTGGCAGAAAGTTCCTTTGCAAAACGAAATGTTTGTTCTCTACCATAAAATGTTGGATGCCTTGAACCAATAATTGCCACCAAAGGCTTTTTTAAGATTTCTTTTGAGCCAATAAATTGCAATGCGAGTGGAGAACATTCATGCATTTTCTTTTTCATAAAAAATTCTAATTCTACTTTAGTCGTAATGTTCCCTTCAACAATATGGAAGCTTTGACAAAATTTTTCATATGCCAAAGACAACCTCCCGAGACGTTCTTCTTTTAATACAATTTTTTTTAATAAATAACTTATAGAAACACTACGAGATAAATTATTAGCGCATAATAATTTCAACGTTTTTATTTCATTTGATGTAAGATGAGTTTGAAAGAACCAAAGTTCTTTTTTACCGAAAAAATTTTTAGATTCCCAAGTCATAAGTAATTCCTTTCAAAGTAGTGCATAGGAATTCTTTTCTTAATCAAAGGAATTTTATTTTTCGAGTCTGAAATAATATTGACTACTTTTTGATCTGAATTTGTTCAAATTTTTGTCACCTCGGTTTGACTCACTGTTCCGATCATGCTTTACTCCACTTTAAGAAGCAATTAAAATTTATGCCTTTAAATCTAGCTAAAGAGCTCGAGTAATTCATTTTACGGAAGCTGAGGAGAAAATTTATGAAAAATTCTCGTTGCCCTTATCATGTTAAGCAAGGTATGGTTGATTCTCAGAACAAACTCATTTTGAGTGACGTCTGTGGAATTCGTTCCGCTTGTGGAGCAGCTTGTTCGGTGGCGCCTTTTGTTGGTGATGCACACAAGTCATGTCCCCGGTTTGTTGCTTATACAAGAGGAACAGATAGGCAAATTCTAATCCCTAAAAACGAAATAGAATATTTGCCTGAGTTAAATGGCTTAGATAGTTTTAGTGAGACAGAACTTTTGTGACAGAATTAAATTCGAAAGAAATTGCACCAGATACCAATTTTCATAGCTTATCTTCATTACAAGACAAGCTTGAGTCTATTGATGTCCACACCACGTCTTTTTTCAAACTAGCTTTATTCAGTAATGTTCCAGCAAATTACGAATCTGTTCGCGAGTTTTTTGCTCAATACACATCTTCTCTTATTAAAAATCAGTCTAATATTTCCTTTTTTCGCTTTTACTTAGCAATCTCTTTTCATTCTTTTAAAAAAGTTTTTTTAGAACAAATGACAAATGATATTAAAAATTTGCGCAATCGTTGGCTTATTTCCCACTGCCAGGCAATTGAACTGTATGGCCTTGATGCGAAAGCAAGCCAGCATTATTTTCAGAGCTTTGAAACAAACAAAACCTCTGAATATATTTCAAATTTTGAATCTGTAGAAAATTGGATTCAAAATGAATACAATAAAATACGGTTGAAAGTTCTAATTTCAGTTTTAAAAAATAAAAGTAATTTTGTTGTTTTTTGGTTTGCAATTTTATTTTTTCTTGTTTTTTGCCTTGTGTTTGCGGCGCGAGATAATTCGTTTACTATTGCACAACAGGTGAAGGTGTGGATACACTTTATTGTGGGGAAGAATTAACATGATTAAATTAACTCGCATTCAGGGTGAAGAAATTTACGTTAATGAAGATAATATTCAGTGGATTGAATGCAATCCCGATAGCACGATTACTCTTCTCAATGGCAATCGCTTTATTGTAAAAGAAAATATCTCACAAATTCTTGAGCTTATTAAAAATAATACTTTGCCTCAAGCTGAGCCTCAATAATAAATCTCTCTTGGGGGAAATTACATTGTTCTCTCTAAAAAACTTAAAAAAATTATTTCTACTCATACTTATTTTAAATTTTATTGGTGTGGATAGAGTCATTTTTGCACAAAATTGGCCTTCCTTATTTAATTCACAAGATTTAATTCCAAATTCTGAAAACGACTTAAAAAAATTGAATAAAATGAATATCTCAAAAACCTCCCAAGAGGACATGAGAAAAGAACTTTTTAATTCATTCCACTTTATAGCTGATTTTAGTAGTGAAACCCTTGGAGAAAGGCCACGAGAATGGATTGACGCAACAAAAAATCCACAACAAGCCATTGAATTGGGATACCCTCAGGTTATTAAAAGACCTCGTAATGAAATTTATTTTCCAGTTTATCCATTATTAAAATTATCTTATTTTAAAGGAGACAGCGCTGTAAATTCAGAAATCAACGTCTGTCAAACCTATTGGTTACAAAATTTACCGCAAGAAACCTTCAACTGTTTTACAAATTTACAAACAAATATTTTGAAAAAAAAGTATATAACAACACCAACCGTTGATATGCAAATTAATATCTTGCAAGGTTTTTTTCTTTTAGAATTAATGTTAAATGATGTAAAAGAAATACAAACAAATCAAGAAAAAGTTATGCCACTTAATTCTGAAAAATTAATTAGTATTATAAAATCAATTTTTAATTATGTTTCTACCAACTATAAAGAAACAATTTACTTCCCAAATAAAAAAGGCGAAGAGTTTATAAATAATTATGGAGATTTTTTTAACTCACCCCACTATTTAGTAGATAAAGCAAAATTCAACCCCGATAAAACTTATAAATCTCTATTAAGTGATGAATCGGCCGAAGTACTCACCTGGATTCGCTCTATTATGCCTGTTGTTTATATGAATATTATTGGGCTCAATAATACAAATGAAAACTTTGAAAAAGGCTTTACAGCAATTGATAAACTAGAAAATTATTTTAAAGTGTTTCACTTTTCAAAACAAAAAATAGGTTCTGCCATTCAAACTTCTCAATCACCAAAAGTAAATGAGGAAATATTTTTAAAACCTCTCAATAATACAGATGTTCTTGTTATGGGAGATTTATACAAAGCTCTTGCCTTGCAAAAATCACTACAACCTGACACTGCACTCCGGTATATCTCAAGTGGAATTTTAAAAAATGGTGATCCCGATTTAGCCTCACTGTTATTTAAAGTTTCAGCGGATACTTATTTTGACTTCAATATATTACAACTAGCAAGAAGAAGTTACTCTTGGAGTGAGATGTATTCAAAAAGATTTGTTGATAAAGTTCCCTCAGCTTTATTTTTTGGAGCCGAAAGTGCATTTTGGATTGGACAATACGATATCGCAAAAAGTGGTTTTCAACGTTTTTTATTCGCAAGTAGTGATAAAAAATATGCTCCACAAGCACAACTTCGTATTGCAACTATCGAACAACTCCAAGGAAATAAAAGCAATGCAAAGACTCTCTACGAATATATTATTCGAAATTTAAATCAAGACCCCGTAGCACAAGATGCTACAGTTAATTTATTTTGTATGAATATAAATAACTTAACTCCAAAATTAAGAAAACTTGAATACAAAGACATTAGTGAAAAAATAAAATTTTCTCGGGCTGATTTAAAAAGACAGGCAAAAGCCTGTCTCATGAGTTCTGACTTAATGGATGCCACAGCAGAAACTTTTAAAGATAAAAAAAATAATGTGGTTCAAAAAGCAGAAATTCAAGATAAAATTATAAAGACATATAATCAAGAGTTCCCTGATAACGAGTTTATTGTTTTATTTGCAGACAGAATTAAACAATTAAAGTTAGCAGAAGCGGCCCTTTTAGCAACACAAAATAAATGCAAAAATTTAATTGAATATTATGGAAAAAACAGGGA
>JAZKEW010000126.1:0-1852 GCA_040386785.1 Bdellovibrionota bacterium
TACTGCACTCTTAAGTGTGGGAGAGTAGCTCTGTGCAGCCTTTTTTTATTCTTCTATTATCTATTCCCTAAGTTTAATATTCGCTTTCCGTAAAATTATGCGTTTATTTTAGCTTTCATATTTTCAAAAACACTATCAGCCCTTATTTCTTTCAAACACTTTAGGTTTGAAAAACGGCACTTACCTTTGCCATGTCTTGTGCAAGGGCTACATGATAAATTTTGATATTCAATTTGAATGTATTCCGCTCTTGGCGCAAAACCAAACTTAGGGGAGGTTGCACCAAATAAAACAGTCGCAGGAATGCCAAAGACTTCTGCTGCGTGAGCAGGAAAAGAATCATTGGTGACAACATATTTTGCATTTGCAATTAAATTTAAGGTCTGTGTTAGACTTGTTTGATTGATATAATTCACAACTCTATCATTTGCAGGAAAATCGAGATATTCACCAATCATCACTTCTGACTGCGCTCCACACAATATAATTTTAAACTGAGTTTGCTCTAAAATAAGATTCATTAAATCGCGAAAATTTTCTTTGGGCCACATTTTTACAAATCCACTTGCACCAGGAAATAAACAAATATATTTGCAAGCAACCATACTGTTTTGAGTGAGGAAAGGCGTGGCCTGTTTTAAGGGAATAAATTCTTTTCCATCTCTTAAAACTATTTTTTTAATAGAGTTTTCTTGTAAATCTTCTATTGTTTGTATGGTTTTTAAGTTCAGGTCTTTTGTTCGTTTGCGTTGACTAAAAAATATAAACGCAAGAAAAATTAAAAATATTCGGTACAATGTTCTTTTGGGGACAGAATAATATTTTTCAAATTTGATGATTTTTTTAATTTCAGATATTGCTCTTTTGCTTCTCGCTGTTTTTTGTAAATCAAGAAATAAAGGACGATTTTCTACTGGAAGCGTCTTTATAAATTGAACAAATTCGCTTTGTGAAATTTCGCTATTTTGCATATAAAATTGGGTTGTATTTTCTTTTTCAGTGCATACAAATAAATTTAAATAAGGCATAGATTCTGGAATTTGTTTTAAAGATTTTGCCGTCAAAAAGACAGGGTAATAACCATTTAATACAAGTAACTGTACGGCATGAGCGGCCATAATGACGTCACCAATGGCGGAAAGACGTGAAACAAAAATAACTCTCTTGTATGTCATAAAATTTTACTTACTTTTTGATACAACCTAGAATAAAAAAACTAGCCCAGAACATTACAGTTATCATATAAAGAATTGCGCCCAGTGCAACCAAGGCGGTAAAAACAGAAAAATGCCCTGCGGCGGGGGGGTAAAAGGCTTCAAGCAGCATGCCAAATCCAAAAATAGGTATGGAAATTAAATTGCCAAAGCAAACTACTTTTATCATGTATTTAGAAATGAAAGAGCTGATGTGGCTTATTGTTAGAGCAAATAAAATAAGGCTTATGGCCATGCTATTCATGTGAGAATGCGCTGCGGTGAGCAAGCTTTTTTGTAAACCGACAAGCCACATCAGGTCAGAGCCACTGGCAACAACAAGATTTATTTTTGCGCCTAGTAAACTACCAAATACAGACCAGGCAAAAATCCAAAAAAAGCCACAGCCAATTAAAAATAGTTTTAATTTTTGCAATTTAATTCGTCCTAATTTACTTTGTCATTTCGTGGCTCAGCCGAAGAAACGAGTTCGTGTAAAAGCATTCGTTTTCCCTAGGAATGAAGGGATTAACCTTTAATCCATATAATAGGTGTGATACACTAGTTCGTAAATAACTCCTATAAAGTTGGCAACATAAATGCACCTTCGGCTAGAAAATTTTGATGGCCCCCTCGACTTGCTTTTGTACTTAATAAAA
>JAZKEW010000127.1:0-3388 GCA_040386785.1 Bdellovibrionota bacterium
GATAAGCCTGTAAATGGCTCAGTAATACTTGGTGCTTTTGGTAAAAACCATTTTGTTTTCACTCCTACCATGAGAGATAGTTTATCTTTTAATGTTTTTGCTTTTGATAATTTGGTTAAAAAACGGCGTGCTTCGTCGGAAAAGGGAATTGGCACATCGGACAAAACTTCTACTCCCCCCGCAAGCACAAGTTTATTTTTGCCCAAACGAATTCTGTCGGCTGCAATTTCTACGGATTGAAGGGAGGAGTCGCACGCTTTATTTAAAGTAAAGCCAGGAATTGTTTTTGGTAAACCTGAAAATAAAATAATTTCTCGAGCTAAGTTTGCATTTTTAACCTGAGGAACCACGACTCCCCAAATGCACTCGTCAATATCGCCAGCATTGACGCCAGTTCTTGCGACAATATCTGTCACAATCTTCGTGCTAAGTGACAATGCTGTTTCATTTTCGAAGACGCCAAATGATTTGACAAAGGGAGTACGGAGTGCGTCTACCACAACCACACGGTCTTTTTCCACACTTTTTTTAACAATAGATTCTTGTGCGTCGACTGTTTCTTTTTGTCCTTGGTTTTCCATAAAATTCCCTTCAGTTTAAGATATATTATAATATGTCACGAATTTTTTGTAAAAACAATATTTGCTACAAATTTGTTTAATTTCGGAACTCATTTGAATCTCAACCTCATTTGGCCTATATTCAGTTTTGGACAAAGCACTAAACCCTCAAATTGGAGTTTCAAACATGGTCAAAGTCGGCGATTTACTCCCCTATTTTTCCCTTTATAACCAGAACAATAAAATTCGTAGAAACGATGACTACCTTGGCAAGTGGATTGTTTTATTTATTTACCCCAAAGACGACACCCCTGGTTGCACACTTGAAGCAACAGGCTTTTCTGCCAAGCAAGGTGAGTTTGACCGCCTGAACGCAAAAGTGGTTGGACTAAGCAATGACGACGTTGCTTCTCACGATAGTTTTTGCCAAAAACACAAATTAATGGTTGAGCTTCTTTCTGACCCACAAGAAAAACTTCTCAAAGAATTAGACTTTGGACAAAAAGAATGGCAGGGCAAACTTTATTGGAATAGAACAACTCTTATTATAAACGATAAAGGTGCCGTGCGTTATGTTTATGAAAACGTGACACCAGACGGGCATGAAAAAGAAGTTTTATCTCGGTTACACAAATTACAAGAAGAGAATCATTAAAAATGAGTATAAAGTTATTTTTTGCGGCCGTCGTTTTTAATTTTCTTTTTTCGAATAATTCTTTTGCTTTCTTCGCAGATAGCAACACTTTTAAAAATACAAAATATGACGTCTGCTTCACCCCAGGCGGAAATTGTACCGATTTAGTGGTGGATGTTGTTGGCTCTGCGAAAAAAGAAGTCCTTGTGCAAGCGTATTCTTTTACCAGTGCTCCAATTGCAAAAGCAATTGTGGATGCTCAAAAGCGCGGTGTGAAAGTTCGAGTTATTTTAGACAAAAGCCAGTTTTCTGAAAAATATTCGGCTGCAAAATTTTTAGAACACGAACAAGTTCCTGTGTGGAATGACCGCGCTGTGGCTATTGCGCACAATAAAGTCATGATTATTGATGATAGTATTGTTATTACAGGAAGCTTTAATTTTACCAAGGCAGCACAAATGAGAAATGCTGAAAATTTGCTGATTGTGTATGATAAAGATTTTGCGGCAAAATATAAAAATAATTGGTATAATAGAATGAAATCGGCAGAAAAAATAAATTAAGATTCTCTTGCGCACCGCTTCGTACTAGTGTATGAGTACATTTGATGAAAATGTTCCATGTCTATCGCTAAGCGGAGTCTTCAATGAAAAAAAGAATACTTATTATTCTGTCTGTTGTGTTGGTAGTTGTTTTTTTAGCTTATCGTAAAAAAAATGATGACCGAATTGTTATAGGCATTATCGAGCCCCTTGAGCACAAGGCCATGGATGAAATTGTTGCTGGTTTTACACAAACTCTTTCCCAACAATTTCACAAAAAATACGTCATTGAAGTTGAGAATGCGCAAGGTGACAGTAATTTACAGCGTGCTATTTATCAAAAAATGAAAGATGCGCACTATGATCTCATTGTGCCTATTGGGACAATGCCAACGCAAATGGCGGTCTCCATGATTCACAATAAGCCCATTGTGAGTTTGGCAGCGAACTTTACTGAAGTTGATAGAAGCAAATTAAAACCGTGTTCTATTGCTGTTGTGCATGACGAAATTCCAGCGGAAAAAATTCTCAATTTTATTCATGCAACTTATCCAAATATCACTCAGCTGTCACTTCTACATAGCTCTTCCGATAAAGTGTTGCCGGAGGTTGAGAAAACCATTGCGGTTGGTAAAGCTCTCGGAATTACAATCAAACACCACATGGTTTCAACGCTCCCAGAATTGATGGCGACAGCGCAAGCTTTGCCAAAAGAAACTCAAGGAATTTTTGTCTTAAAAGATCACCTTATTGTGAGCGGTGTGGCTACTCTCACACAAATTGCTATACAAAAGAAAATTCCGCTCATCACTTCCGATGAAGGCTCTGCCGATGGCGGTGCAACCTTTGCCCTAGGTGTGCATGAAAAACAAATAGGGGTCGAAGGTGCTCTTCTGGCGGCAAGAGTCCTTGAGGGAACTCAAGCCTGTTCTATTCCAATTCAAGAAATGTCGGAGTTGACTATTTTTGTGAATCATCAAACACTGCTTGCACAAAATTTAGCCTTAGAGCCCATTCAAAATGCTGCAAATAAATTGCGTTACCAAGTTGAATTTGTCGGTACCCCTAATACAGAAAACAAGTAAACATGTTTGATCTATTTTTTGCAGTATTTAGCCAATCCATACTCTTTCTCCCATTAGCCATTGGCATAAGCACAAGTTACACATTATTGCGTGCTACAGACATGTCCCTTGATGGGAGTTTTGTATTGGGTGCAGTTTTATTTGCTAAGCTTGTTACTTTAGGGGTTCCTCCAATTTTTGCATGCCTTATTGCATTCATAGGAGGTGCTCTTGTTGGAAGTTTTGTCAGCTATGTGCAAAAAGGAGGGCGAGTCGATCCACTTCTTGCAGGGGTTCTCGTTGTTTTTATTTTAACCAGTGTGAATCTCATAATTTTGGGCAGACCCAATGTGAGTTTATTATCTCAAACCACTTTATTTTCTTGGGCATTTCAAAAAAGTCAATTTTGTGGATGGCTTGTGTCTTCCTTATTCTGCCTAGTTCTTGTGGTCGCAAGCTTTATTTTAATTCGCTCTCGTTTTGGACTTTTTTTACGGGCGTTGGGCAATAATCCCCAACTTTTACAAAGAATGGGTTACTCCATTGAAGCCTACAGAACAGCCGGATTTTCGTTCACCAACATGCTCG
>JAZKEW010000128.1:0-11141 GCA_040386785.1 Bdellovibrionota bacterium
ACCAAATTCTATTGGAAGAGTGAAATCTTTTTACGGAAATTTTGGCATGTTTATTCGAGCATGGTGTTATATTCGTGCACTTGGTGCAGAGGGGCTTAGACAAGTTAGTGAAAACGCCATACTCAATGCAAATTATATTAAATCACAATTAAAAGATGTTTTTCATATTCCTGTAGAGGGACATCATTTGCATGAAGTTATTTTTAACGATAAAAATTTAAAAGAAACTGGTTTTGATACGAGCAAAATTGCTAAAGCACTTATTGAGTATGGCATTCACCCACCAACAGTGCATTTTCCGTTGTGCGTTAAAAATGCAATGATGATTGAGCCCACAGAAACGGAAACAAAAGAAGAAATGGACCGTTTTATAAATGCAATGAAGAAAATTTTAACTCAGGATGCATCTATAATTTATCCTAAAAATGTGATTCGTGAAAAAATTGACGAGGTTAAAGCAGCGCGCGAGCTAAATTTAAATTATTTTAATAACTAAGCCTTGACCACAAATGATAAAAGTGATGAACGGGCCCATGTCCAAGTCCAACAGAATTTTCTTGCGAAGCTTCTATCGCTCCCAATAAATACTCCTTTGCTTTTTGACACGCCTCTAATGGCGTAAAACCTTGCGCCAGAAAGCAACAAATTGCTGAAGAAAGAGTGCAACCAGTTCCATGGGTATTCTTTGTATGAATACGTTCCGCTTTCAACCAATGACTGATTCCATGTTGTGTCACAAATAAATCATTGCAAGTATTTTGCAGGCTATGCCCTCCTTTTAATAAAACAGACTGCGGGCCAAGCTCAAGCAATGCGGCACTCAATTTTTCTGAATCATTTAAATCACCGACAAGTGCTTGAGCTTCAGGTAAATTTGGCGTCAAAATTGCCGCTAACGGAATGAGCTTCTTTTTTAAAAATTCCACCGCATCTGGCAACAAAAGTGCATCTCCGCTTTTTGCAACCATGACAGGATCCACAACAATAGGGATATTCTGGCAATGCTTTTTTAAAAAATCAGCCACTAGCTCAATGATAGGAGAAGAAAATAACATTCCTATTTTAATACTGTTAGGAATGATATCTTCAAAAATAGCTTCCAATTGATCTTGAATGGCCTGTAAAGGAATTTCATAACAATTTCGAACCCCACAAGTATTTTGGACTGGCAAAGCAGTTAAAACCGTCATTCCATAACACCCTAAGGCTGAAAATGTTTTTAAATCTGCTTGAATTCCTGCACCGCCAGAGCCATCAAATCCTGCAATGGTTAAACATTTAATTTTCATTTGACAACCTATCTATAAATTCTGTGCGAAATGTTCCAGGGCCGCTTGCCTTTTTTTCTGCTTCTTGCCCACATAATCCAAAATAAGTTGTGGCTAACTGCGCACTATCGAAAGAATCTGGAAAGACACCTCGAAATGCGGCAATAATGGCACTCAACGTGCAACCCATACCGGTGACTGCAGCCATAAAAGGTGAACCAAAATTAATTTCTGATTCTCGATAACCATCTGTCACAAAATCAACGGCACCACTCACAACGACTGTGCATTTCCATTCACAGGCAATTTTTTTTGCTTGTTCTTTCGCTTGTAACGTGGAATGGACGGATTCCACACCTCGTGTTTGTCCTGAATCCTGAAATAAAGAAAGAATTTCGCTAGCATTTCCTTTTATAATATCACAGGAAGGTATTAATTTTTGTGCCGTTTTTGTGCGGATAAGGCTAGCTCCTGCCCCAACGGGGTCTAAAACAATTGGTTTTTTATATTCTTTTGCATATGCAATAGCCTTATCACACCGAGAAATAAAATCTTTATCCAGTGTTCCTAAATTGATATGAAGACATTGGCATATTTGAATAAGTTCCTCCAATTCCTCATCACAAACAGACATAATAGGAGCAGCTCCTATGGCAAGAAGAGCATTTGCCATAAAATCCATTGTGACATAATTTGTTAAGTTCAGCACAAGTGGCTTCACTCTTTTTAATTCTTTTATGGCAACTTGAATTTTTTCAGACATGAGATTTTCTTTCAAGAATTTTTTGTAGATTTTTTGTTGTTAAAATTGGATCTTTTGTTTCATGAAAAGCACCGATAGCAGCGATGCCACGAGCTCCTGACTGCATGACAGCAAGCGCATTATTTTCATCAATGCCGCCAATGGCAACCACGGGGTGTTTAGAAAGAGATGAAATTTTTTTTAAGCCGTCGCATCCAAAAATAGTTTGTACATTGGCCTTATTTTTTGTCGGAAAGATAGCGCCAATCCCAACATAATCAAGGGGTAATAAATTAGCCTCATAAATTTGCTCAATAGAATTAATTGTAAGGCCAATTTTTTTATGTTTTCCAAGTTGTTGCCGAGCTTTACACACATCACCGTCTGATTGGCCTAAATGAACACCATCGGCATCCAATTCGAAGGCGAGTTTTATATTGTCATTAACAATAAGTGGAATTGAAAATGGCTTTAAAATAGGCTGAAGTTGTCTGCCAAATTCCAGCAAAGCTTCATAGGAAAGATTTTTTTCGCGCAATTGAACACATGTAATACCAGATTTAGCACAAGCAACCACAAAATTCAGGTACGTTTCTGTAGGTGTTTTTTGTCTATGGGTAACTAAAATAAGTTGATAAAATAATTTATTTCTCACCAACTCCACACCCCCATTTAACTATCTAAACTTGTAATCCACTCCATAATACTTCTCATTTCTTTGCTATCAACAAAATTCATTCCATAAGCAACATCTAAAATATCTGTTGTTTTGAATAAACTTAACAAACCCATTTCCTTTTCTTTAAACAAGGACATAGTTTTATTTAAATTATGATAAGAAATACTTGTAGTGGTCAGTACTTTAAAACCTTCATGCCTTAAATTATCGGCCGATTGCAAAATACTCCCTCCAGTTGTCACCATATCATCGACAACAATAATATTGGCAGAATGCGGAATAAACCCTTCAATTATTGACTTCAGGCCATGCTCTTTTGCCTTCGCCCTGACATAAATAAACCCACACGAAAAAATTTCGGCAAGAGCATAAGCGGGAGCAATGCCTGCAGTAGCAGTACCTGCGAATACAATATTTTTTTCTTTCTCAAAAAAATTTCTATACTCATTTCTAATTAAGCTAGACCATTCCTGAATAACTAATTTTCTTAAACTCGGGTAACTGAATATTTTTCTGTGATCTAAGTAAATGGGAGATTCTTTACCACTGGCCAGTTTAAATTTATTTGTTGTATTAATTTGAATAACTTTTGCTTCAAAAAAACCTTTCACAATTTCTTTAATTTGTGGGGTAATTTGCATTTTTAATTCTCCAAAATATAAGAAACTTTCAAATAATTAGCGATGTCTTGTGCTAAATTTAAATTCCACATCATACCGGTTGCCGCCTGAACTACGTCAGCACCTGCGTTTAAATAGGACGCAAAATTATCGGCACTCATCACACCACCAACGCCTATTATACCCAAATTTTGTTTTTTAATTCCAAGCTTTTCTCGTTCCTGAGCAAGCATGGAGGTCATACGCACACCTTGTTCAAAAATTAAGCTTCCACACACACCCCCCGAAATCGCTTTGCTACCAAGCATAACTTGACCATCTTTTGATAAAATATCTGCAGAAATTGTATTTATTGCACTGACTGCATGCATATACTCAGAGGCTTCAGAAAGCAACATACGAATTTCTTCGTTTGATAGTGAGCCAATTTTCACCACAAGTTTTATATGTTTGTGTTTTTTAATCACGTCATTGACGGCTGCCAACAATTTAATTGAATTTGGAACGTCTTTGTAAATTGGCAGCTGGCTTTCATTTGGGCAACTTAAGTTTATTTCAAGCACATGAAATCCGGTCTTTGTAACTGCATTCACTGCAAGTTCACAGGCTTTTTGTGCATCTTCATAAAAAGCCTCTTTGGCCCTTGCTAGATTCACAGTATCAATTCTTGAACCTTGAAAGCTGAGTACCACATGAGAACCAACTTGAGATGAATAAGGTAACAAAGAATAAAAATCTTCTGTCCACACATCAGGACTTTGACTTGGTGCACCAAATGAATTTGAAATTGAAATATTTTTTTTTGAATAATCATGTGGATCAAATTGAACCGCTGTTACTTTATTATGATTGTCAGCAAATAAAGATTTATTCTCTGCGCTAATATTAAGAACATTTGGCCAAGCATTGCACGCCCAAAAAGAAGAACGCACCGTTTTGTAAATTGGCAAACAAAATCCTGCATCAAGAGCGACTTTAACAAATTTTGAATTTAACAGAGGGCCAGCGGGAACGCCAAAAGGAATATGCAAAGGAATTCCCAAAAATTCAAATTTAGGTTTATCCGTATATTTTATTTTTGGAAATTTTTTTCCTGAAGTTAATAACGGAAATGGTCCTTTGGCATAATTTTCTTCGTAACTTAAACTGGCATCATACATGTTATTCAGCTCCAATTACTTTCAATCCATTTACGGTTGCAATTTTAACCAACTCTTCCATTTCATAAAAGTGGTTGGATTCCAGTAATACTCTCAGCTCTGTAAGCATATTACCATCAGCATACGGCTTATACAAATCACAGATATTATCACTACCAAGAGCAACAATTAAACCGTGTGCAATGAGCTCGTCAATTGGAGTCACTGCGTTATGTGTGGGAGAAAGAGTTTCATTTCTTCTGCTATCAATCCATGCAGTAGGACAAGCAATAAAACTTAAATTGGCGTCTTTACAAATTCTATATAATTCTTGGCGATATTCTTTTTTATGTGCTGCAATTGAAATACCGTGAACTGCTGACACTTGCCCTTCCAATCCCCATTCCATTGTTTTTTTTGCAAGAAGTTCTGTTTCTTTTTCATGAGCAGAATTGAGTTGATCCACATGCACATGCACTCTTTTTTTTGTTTCCTTAGCTGCTTTGAAAAGAATATCTAAATGCAGTGCCTCATTTCCAGCATCGGCACCGGGAAGTCCGCCAATAATATCGACGTACTCTAAAGACTTTTCAAACCAACTCCGAGCTTCTGCTTGCACAACACCTTTTAACGTTTGACAAGCAATTAAAAAACGCATTTTCAATTCTGTTGCTGCATATATTTTAGCTTTTTTGGCTGCTTTTAAAGCTCGTTCTTTCGCAATAAAGTCACAATCAATAAAAGATAAACAAGCCTGCACGCCTTGCTCTTGCTGTAATTTTAGAGCCAAAACAATATGTTCAAAATAAGATTCTTCGGTAGACTCTTGTTTATATTTATCTACCAATTTCCATTTTTCATGTAGGGAGCTATTCACGCCATCTTTTGTTGCTTGTATATCCGATAAAGTAACAGAATAAGCTCTGTCAAAGTGGGCGTGCGCATTCACAAAACCACCTTGACCTTTAATTTTTTCTTGCAATAAACTAAGAGGGTTCCACATATTCATATCCTATAATAGTGCTGGTTTTTTACTCGTTTCTGTTACTTTAGAGCTTGAAGATTTTGCCTTTTTTTGTATTTTTTCTACCGTTGCATTGAGAACATCAAAGTCTGTAATGAGTTGAACTCCGTTTTTAACACTCCAACTCCGAATTTGTTTTCCATCAACTTCTTCGCTCAAGCTGTTAGAAGGGGAAGGAACATTAACAACAAGGTCGAACCTATTTTGTTTGAGCAAATCCATTAAATTAGGTTTGTGATTTTCTTCATTTGCTTTATGCACAAGAACACTTTTCACTCCGTGCTTAGCAAGATGTGCATGGGTTCCTGCAGTAGCAAAAAGAACAAATCCTTGTTTTTCAAGATGCGCAATAACAGGGGCAAATTTTTCTTTATTCGTATCGCCACCAATAGAAATCAGCGCATAGCGTTCTGTTTCTTGAGACAAACGCATTTGCATTGTATAAATTTCAGTAAAGCCTGCAGATGCATTTTGATTAAACGCATTGCTCTTCATAAAAGTTGCCAATTTTTCGTCAAAAATGCTATTTGGTGTTTGTACTGCCACAGGATCAACCTTGCCTTTAAATAACTTTAAAGTAACAGTGCCGGTTACCCTTTCATTTATAGTATCAATAAATGCGTTTAAATCATCCATAAGTGGTTCATGCCATAAAGCTCCGTAGCAGAGATATCCCCATTTTTGATCGACTAGTGATTTAAATTCATTTTCTTGGCGTGTACAAACAAATTTTTCGAGAGTTTCATGCGCACGAATGATGGCGTGAGCTGCAGGTGCTTCATACACGCCTCTTACCTTTAATCCAACAACACGGTCTTCTAAGTGATGAGTTACGCCAACTCCGTGCTTTGCACCAAGCTTATTAAGCTCTAAAATAAGCGATGGTAAATCCATATCAACGCCATTCAATTGCACGGGAATTCCTCGCAAAAACCCCAACTTGACAGTAGCGGATTCGTTCGGAGTTTTTTCAATAATATTACAAATTTGTAAAATTGCGGACAAATTTGGAACAAGTGCCGGGTTCTCAATTTCGCCGCCTTCTGCTGAAATTCCCCACATGTTGTCATCATAACTATATGGCGACTCTTTTGTTTGTTTCACAGGGATATTGTGTTTTGCAGCATACTCAAGCTCTTCGTCACGTCCCATTCCCCATTCACGCACAGGCGCAATAATTTTCATTTCTGGAGCGAGAGTTAGAACTGTCCCTTCAATTCGAACTTGATCATTTCCTTTGCCTGTACAGCCGTGGGCAATACAATCACAATTTTCTTGTCTAGCAATGTCAACGGCAATTTTAGCTAAAAGTGGCCGCCCCAAGGGAGTTGCAAGGTGATAATCACCTTGATACCGAGCATTTGCCTTAATTCCTTTCGCTAGAAAATGGTAGGCGAACTCTTTTTTTGCATCAATAACATAAGCTTTAATTGCACCTAAATTCAGAGCTTTTTGTCTAATTTCTTCCAGATTTTCTGATTGTTGGCCAATATCAATAGTCAGTGCAATAACTTGTGCGTTGTAAGCTTCCTGAATCCATTTTAACATGACAGAGGTATCGAGTCCTCCTGAATAGAGAAGGACAACCTTGCGAATTTCTCCCTTACGCCCCTCATATGAAGCCACTTTAACGTATTCTGACATGATGAACTCCTAAACAAAATGGTAAAAAAAAAGCCCCGCAATGCGGAGCTAAAATTAAAAATTTACAGATAAGGTTATGAAAATGCTCTCTAGTAGTAACTTATATTCTTCTAAAAGACCGAATGACATAACCGACACCTTACTAATTACACAGCAAACATGCGAAACTGTACACGTACAAATAATAGGCGTCAAGAATAATTTTAATTTAATCTAGAACTTCATTCATATCCATAGTTTCATTTATAATTTTAGATAAACACTCAATTTCGTCATCCGTTAGCATGGAAAAAAAACGCTCTTTTTTTTGGTTGGATAAAACGCCCTTATTTTGAGTGACAAACTTTATAAATAAATCAATTTTTTTATCTGGCATATCAACAATTTCTTGAATGCATTTCTTTACTTTATCGTAACTTAAAAGAAATTTAATTTCTTTTTCAATATGTGAATAAATTGAATCACTAATACAAGAAAATAAATATTCTGATATTGCTGTATAATCAATGTATTGGTAAAACGCCTTACTTTCTTGATTTACAGCAAGTTTACCTTCATTTGACAACTCATAATTTGTTAAAACAGATAGCAAAGGCCTAGAGAACGATTCTAATATTGCATCGTAATTTTCCATTTTTTGAAGCATAATAGAAGAAATAGGAAAAAGAATATCATTAGGAGTATATTCTTTTTTTGACAAAATATAATGAATTAAAAATCTGTGAATTCTGCCATTACCATCTTCAAAAGGATGGATAAAAACAAATCCAAATGCGATAGCAGCTGCAATAATCACTGGATGTGCATTTTGAGAAATAAACATCCTTTCAAGCGAGTCTAAAAGACCTTGCATCAACTCTGATACATCTTCAAATTTTGGTGAAATATAATGTATTTTCTCAAATTGTTGCTGGACACTTTCTCCAACATAATTTTGCGTGCATCTATAATCACTGTCTTTAAACCTAATATCGACAATCATATTTTGAAGTTGAATTAATACCTCTTTCGACAAATATTCTATTGATGGAGCTTTTTGAAGCATTGCAATAAATCGAGAAACACGAGCCTTATCTGGCTGTTCTTTTTCTATTTGATATGACGACATTGTTTCTTTTGTGTATAAATAACTGCATACTCGTGAAACAAATTTTGCATCATATTTTTTTAGTAAATAATTTACTTTATCAGATAAATTTAATTCGATATATGTTTCCAATACTTTAGTTCTTCTCACAAAAGGACAAAAGTTTTTATTTCCTAATAAATTATTATTAATTGCATGACGAGAGCTCTTAATTATTTTGCCAGTAAAATATATTTTTGGATCAAGTAAATCAACATATTTAATACGTTGGCAATCCTGAATATCGAGCTGTTGTTCTGTTAAAAATTCGTATAGATACCACATTTTTCGTGCGTATATTCCAGTTGGCTGTTTTTGAATATATTTGATGACTTCAGTGAATTTAATTTTTTTAAAAAAAGCCGTTATAATTTCAAGATTAATGCCTTCATATTTTAGAGCAAATTCCAAGTGTGCAATGGTATCGTTTTCATTATTCAAAGCATATGACTTTGGATACAACCTTATTTCACGATGGCCTTCGATAATTATCTTTCCTCGGCCTTGTTTTACTATATAAGATTCACAATAATTGGGTAGGGTGGAAAGGTCTAATTTATCACATATTGCTTTGTACCCAACGGGAACCCTTTCCATTTCTTACTATCTCCAAAATGTTTAAAAAGACTCTATTTCTTGGACTTTTGTGTAAAACCACCTGCAATTGTCATAAAACACACGCAATTTTGACATCTTGTTTGAAAACGCTAGCATGTGGACAAAGGAAGAACAATCACTCCTCGTCAGACGCTCCTTTTTGCAGGCTTTGTATAACGGAAAAATCTTCTAGGGTTGTTGTATCGCCTTTTATAGAACCAGAAGCCGCTAATTCACGCAAAAGTCGACGCATAATTTTTCCACTGCGGGTTTTAGGCAAAACTTCCGTAAAACGAATTTCTTCCGGCCTAGCAATAGCACCAATTTCCTTTTCGACTAATTTAGAAATACTTTCTTTTAATTCTTTTGAAGGCAGTTGTAAGTTTTTTAAGGTAACAAATGCAACCAAACTCTGCCCTTTAATGGAGTCTGGTTTTCCAACAACGGCACACTCGGCGACACTTTCGTGTTGCACAATAGCGCTTTCGACTTCCATGGTTCCGAGCCTGTGCCCGCTGACATTCACAACATCATCCACACGGCCCATAATCCAAAAATAACCTTCTTCATCCTGATGCGCGCCATCACCCGTAAAATAAACCCCTTCAATTTCTTGCCAGTATGTTTTTTTGTAGCGTTCGTGATCGCCATAAATTGTTCTTGCAATAGAAGGCCAAGGTTTTTTTATACACAACAGGCCTCCCTTATTTTTTTGTACAGGAGTCCCATCTTGTTCTAAAAGAACAGGATCTATTCCAAAAAAAGGTAGAGTGGCACTGCCCGGCTTCGTCAAAGTAACAGAGGGAATTGGAGAAATCATAATGGCACCAGTCTCTGTTTGCCACCAAGTGTCCACAATTGGGCAATTTTTATTGCCAACAATTTCAAAGTACCACATCCATGCCTCTGGATTAATTGGCTCCCCAACGCTTCCAAGAAGCCTTAAAGAAGATAAATCGTGTTTTAAAGGCCACTCTGAACCATGTCGAATAAACATTCGAATTGCCGTTGGGGCCGTGTATAAAGTGGTAATTTTATGTTTGGCAATCATTTGCCAAAATCTATCCACATTAGGGTAAGTGGGCGCACCCTCATAAATAAAAACTGTTGCCCCTAAACTAAGTGGACCATACACAACATAGCTATGCCCCGTAATCCAACCAATATCCGCTGTGCACCAATAAACATCTGTATCTTTAATATCAAAAATATATTGACTAGTTAAAGTAACACCCAATAAATAACCCGCTGTCGTGTGTAAAAGACCTTTTGGTTTTCCAGTGGTACCACTCGTATATAGAATAAAAAGAGGATGCTCTGCAGCTAGTTTTTCTGGCTCGCATTGTGAACTTTGCTTAGCCATAAGTTCTGACCAATAAAAATCACGTTTTGGCTGCATATTAATTTTTGTTTTTGTTCGTTCAACGACTATCATTGTTTGAATTATTGGACTATTTTCACAAGCTAAGTCAGCAATATTTTTCATGGGAGTGGCGACACCTTTTCTGTATCCGCCATCGGCTGTAATTAATATTTTGCAGCCAGAATCGTTTATTCTGTCTTGTAAAGATTGTGAACTAAATCCACCAAAAATAACTGTATGTGGTGCTCCAATGCGTGTACAAGCAAGCATGGCGACGACGGCCTCAGGAATCAGAGGCAAATAAATTGCAATTCGATCTCCGCTTTTCACACCAAGGCTCTTTAGCATATTTGCAGCTTTATTGACCTCTAAAGAAAGCTGTAAATAAGTTAGTGTTGTGACTTCTCCATTTTCACCTTCCCATATAATCGCTGCCTTATTTTTTGAACTATTTGTTAAATGTCTGTCAAGACAATTATACGATACATTTGTCGTATAGTCTGAAAACCACTGCACACGATAATCATTAAATTCATAAATTGTTTCCCCTTTGTGAAAAAAATGCAAATATTTTTCAGCCATTTTTTTCCAAAATTTTTCTGGTGATTTAATGGATTCTTTATATAGTTTATCATATTCTTTAATACTTTTTAATAAGTTATTCTTTGCAAAATTTTTACTTGGAGAAAATTTTCTTTTTTCTTTGAGAAAACTCTCTATAGAATGACTATCCAATTTAGACACGTAGGCTCTCCTATAAAAACAGACCCGATGAAAGTTGTATTGAAAATTATCTTACCTTATTTATATAGACTTTTTAATCACATTGATTTAATAATTATTTTGTTTAGAATAATGCAACTTCCCATTAAGTCGTATAAGGAGACTCTATGAAATATATTACAATTATCTTATCAAGCTCAGCGTTGTTCAGCTCTT
>JAZKEW010000128.1:11151-44051 GCA_040386785.1 Bdellovibrionota bacterium
AAATGCGATGCCTACGTATTAACATGTGGAACAGCTCAAATGGATGCCAACGCTTGCATAAAGGCGGGCACAGAGGCTTCCTCGGGACTACTCGGTGGCCTAGCCGCAAAAATAACCACAAGTGACATGGGAAAAACGGCTTCAGACAAAGCAGCCGGACAAGCCGCTAGCATGATGTGCAAAGACAAAATTGAAAAAGCAGATGCTGCGTGCAAACCACAAGAAAAACAATAGCAACGAAGCATCAATAAATTTTTTTAAGCTGCTACCAATAATCTGCTTGAACTTCTACATCATTATACACTCGACATAAACACGCCAATCTGCATTCCGTAGGTTTATTATTTCTTTGTAAGCTTTCTTTCTCAAAGTCATTTTTAATAGAAATTGAATTTTCACTCAGCTCTTTAATCTTAACATCACATGCAGCGCACACCCCAACACCCGAGCAAGCGGAACCAATAGGAAGTCCTCTTTTACGAAGAAAAACCCACAAATTCATCCCACCCCGCATAGTAAATTCATCAATTATTTTACCCTGCTTATCAAGGACTGTTACTTTAACTTGTTTGCCCAGTACTTCATTGGATGGAACTTTTTCCATTGAACCTCGCAACATAACTATAATTTGTTAGAAATTGTATGCTTATTTTTTTGCTAATTCTTTATCAATTATACTCATAAATTCAGACTCTGCTTGAGCGCCCATAATTAAAATCCCGTTGATATAAAATGCAGGAGTTGCATTGATACCTAAGCTTTGCCCATACTCAGCATCATTCATAACTTTTTCTCTTACAGTTGAATCTTTAAAACAACTTTGAAACTTATTCATATCCAATCCAACTTTTTTTGCAAAAACATCATACACATTATCTGCGAGTTTCGCGTGATTTTCAAAAAGAATGCCATGCATTTCCCAAAATTTACCCTGATTCTGAGCACATTCCGCTGCGACAGAAGCATTTACAGCTTGTGGATGCAGTTGAATTAAAGGGTAACTTCTAAATACAAAGTGGATTTGGTTTTTATATTTTTCAGATATCGCCTTAACAGTCGACTCAACGGAATAACAATAAGGGCATTGAAAGTCTGCAAATTCAACAATTGTAATAGGAGCCTTTGGAGAACCTTTACTTGGAGCGTTTGTAATATCAACTTGAATACGAGGAGACTCGGGCAATTGTACGCCTGTTACTTTAATAAGACCTTCTTCTTTTGCTTTTGCAACAACATCTCTAAAAAAATCTCCTGCAGCTTGTTGCGCTAAATAAGGCTTAACCAAACTCATTTGTTCTTCAGTCGACTTTCCCTTCAACTGTGGATTATCAATATTTTGTTGTATGAAATCCTTTATTTCTTTGTCGGCGACTTTAACATTCTCACTTATATATTCTTTCCGAGCCTCATTTTTATCCAGTATTTTTTTGTCTTTAGCATATTTTTCAATAATAGAATCAAAATATTTTCTTGCTAAAATATTTTCCTGCGCCTTGTATATTTGAGTTTCTGCATCAAATAAACTTTGTTTTTCTTTTGGATTTAAATCAGATCGCTTCACAACAACGCCGTTATAGGAACCAATGTCCTCACTCGTGACGCTAGTGCCACTTTGGCTTAACTTGGAAGACTCAAAGAAAAGATTCTTTTGCGAAGCTTCCTTTTCAGTATTTTCAACCTTTGAATGCATTGAATAACTTTTAAAATCACTCCTGAATAGTGGGACAACAGACACAACTGCTGCAAGAACAAAAATTCCACCAATAATAAACTTCGACGCTGACATATTATTTTTTCCTTATTCTAAAATAGCGACCGTACTTAAAGCGTGCCCTAGTCTACAATTTTTTTTATATCTAAAGCAAGATTGCGCTTGTAGTGGCTTTCTTCTTCTTTTCCATCAACATCCGTCATTTTTTCTGCTTCCTGAAACAATTTTAAGGCCTTTTCCTTATCGCCTCCATCACTCTCAAGGGCTCCAAGATACGCTGTATTGAGACGAAAATTAGGAGCAATTTTAATCGCCTTTTCAAAATATTCTTTTGCTATTTTCTTATCTCCAAAAGAAATAATTCCAGGAACTTCCTGATAATATCGTCCAAGCACTCTGTACGCACCGGCCCAGTGGTACATCGGATCTATTTTTGAAGCTTCAAGAAGAGCATCTCGTCCAATCTTGGCATTACTCAAGGCAGTTAACACACCTCTCGCAAGACCATATGAACCCAAATTAACGGCATACCAATAATGCCCTTCAACCCTATCTGGATTGAGCTTTCGTGCAATTTCTGCCGTTTTGTAGCCAAACTCAAACATTTTTATATGTTCGTCTTTAGAGAGTTTTTCGCCAATACCAAAATTACCACTAAAATAAACCAACCGAGACATCTGCCATGCAATTTCAAAATTCTCTGGAATTTTTGGCTCACTCTGAATCAATTTTAGTATTTTTATTTGCCCATCTTCAGTCTCCCTGTCCGCCCAAGCTTTATTGAGAGATGCAACAGTGAGAGGATTTTGCGCATACAAATTTAATGTTAAGCTACTCATTAATATGAAGAACATTTTTATAAAAAAAATTTTTAATCTCACGTGTTTTTTCTTCCTCACTATTTTTCCACAAACAACGCGCAACCATAGCTTTTTGGAGTGAAAAAGAAAAGTAGGGGGTTTGTAGTAGCTCAAAAGCCCTATACATGATTTACCCAGTATGTTACGATTTGGTTAACACACCGGAGAGATTAGAAAGTCATTAGTAACAATTTAGTGCTAGATGCCAACCATGTTCATTTATGGAAAGTCTTCTTAACTGAAGATGAATTATGTATTCGGCAGTTAGAGCAAAGCTTATCTCAACATGAATTGGATCGAGCGAATGCTTTTCACAATAAAAAAGATCGTTCCTGCTTTATCACCGCTCGCTCCATTTTAAAAAAAATTCTTTCTAAATATACAAATATACCAATTCATAAAATAATTTTAAGTTACAGTGAATTTGGGAAACCATATCTTGCCTCAGAGGAAAATGTTTTACCAATTCAATTTAGTGTCACTCACTCCAATAATGTTATTGTTCTTGCGTTCACTCTTGAAAGCCCAATAGGTGTTGATATTGAACAACTTAGCCCCATACCAGATTTTGATTCAATTGCAAAAATTGTTTTTTCCGAAATTGAATATGACACCTGGAGCAATATTTCATTTGAAAATAAATTACAGTTTTTTTATCAATTATGGACTTATAAAGAGTCTGTTATCAAAGCATTGGGTTACGGTTTTTCTTACGATACAAAAAAATTTACTATTACGGAGACAACAAAAAAACCAACAATTATTTTTCATGACAGCTCACAGAAGGCAAATTTATGGACTATAGAAAAAATTTTTGTGGACGATATGTATTGCGCTGCTTTTGCAACACAACAATTGACACCAAAAGTACATTATTTTGAATATTGTTTAGATGCGTCAGCTTTTAATTGTGTCAAAAACTAAACAGAACATTTCTACCTCCATAACGGGATTCTACCTCGTATGCTAGCATCTTAAACGGAAGCACCCACGTTTGGAGATAAAACCTTATGACTGAAATAAAAAAATTACACGGCATACCTAGTACACATTCAGGAAATAAATTAATAGATCCTTACAATAATCCAAGTTTCCAAAAAAACCGTCTTTCAACAAAAGGAATCCCTTCTGAAGAATGTTTTCAACAAGAAAACAACACTCAAGACTTTAAGGGAATATATAAGGATTATGGCTTAGAAGATTTTGTCTTGAAAGGACTTACTACAGAGGCTGAGTTGAAGAAAATTCATCAGGAAAATCCGACTTGTATAGAAGCATTAAAAGAAATTCCAGTGGTGGTTGCTTTGGGTATAGGCAATAACAATGCGGAGCAAAAACCTAAAATTTCTATAAAAGACCTACTCAGACTAGATTCTACAAAACTAGATAAAATTATATATAGATGCCGTACGTCTGAAGAAGTAATTGAAGAGGTTCAATCATCAATGAAACTTGTCCCTAATACAACACCAACATTGACGCGCCGAGCTTGAGTGGTTTGGCATTATTTAAATACTATTTTTCAACTCTGTTACTTTATCCATTTTTTCCCAAGGAAATTTTTCGCGCCCAAAGTGTCCATAAGACGCTGTTTCTGCATATCTAAAACCTTGTTTATGCGGATGCAAAAGGTCAAACGCCTTCACAATTCCAGAGGGAGTCATGTCAAATACTTTTTTTACAGCATTTTCAATTTTTACTCGAGACACTTTTTCTGTGCCATAAGTTTGCACATTAACGCTTACAGGTTTTGCAACACCAATAGCATATGCAATTTGCACAAGTGCTTTATCGGCAAGGCCAGCAGCAACAATATTTTTAGCAATATATCGGCCCATATAAGCAGCAGAACGGTCTACTTTTGTGGGATCTTTTCCAGAAAAAGCACCACCACCGTGAGCACCGTGACCACCGTACGTATCAACAATAATTTTTCGGCCGGTAAGACCGCAGTCTCCTTGAGGACCTCCCACGACAAATTTACCGGTCGGATTAATATGGTACTTTGTGTTGGAGTCTAAGAGGTGCGATGGAACTGTTTTTTTAATAATATTTTCAATAACAAAAGACTTTATTTGTTCTTGAGTGACATTTTCAGCATGCATAGTACTCACAACAACGGTATCAACGCGACGAATTTCCCCGTTATGATATTCAACAGTAACTTGCGATTTTGCGTCTGGGCGAAGCCAATCTACAACTTTTTCTTTTCTAGCCTTAGAAAGATTGCTTAAAATAGAGTGAGCATATTGCAATGTTGCAGGCATATATTCTGGAGTTTCATTTGTAGCGTAACCAAACATCATTCCTTGATCGCCAGCTCCTTGTTCTTTGTGTAAGCCTTCGCCTTCATTCACACCTTGAGCAATATCTGGTGATTGTTCATCAAGTGCCACAATAACTCCGCAGCTTCTGTATTCAAATCCATTGGCAGGATCGTCGTAGCCAATTTCCTTAATAACCGAACGAGCAACGTCAGAATAACTTTTCATTTTACGATTTAGTTTAACTTCATTTTCACGAACAACTTCATTATTTAATGTAATTTCGCCAGCGATCACAACCAAACCTGTTTTGCATAATGCTTCGCAAGCAACGCGAGCTTTTGGATCGAATGTTAGCAGTTCATCAAGAATGCTGTCTGATATTTGATCGGCAACTTTATCAGGGTGACCTTCGCTTACGCTTTCCGAAGTGAAAAAAGAAACTTCAGCAGCCTGCGATGAAGAAAAAAATTGATTGCGGTTGAACATAAGCGAGTCCTTTCTAAACAAAATTAAACATAAAAAATAAGGGCAACCCATAAGCCGGATTCTGTACTAACTACAATTTCTCTTGCCGTTACGTTACCGTAACAATCCTTGCAACCAACCCGAATGTCAAACGAATCGAGCAGATTCTTCACTCCTATTTGGTCTTGCTTCAGGTGGGGTTTGCCGTACTGGTTGTTGCCAACCACATATGTGAGCTCTTACCTCACAGTTTCACCATTGCCAGCGCAAGCGCTTACGGCTGTTTATTTTCTGTTGCACTTTCCGTCAAAGCCGAAGCTCCGCCTGGCCGTTAGCCAGCACCTTGCTCAATGAAGTCCGGACTTTCCTCACCGGCACAAATATTATATTGTGCCAAGCGCTGTAGTCGAATTGCCCTAGCAGCTACGTGTATAATTAATTAACCTATTAGGCAAGGGAAAGAATTTTTCTCCACTTAACAATACAAAGGTCCATCAAGTGATTCAAGCGACTCAAGCAAAAAACTTCCAAGAATTCATCATTTCTCTATGCCAATATTGGGTTAGCTACGGCTGTATTTGGAGCCAACCCTACGATTCCCAAATGGGCGCAGGCACCTTTCACCCGCACACTTTTTTAAAAGGATTAGGGCCTGAACCTTGGAGGGGCGTTTATGTGCAACCTTGCAGAAGACCCGTGGACGGCCGCTACGGCAAAAGCCCATACCGTTTTCAGCACTACTATCAGTTGCAGGTTTTGCTAAAACCATCACCGTCAAATATTATTGATATTTTTCTTAAATCTCTAGAACATGTTGGAATTAATTTAAAAGATAACGATATTGGTTTACTGGAAGATGACTGGAAAGGACCAACACTGGGCGCATGGGGGCTTGGTTGGGAAGTCCGGGCAAATGCTCAAGAAGTCACGCAATTTACCTATTTTCAACAACTGGGTGGGCTTGATATAGATGTTGTTTGCGGAGAAATTACTTACGGCTTAGAACGCTTATATATGTACGCACATGGAATTAAAAATGGTCTTGATATTCCATTCAACGAACATTTTACTTATGGAGATATTTATTATCAAAATGAGTTTGAATTTTCTCATTTTAATTTTAAAGAAGCTAGTATTCAAGATTTACTCGCTCAGTTTGATAAGTGTGAAGAAAAAGTTTCTCAGCTTTGTGAAAAAAATTTAGTGCTGCCAGCCTACGATTATGTTTTGCAGGCATCACACGCATTTAATTTACTCGATGCACGCGGAGCAGTTTCAGTGAGCGAGCGCCAGCGTTACATTGGCAGAGTGCGTGATTGCGCTAAAAAATGCGCTGCAGTATACAAAACAGAAAGAGAAAAATTAGGATATCCATTGTTAAATAGGTTGGATACTGATGCGCGTAAGCCAATATATAATATAAAATCTGCTCCAAAAATAGACGCAGATACTCAAAAACATAATCGCACAGATTCAGAAAAAAATATGGAATGGGGTGGGATAAGTAAGAAACTTGTTAGTGTAACTTTCGAATTGGGAGTTGAAGAAATGCCTCCCTCATTTCAACAATCCGCCTTAAGAGAATTACAAAATAAAGTAAGATCATTCATCCACGAAGAAAAAGAAAAATATAAAACTAATTTTTTAGATGAATTAACACAAAAAATAACCATTTCTTCTAGGAGAATTGCTTTACAATTTACAAATGTTCCTTCCCTCACTCCCGATGAAAAAATTGAATTCTGGGGCCCTGCAGAACGTATTGCTAAAAATACTGATGGAACATTAACCCAGGCTGGACTTGGATTTTGTAAAAAGAACAATATTGACGCAAATAAGGTCATATTTAAATCAAAAACCGATGGCACTTTTTTGTATTTTGAAAAAAATTCTCCGAGAAACCCTTTTCCTATACTGCTTGCAAATGGATTCAAAAAATGGATTTATTCCTTAAATGCACCACTAAAAATGAAGTGGTTGCCAGAAGAAATTAGTCCTTCATTTATTCGCCCTGTGCGCTCCGCACTCGCTCTTGCAGAAGATAAAATTATTCCTCTTGAAATGTTTGGCATTGAATCTGCAAACTTCATTTACGGTCAAGGAATTCAGTCACCACAACCAATTGAAATAAAATATGCAAGCGACTATGAACAAGTTTTACGAAGCTTAAATATTGAAATTTGCCCTCAAAAAAGAAAAGATTTTATTTTAAATGAAGTCTTAAAAATTACGGAAAAAATCGGCGGAAAACTTGTAATGGACGATAGCTTGTTAAATAAATGCGCTGGTTTATTTGAAAGCCCCTACGTATTTTATGCGCAATTTGAGCCGCATTACTTGAGGCTACCGAGGTCATTAATTTGTAGCGTGTTAAAAGAACATATGAATTATTTTACCGTTGAAAGCCTTAGCGGAGATGGATTATTGCCATTTTACATAGGCGTTGCAAATTACAAATGCAATCACATTGAAACCATGATTGAAGGAACAAAAAATGTGGTTACTGGCAGACTCGACGACGGCACATTTTATTATGACACAGACTTAGCAACTCCTTTTTCTGAATTTAGAGAACGCTTAAAAACGCAAACTTTCCAAGAAAACATGGGAACTTTATTTGATAAATCAGAGCGTTTAAAACAATTTGCAACACAAATACTCCTACAGAATTCCGTAGAGGAGTCACGAGAGGACATTTTACAAACCGCTGCGCTTTTCTGCAAGGCCGATTTAAAAAGCGGCTGTGTTCAAGAATTCCCCGATGAAATGCAGGGAATTATGGGAGGAATTCTTGCACGCACACAAAATATTCTTAAAAATGAAAAAAATTCAAACGAAGTTGCCTCTGCCATTGAACAACATTATTTGCCCACAGGCGCTAATTCTGAACTTCCAACAAACTTTTACGCACTCAATTTATCTCTTATAGATAAATTAGATTCCTTGTGCATGATGATTAATTCTGGCGTTGAGCCAAAAGGCAACAAAGACCCTCTTGGTATGCGCAGGCTCGCTCTTTCCATTGCAAGAATTGTCGGTTTAAAACAAGAAAAAAATATTTTAAATTTTTCCTTAAATTTATGCATACAGTTATGTCTTGAAAATATGGAAAAATCGTCCATTCACATCCACGAAAAAACCAAAGACAAGACCATTTTATTTTTGTTAGACAGAGTAAAAGCTTCACTAAAAGAAGAATTTGACCCTCGCGCAGTAGACTCTTTAACCATCCAGCTTATGGAAAAACCATTGTCTACAGTTATTCCATTTATTAAAGTTATTGATCTACGTATAAAAGACACTCAATATTCGCTCATTGATGCGTTAAACCCCTACCGTCGTGCTCGCAATTTGACATCTCATGTGCAAATGCATTCTATTCAATTTGACTTATTATTGGCGCAGGAAGAAAAAAATCTTTTTGAAGAGGTGAAAACGAAAAAAACACGACTCAGTCAACTTATTCAAGAACAAAATTATACAGACTTGTTAAATGAACTTGAAAGCTTAGCACAGCCTCTTGCTCAATTTTTTGAAAACGTTATGGTCAACGACAGCAATCCCCAAATAAAGGCAAATAGACTCGCGCTTTTATTTCAGGTTCGCAAACTCTACGACGACATTGCCGATTTCTCGCTTTTACAGGTATAGGCTCAATGATTAAAAATAATTTACCCTTTGAAGTTTACGGAAATAAAGACCTTATTCAAGATAAAAAACCTGTTTGTATCACGTTTGGAAACTTTGATGGCGTGCATCTTGGCCACAAGCATCTTATTGAGTCCATGAAAAGCATGGTGCAAAACAGCCCCATCGTGATTGTCACTTTTGATCCACATTCCTCAGACTATTTTTCTCCCCATAATCAAAAATCTCTCCTAACAAATCTTTCCAATAAAATTTCTTTACTTTTAAGCTATGGCGCAAGTGCCGTTGTTGTGCAAAAATTTGATGAAAAATTTGCCTCCCTTACCGCGGATGATTTTTGCGAACACTGGCTTAATACAAATTTTAATATCAACTATGTTATTCTTGGCCATGATTTTTGTTATGGAAAAAATAGACAAGGTGACTTTTCACACATGGAAAGTTATGGAGAAAAACAGGGCTGGATTGTCTCACAAATTTCTGCATTAGAAGATTCGATCACCAAAAAAGAACCTGTTTCTTCTTCAATTATTAGAAATGAAATTTCACTAGGCAACATGGAAAATGTTGAAAATTTATTGGGAAGGCCATACACCCTTTCAGGAATCGTGGTGCATGGAGACCACAAAGGTCGTGGCATTGGATTTCCAACGGCAAATTTAAAACTTGATTGTAATTATGTTATCCCTAAGCATGGTGTTTATGCCTGCTTCATTGAAATTGATTATGAAGATACTCGCGGCACAAAACTATTTCCTGCGGTGATGAACTGCGGTGTTCGGCCTTCAATGAGTGATGGTTTAAAATTGCAAATTGAAGCGCACATTTTGAATTTTGATGAAGATATTTATGAAAAAAAAATCAAATTTTATCCTAAAAAATATATCCGTGGGGAACAAAAATTTTCTGATTTAGAACAACTCAAAAAGCAAATTTGTGAAGATATTATTTCAGCTAATTTATATTTTAACGACAATATTCACACTAATCCCCATTAATTCTGAATTGTACTGTGAACCTCAGTCGTTGCGGAGGGCTCCTCTGTTTCTGCCGCTGAATTCTGCACTGGCGGAACGTCCGTCATCTCGGGTGAAGAAGGAGCCTGAGGCGCTACTTTTTCAATTACATTCGTAGATACATCCTTAAATTTCAATGCTTTTGGCTTAAAATAAATTTCTGACCCCACAACCAATCTATCTGGATTTTTAATTTGTGGATTTTCTTTCCAAAGCACTCGCCAATTTCCAGCATTCCCAAATATTGTTTGCGATACACCACTCAGCGTATCTCCTCTTTTCACAACTATTTTTGCACGCGGAGCATTTTCGTAAACCTCAGCGAAGGCCTTGCTAGCAGGAGCAAGTTCAAAGTGAATAAAGTCGCCGGCATAAATTTGGTTTGGATCTTTTAAATTATTCATCACTGCTAATTTTTTCCAAGCCGACGATGTTCCATATATTTTTTTAGAAATTTTAGATAAGTTATCTCCACTTTGCACATAATAGTACATGGTAATATTTTTATTTTCAGGAGGCACAGGCCCCTCCACGATGTCCTTTGGCGGAGAAAGTGACTCCATAGAGGTATTTATTTGTTGCATACTATCTTGTAGAGCTTTAGCTTCGTTCTCGACGGGTGTTGGCTCTTGCATATCTGCATCCTGTGTTGAATTACAGCCAAACAAGCTGAGAAGAAGAACAGCAAGAAATATAACTGAAATTTTTTTTAAAATGGATTTCATGATTTTCTACCTTTTTTGCTAATGGTTCTTCATTATGAAATAAAAATGTTTGACCAAGATAGAACAACTATTGCATGGTAAAATTTTTCTGAGGTTAAAAATGACTACAACTTTCAATCACATCACAGTTCTAAAAAAAGAAACTATAGATAATTTATTCCCATCTGAAAGTTTGCTGAGCTGTCTCAAGAATAAAAATGAAAAAGAGTTGTTTTTTTTAGACGCCACCCTCGGCGGAGCTGGCCATGCTCTTTATTTAATAGATTCCTTTGCGCAAAGAGAAGAGCTAAAAAATTATCAATTAAATCTAATTGCTATAGATAGAGATCTTGAAGCTATTCAATATGCCGAAAATTTATTAAACGCTAAAAAAAATGAATTTCAAAATTTTAATTTTAAAATTTTTCACGATAATTTTATGAATTCTCAAGATCTTTTATCTGCACACTTTCCTGGGCAAAAATTTCATGGTGTTTATGCAGACCTTGGCGTAAGTTCTCCGCAGTTAGACAAAAGCGATCGAGGTTTTTCTTTTTTGCAAGAAGGTCCGGTGGACATGCGTATGGACTGCACGCAAACGCTAACAGCCAAAGACGTCCTTCTCACCTACTCAGAAAAAGAGCTCGTCAAAATATTTTTTGATTATGGCGAGGAACCAAAATCCAAGAAACTCGCCCAATGTATAGTTATGGATAGGTCAAAAGGCCTTCTTCCGGTAAATAATATAAAGGAGCTCGCCGCATACATGAAACGAGTGCTTGCTTACCCATCAAATAGCAGAAGCCATCCTGCAACTCGAGCATTTCAAGCTCTGCGAATTGAGGTTAATAGCGAATTGGAATCCATAGAAACTTTACTGAACAGTATTCCACAATTTGTGCATGATTTTGGCAAGGCGGCCTTCATTTCTTTTCATTCTCTCGAAGACAGGCTTGTCAAACGGGCTATGCGCAACTGGCAAAGCGGAAAAATGGCAAAAGAAAAAGCGGAAAAACAAAATGATTTTAATTTACCCTTGCATATTCAACTTTGTTTATATGACAATAGGAAAGCAACATTTGGAAAAGAAACTCCGCGGGGGGGAATAATTCCAACTGAGGCTGAAATCGCGAATAACTCGCGCTCACGCTCTGCTCGTTTACGTTGTTTTGAATTTCATCGCACATCGGAGAACTCCAATGTTTAGGCTTTTAAAAAAAATTGACATTATGCTTGTCATCATTTTTTTTACAATATGTGTTGGTGTGCTCGTTATTACAATGCATTCAAAAACTTATTCTATTGGCTACGAAATTGCATCACTAAAAAATAAAGAACGACAGCTGCGGCAACGGCAAATTGAATTGCAATCCGATCTCGCCTCTACAAGACGCATGGTGCGCGATAGATTACTTGCAGAACAAGATAAATTTGGAAAACCAAAATATATTTTACCCGATCAAAAACACGTCCTAAGAGAAAATTAAAATGGTTGTTCGGAATTTTTTTGAAGATATTTTTCATAGGGCTGTAGATTATTTTACTCCTTATAAAATTAAATCTGTGCCCAACCTTAATGCTCGCGCTTATGCCATAGCGGGTGTCTTTAGCGCAATGCTTGTTTGTATTTTAATACGATACGCTTGGCTTTCTTTTTTTCCTACTGCAATTCGCACAAGACTTGTTGATACTGGATCAAGACAATTTGAATCTGTTGTGACCTTAATGCAACCAAGAGCAACTATAAGTGACAGAAATGGCTCACCACTTGCCGTAAGTGTTCCCAGCACAAGTATTTTTATTTTGACAAAACGTATGCCAAAGGACAGAGAAACTATTGAAAAAATTTCAAAGCAACTCAATGTTTCCTTTAATTACCTTATGCAAATTAAAAAAGAAAAACATAATTTTGTGTGGTTAAAACGCCAATTAACTTCTATTGAATTAAGCAAACTAGGGACGCTTAAAAGGTGGCAAAATTTCATTGGCACTGTTGATGAACCAAAACGTATCTACCCTGAAAAGGACATTGCTGCACAACTCATAGGTTTTGTTGGAGCCGATGGCAATGGGTTAGAAGGACTCGAAAAAATATACAATTCACGCCTAAATTCAAAACCGACAAAAGCAGAAGTCATGCGGGATGCACGTGGTAATTTTGTGATGGTCACACCAAATGATGCTTCAAAACCAGCACAAGATGCAGCAAATTTAAAACTATCTATAGATTTAACCATTCAACAAATTACACAAAATGCATTAAAGGCCGGTGTTTTGAGAGCAAAAGCCAAGGGAGGAAGCGCACTTGTCATGGATGTTAAAAGTGGCGAATTATTAGCAATCGCAAGTTATCCAACTTACGACTTAAATAATCCGCCAGAAAATGATCCTGAAGCGCGTCGTTTTCGCCCAATTATGGACGCCATTGAGCTTGGTTCCGTAGTGAAACCCATGTGGATTGCCAAAGCGCTTGATTTAGGACTTATCACACCACAAACAAAAATTTGGGCTGAAAATGGCCAACTTGCACTACGGGGAGGGGTTATTCACGATACCCATCCACACCAATGGCTTACTCCCGAAGAAATTCTCAAGGTGAGCAGTAATATTGGCTCATACAAAGTTGTGTCAAAAATGGGGCGCACTGAATTTTACAAAGCTCTCATGCAAATTGGTTTTGGGCGCTTTCCTGGCACAGGGCTTCCGGGAGAGTGGGGTGGGCGCATTCGCAAGCCGCAACGGTGGCATGACATTGATTTTGCAAATATGGCATTCGGACAAGGCTTTGCTATCTCTCCGTTACAACTTTTACATGGACTTTCCATTATTGTTGGCGGTGGTGTAGACCATGGCGTGAATTTACTAAAAGTCGACCCCTTACAACAGGACGACACCGTTGGGCCGCCTCTTCGTTATATTAGTGCAAAGACCAGCAAAACTGTGGCAAACATGATGGTAGCCGTGGTGGAAGAAGATGGTGGCTCTGGTGGTGTACATGCTCGTATTCCTGGGGTTCTGGTGGCAGGTAAAACGGGGACCGCGCAAATTTGGAATAAAGATGAGCGTTCTTATTCTGGCCGGACGCCTGTATTTGAAGGAATTATTCCGGCCAATGACCCTAAGCTCGCTATTGTAGTGGTTATTGACAGGGCAGGTGTGCGGCCCGCGCAAGGGGGGCCTATTTCTGGGCCGGTGTTTGCAGAAATTGGTCGAAAGACTGTGGATTATCTAAATTCGAGGGGAATTTACAATATGGTTCCATACCAGAACCAGTATTTGAAGGCTGTGAGCAAAAAATAAAAAACTTTTTGACTGCATAGTCTTATTCATGTACACTTGATATGTACATGATTTAAGGCCTCAAAAAAGGAGAAGGTTATGTCAGTGAAAAAAATTCGAACTGAAATACATGATGCCAAAGATGGCAAGCTCAATGTTTTAATATCTAGCGGCTTTTATAAAAACAAAACAGAGGCTGTTAATACTGCAATAGAAATGCTTTTCATGCACCATTTAAAACAAGAAAACGAGCGTTCAGCTCTAGAACAAGCAAATTTGTACGACAATGAAATGATTTCTGTCCAAGGAATTCATAAATGAGACAATGGGATATTTACTGTGTAAATCAACCAGAATCTCGCCATTCAACGCAACCTAAACAGCCTGGGGACCCCTCAGACAAGAATCGTTATTACATTATTATTTCCAATGATTATCATCTTGCATACGGAGGCAATCCGACGGTTATTCCAATAGGCACTAGGTGTATTAACCGAGTAATGCACCTCAAAGTTCCAAAAGCAAAAGAAAGCGGACTTCACCACGACTCTTATGCTTGGTGCAATGAGATATACACAGTACCTAAGAAATTTCTTATTAAAAAAATTGGCCTTGTTCCTGCAGAAAATATTGAAAATATAAAAAACGCTCTGCAAGCTTATTTAAATTTTTAATAAACACCATAGGAGGACTGATGAAAATAGTTTTTATTTCAGGAGACGGTCATGGCGCAGGCAAAACCTATTTAGCACGCAAATTTACCAATGGCAGCCACCAAATATTTTCAATTGCAAATACCATCCGTTTTGAAATATCTCAAAAATATAAAAATTATGCTTGGTATAACAAATCACCCGAATATAAAGACAACACGATTGTAAAAGAAACAAATAAAACAATTCGAGAAATGCTTGATGAATTTGGTCGTAACAAAAAAGCAAAGAAAAAATTATACTGGGCAATTGCTCTTGCCAATTCACTTATTTATGCAAAAGAAAACGATAAATTAGATATTGTGGTTATTGACGACTTACGTTTTGTAGATGAAATGCGTTACATTAAAGACCGTTTTCCTCATGATACTTCTTGTCATTTTCATGTTATAAACCCAAAAGCCGTTCCTGAACCGCATTATGAAAATGAGAGACTTAGAAAGCTGGCGGATTATTTTGTGAGTGCGAATAGGAGTCTGGAGGGTGAGGAATCCGCGGTAGCATGATAATTCATGCGATAATTTGAATCAAAAATATGCAATTTATGTGACATAAATTTTATTTATTTGATTATATAAATCTCCTATTAAGTAAGTTAGAAAATCCCATAAATTTTCCTGTTCAATTGTTTTTTTTATTTGGGATACTGATAGAAATCTCTCCATTTCTTTCTTAAATTCTAACTTTAATTCAATATTTTTTATCAACATCTGTTTTCGTTCGTAAAATAAATTTAAGAAATATTCCATTGTATAATTTCGATCTCGAACCTTATGAGAGATAAATTCAAATCTTGGTTTTATTCCTTGACCATGAAGCCATACTATATCCCATAAATCTCGATATTTAATTCGGTTTGGCCTAAATGCAAATGCAATTAATTTATCTGCATAAATTTCTTCACGACTTTGAGCTTGTACGATAAGCCCACTAGTTCCCATATCAACACCGTATGCATTTAATAACATCATAGGACGTTTTTCATAGGAAGGTACAGCGCAGATATCTATATTAATACGTTGTGCGGGTAAATTTTTCTGTTGTGGCCTAGTTTCTATTTTTATTTTCCATGTATCAACATTTTGTTTATCTTTTACAGGCTCGCTGACTTGAACCGAAAGTCCATATTTTTTATTGAGATTTTCAATTAATATTTTTCCCATTTTAGATAAACTACTCTGCGTAAAATCACTTCCTCCAGTAAAATCCAAATCTTCGCTCAATCTGATTCCACCATAACAGCATCGCAAACAAGTGCCTCCTATAAAAGTCAAATTTGCTAATAAATTGTTTGCGCTAAGCACTCGCAATATATCATGATGTAATAATTCTTTTTCAACAACCACTCTTAATGAAGACAAATTAGGTTGATTTTTTATTGCCTCTGTGACTAATTTATCAAATAAATTCATTCGCAGTATCCCAATCTATTAAATCGCAATTGCGATGTGTTGCTTTCATATCTCGTAATGCTAAAGCCACATTAGCCCGCCATAATTTACAATCAACATCATATTCCAATGATTTCATAACATCGGTTGGTCTTTGTTTCGTATGAATAAATTCAATAGTACCAAACTCTCCACAGGAAATAATACTACTCCTACCAGAGGACATGATTGAAATAGAATGCATGGGAATTTGAGAAATAATACCCACGTCACTTAAAATAGTTTCAAGACTGACATAATTAAAATCGTTCGCACGCAAAAGCGCTGCCACATTAAATAATAGCAGTCCATTTCGAGGAATGGCCCTTCTGTACACGTAAATTCCACGGCACACACGCACTAAATCACCTGCATGTGCTGCTCTGCTAAGTAAAGTTTTAAAAGCTTTCTCAGACAAGCTAGGAAAAAGTGAACGCATATCTTGTGCGGTAAACAAATGGTGCTCCTTCCCCGCGTTTTGAATAAACCAGTTACACAAATACTTGATAGGTTGCATAAACACATCACTCCACGGTAAGTTACACTAATTGTAACTTACCGTGGAGTGATGATCAAGGAGTCTTATTGTTCATCAAGAATCTCATGAACAAGGCGTCAGGAAATCAAGTTTCGGTTTATCTTGACTTTTAGTCTGTTTTTGGTAGGGTTAGCTGGAATAGGAGAATAGAGTATGTCATCACCATTGCCACTAAGAGCTGCGACAACGGGGCCCGCACTTAAACCAACGCCATCTAAACCAGGCAGTGACCCTGCAATGTCGAGTTCAACAAGCGCCTCGGTCCTGTTTACTCCAAAGGCTCCAGAGCGTGATGATGCACTTAAAGGTCTTTTTGAAAAAGGAAAAACACCTCCTAGAGATCTCCGTCTCTCTGAACGAAAAAAAATCTTTAAACTAGTCCAAACTGCACTCAAAAACCTGAAAGATGATAAATACGAGCCCAATAAAGACGTCCATTTGAGAGATAAAGCCGATGAAGCTTTATTCTTACTTGGAGTTTTAGACAATCTAGTCTCGGCAACGGGTTTTGGTGGTGAATCTCCATCTCATAAAAATGCTGTAGACGATGAAAAAATATCTATAGCTGCCGACGCTCCACTAAACCAAAAGCCCACAAATAATAGCCCAGATTATGGTTTTGATGTGTTGTATGCAGAAATTTGGACTTTCTACAAAGGTGGTTCGAGCACGCTGTTTCAACTTTCAACAAGTGAGGAAGACAAGGCTCTCATAACACGAGCACGTCAGTTGGCAAACAGAGCGCCTGATGACAAAACACCACTCACAGCGGAGGAACTGTTCTTAGCAACCTACACCAAATTCACTGCAACTTCACCTGCGGTAATATCACTCAAAAATGAAGTTATTGAGCACTACACTGCAGCTGTTGATCGAGTGTTAGCCCTACTAGATATGCCAGAAGAAAAAGCAATACAACAATCGGATATTCATGCAATTCAAGCACTTATTAAAGATTTTATTGCTGCATGCCAGAAAGAAATCAAAGAAAAGCCTAAAATAACTCTGCTTGAAACATCGCCAGAGTTTCAATCTAAAGTAAGTGAGCTAAAGAAACTTAAAGAAGAACTGAAAAATGCTCAAACACTGGCTCAGTTTTTACTTGATTTAAAAAACGCACTCTCTACTACTGAAGGTGATAAAAGTCTGTACAAATATGACTCTAAAAAAATTGACACACTTAAAGCAGGCCTTACTGGGCATTCTGAAATTTTAACTTCTTTAAAAAATCTGACAAAATTCATTAATAATCAACTCACTATTCCTAAAAATAGTTTGGAGTATTTTTTAGACTCGGGAAATCAAAATCGTTCCACTTCTCCCATCAAGCTCATTCAATGCCAAAATCTTGTAGGAAAAAACTCTGACGAAGTTTTGGCTGTATACAGGGAAATAATCTCTCAAATCAATCAATTAGTTGGAGAAAACGAAGGAAAAAATGTTCGCTTTGTCTTTTGGTATGGCGACGATGAGGGAGCTATTAACGTTCCGGATTATTTAAACTCTCCTGAATTTGTTCATGAGCTTTCAAAAAATGGCTTGGATCTAAGATCTACATTTGCAAAAAATTCAGCTCACATCCCAGAAGTGAAAAACGCTGATAGTGGTTTAATTGCTATAGCTTTTTGCATAGCACATATTAAAATTACAAGAGCTGAAGCACACATAGCAGATCAAAAAATTGTAAAAGAAATGAGAGACGCTGCGCAGGCTCACGCAATAACCTGTGTAAATGAATTCACTGCTGCTGCTTTTGATTCAACAAAAACAATGAAGCATGAAACAGCAAGCACAATGAATGAGCTTGTCCTTGATTTAATTGAAAAATGCAGCAAAGAAATTCAAGCAAAAGAAGGAGAAATTCAAAAGCAAACCACACAATCGGCCTTTGCTAACGCTTTGGAAGTGGATTATTCAAAAAAAATTGATGAATTAACAAAACTCCGAACACAATGGACTCAACTCATAAGTCTGATTGACTTGTTCACTTATATGTTTAATAAAGATGATCGTAAAACTGCTGATAAAGATGACTACAAATTCCAAGAAAACTTGTGGGCAGGGGTTTCTCTCGCAAATGGCCACACTACCTCACTGACAGATGAAAAAGATATACGGGGTCTTTTAAAGCAAGTTACTGACTCACTCATTCCTGAGCTATTCTCAGACCAAGCAAGCGCAAGGCTTTCGCTTACTCATTTTATGACTACGGTTCGATCAAGTACAACTACACCACCGCAACACGTATTCTTAGTCACCCAGCCTCTGAGCACTGTTAGCGTAGCTGCCAAAATCATAGACGAGCATACTAAAAATACCTCGATACAATTTGCCTTTGTTATTAGTAACAATGATGGCAATTCGTCCGTTCCTGATCGGAACTTTTTTGAGTCTCTTAATAACGAGTTGTTGAGCCAAGGTTCACAAATTCAAATACAGCTGAAGGTCGGTATTCCGTCAAACCCCGTGCAAGAAACCCAGTCTGATGTGAATTCGATTATTAATTGCGTTGATTGGTGCGCAAAGGCCCTCATCGTGAAACAATCTGTACCAAAGCTTGCGAGCTTAGAAGTAAATGCAGATGCTGATAATAAGTTTGCTATGGAGCGAGTTATTACCACACCTGGGGCTGAGTATGCTCTAGACGATGTTACATATATGTTTGTAAATGCTGTAAATTTTGCCAATACTTCTCCATTCAACATTCGCAACAATGGGTTGCGCATGACACAAAATTGCTTAAAAGAATACAAAAAATACCTTCTCGACCACTACGGAAGTGAAAGCCTTGAATTAAGAATTTCGCTCATCAGATTAATAGAAAAACTTGCGACCGCATCGGATGCACCCACTTCAGGCTACAAAACACTGACTTGTGACATTGAATTTATGAGCGATTTTAATGCTATTTTTGTTTACAATAAGGCTGTTTTCGCTGCTGCTTTTAAACCCGCCCAAGTCCGACCCCAAACTTCACAAACATTGCCAAAACTTCCTCCAGATCTTCCTACGGTGAATGGACCAAGCGCTCCGTCATGGTCGTCGCAAGCTCCTCTCGGTGGCAGTGGCCAACATAAAAACGGGAGCAGTAAAATATTTACAGACATACCACCCAACATGGTTGAAAGCGACGGCGTATGGGCCAGAGTACCTTCGCGTTCACAAGTACCTAAACCCCCTAGCACAAGTGCAGCAGGGAAGGAGGAGATATTCATTTCGGGTCGTGAAGTTAGAGCTGAAGCAGGGAAGGCAGCACCCATATCCACTACACCCTCGAAAAAATCCTTATTAGACGGTTTTCCTACAGAAAATGAACTGTTTCAGAGTATTAAAAAATAAAAAACCAACATATTTTGTCTATTTCTTCAACAGCCAGTGCTAATCGAAATTGCCTTGCTTGTGATATCTAAAGCTACATCACATAAAATCAACTTCCCGTTAGTATATGTAAACCAATCCATTTGAACTTCATCAGCACTTTCAGCTTGACTAAATATATCATAAAATTTAATATTAAACATCTTATGACACATTATACAGAGGTCTAGATGCAGCAAGATATTACTCTCACAGAGGTAGCCGAATTTCTTCAAACGTTCAAAGAAAATGCACAAGGAATCCCCCAGCGGGTTTTTTTAGTGCCAAGGTCAAAAAATTTAGAATCCATAGCAGAAATGGGTTTTACAGAAAAAATAGCCAAAGAGGCTATCTTAAATATTTTACCCATCGAGTACTCACAGGGGCCTTTATTGGAAAAAAATTATAACTTTGGTGAACAAGAATTATGGGTTTTTGGGAAAGATGTTTTTGGCTTTGAAGTCTACATCAAAACCACTGTAGGAATTAAAAAAGACGAATGCAAATGTTTATCTTTTCATAAATCAGAGCGTCCAATGATTTATATTTTTAAAACAAAGGAGTAACACATATGCCAGTTAAAAATTGCCCTACTTGTGGGGCTCAAGGTTGCATTGTCAGTAGAACATCTCCTCGTAAAATAACCGTTAAGAAAGAAATTATTGAAATAAACGACCACTTTTTATTTTGCACACAATGCCAAGAAGAATTTAATAACCCCGATATTGAATTTGATGCTTTGGAAGAAGCCTATAAAATTTATCGTGCAAAACATCATTTTGTGACCCCAGAACAAATTACTTCTTATCGTAAAAGTTTAGGCTTGACTCAAATTGAATTCGCGAAGCTCTTAGGCTTTGGTGATGCCACAATTCAACGTTATGAAAGCGGTGCCTTGCAAGAAAACTCTCACGATTCTGCTATTCAAATGGCAATGACCATGGACGGCCTCAAAAAACTTATTGAAAAGAATAGCTCCACCATTCCAGATGAAAAAATGGCCTTAATAGAAAGCTATGTGCGAAAAAAACAATTTGAAACAAATATTGAGCTCATTATTCCTCAAGAAATTAGCGAATTTACAGGAAACAAAAAATTTGACTGGAATAAATTTAGAGATGTTATTGAAATTTTGTGCGCTAATGGGCAGTACTACACAAAACTTAACAAATTACTTTTTTATGCTGATTTTTATTATTACAAAATAAGAACTGTTTCAATAACTGGCTGCGCTTATATTCATTTACCATATGGGCCAGTTCCATTTCATTATAGTGATCTTTACGATATGCTTCCCGCAGAAAGTTTTCTCCTCGCTGCGGAGGGCATTGGAACGAAATGCAAATCACTCAAGAAATCCTCTCCACAATTTCTAACAAAAGATGAAATTGACATTTTAAATGCTGTCTTAAACTATTTTAAAGAAATAAATTCAAAAGAGATTTCCGACTTATCTCATTTAGAAGACGCTTATATTAAAACAAAAATGCACTCACAAATTTCTTATAAATTCTCTTCTTCATTAAAATTACAGCTAGAACCAACCAATTAAATCTCCACCCACTGATGCAATAAAATCCCGAAACCTGTAAATAATAAACTCCAACTTTACATTTTCCGTAAAAAAATAAACCGAGAAGGCCACAACATATGAGCTTTACAAGGGAAATTAGCGAACTACTCAAAAAACAGGCCCGCCTATTTAAAATCTTTACTCTTCTAGGCCCCAGGCAAAGCGGCAAAACCACCCTGCTGCGCACGTTATTTCTGAATTACATCTATGTATCGCTAGAAAGCCCTGACGTTTTAGAACGAATGATCTCCGATTTTCGCAGTTTTTTTAGAGACATTGGATTTTAGATGAAGCGCACAATTCCCCTCAATTATTTGCTTACCTTCAAGAATTTGTTGATGACCCCACTCGTGAAAATAAATTTATTTTATCCAGCTCTCAGAATTTTTTATTGCATGAAAAAATTGCGCAAAGTTTAGCTGGGCGTATTGGCTTATACGAATTGTTGCCACTCACTTATTCTGAGTACAAAACTTTTACTGAATTAAAAAATCTCACCTTGTTGGAATATTTATTTGGTGGTCAGTACCCCAGGCCATACAATGAAAAGTTGTCCATAAAAAAATGGATTGAAAGCTGCGTTGTTTAGGCTTAGATACGAAACTAGGGACATAAAAGACCTTGCAAAATTTAAATTATTTATGAAGCTGTGCGCTGGATATCACGGACAACAATTCAATGCCCATCAAGTTTCCATTGATTGTGGCATATCGCAAACAACTGTACACAATTGGTTGGGAATTTTGGAATCTAGCTTTATTATATTTAAACTTCAACCATATTATAAAAACTATAATAAACGCTTGGTAAAGTCTGCAAAAATATACTTTTATGACTCTGCAATTGTCTGCTACCTTTTAGGCGTTGATTCCCTACAACATGTAGAACTTCATCCACAAAAAGGTGCTATTTTTGAAGGTTTTATAAGCGCTGAAATGATAAAATTATCTAAGAATTTTGAAACTATAAGCAGCCTTATTATTGGCGCACTCATCAAGGACAAGAAATTGATGTCATTATTGATTCTTCACCCTTGAAAATAGTGGAACTAAAATCTGGGGCTACTTTTCAAAAATCATTCGTGGAAAACATATTGAATTGGCAGTTGTTATCAGAAGATAATGCACAAGGATTTTTAGTGTATGGGGGAGAAGAAGATTTTGAATTTAAAAATATTCACGTACTACCTTGGCACAAAGTAGCGCAAATATTTCGCAGCTAACTTGCCACATAAATTTTTCCCTAGACATAACTCCAATTACATTATGTTATAAAAGTCGGTTTTACTGACATCATCACAAAAACCGACTTTTATAAATTCCAATAATATTAAACTGTTGAATACTAAAAGGAAATTGGCTTTTAGAAAAAATACTCTCTAAAAATAAAAAAATTTTTTTCATTTTTCAGGAAAACTAAACTCTAAAAACAAAGAAACAAAAAAAGAATTTATATAAAAATAGAGCATATTTTCTGAAATAGATGATCTCTTAGAAAGAAAGTCGAGTTTGTTGACGTGGCAGAGAATATGAGAACTAGAAGACTTGTTCTAAAAACCAACCTACAGATTTAGCAAATTGCTTTCTCAGCACGTTATCGGCATAATCAAATAGGCAGAAACGCCGATAACATGCCGAGAAAGTGCCGATAACATGCCGAGAAAATTCTGCCCTACATATGCAATAACCCCCAAGATTGCTCAAGATCTTCTAAAAATTGAATCTATCAAAGAAAAAATTGTCCACTTGCCCCTAACACCAACAATACTCTCCTCATTACGAGAAACTGCACGACTTTTTACGACTCATTACTCCACCATGATTGAGGGAAATCGTCTTGAACTGCAACAAATAGATGATGTGTTAAAACATAAAGGCCACTTTCCAGGGCGCGAACGTGACGAACATGAAGTCAAAGGTTACTATGCCGCACTAACACAAATTGAACAGTGGGTCGCAAAAGAGACTCCTATAAATGAAAAAATGCTGCAAACTTTGCACGCCATGGTCATGAGCAGCGGTTCTGCTCGGGTCAAACCAACTCCATACCGAGATGGACAAAACGTAATTCGTGACGGACACACAAAACAAATTGTCTATATGCCCCCAGAAGCTAAAGATGTCCCACACTTAATGGCAGCATTGATAAATTGGATTTCTGACAATAAAAATACTCTTCCTTGTCCAGTGGTCGCAAGTATTGTTCATTATCAATTTGCAACAATACACCCTTATTATGATGGAAACGGCAGAACGGCGCGCCTTTTAACAACATTTATTTTGCACTTAGGAAATTATGATTTAAAGGGTTTATATTCTCTTGAAGAATATTATGCACGCAATTTATCAGGTTATTATAACGCAATTAGCATAGGCACTTCTCATAATTATTATATGGGAAGAGAAAATGCTGATATTACAAAATGGATAGATTATTTTATTGGCGGCATGCTTATTTCATTTGAAAAAGTTTATGAACATATGCATGAAGCTCATCTCCACGGCGCAGCAGACAATACAGAACTTATTCGTAATTTAGATGCCAAACAACGTAAAGTTTTAGAACTTTTTCAACAATTTTCTGTTGTCACTTCTAGTCAAATTGGAAATTTATTCGGATTTAAGCCTCGTACCAGTACTCAACTTTGTAAAAAGTGGACTGAAGCAGGTTTTCTTGAAATCATAAATTTTTCAAATAAGGGAAGAAAATATAGGCTTGCAAAATATTATGAAGAACTACTTTGCAAGAAAAAATAAAGTAAAACTAACAAATCTCTTCCAATGACTCCTCCAATCCGTACCAAGGAACCAAATCAAATTCCGTCCTAACTTGTTTTTCAACCCCCCCATAAACAACAAAGGGGCGCTCAAGCTGAATATAATCTTTAACCGATCGAATTCCTTTTAAAAATTCATCTCGAAATGTTTCTGCAGATTTAATTTCAATTGGATATAATTTTCCTCCATAGGAAAAAATAAGATCAATTTCATTATCTTTCGTATCACGGTAAAAATAAAACCGATGCTGTTTGCCTTGATTAAATCTCCATTTAATAGCTTCGCTCACCTGCATATTTTCAAAAATATTTCCCCGCAAAGGATGAGTCGTAACATGTTTTTCATTTTCAATTCCAAGTAAAAAACACACAAGCCCAACATCATAAAAATATAATTTCGGAGATTTAATAAGACGTTTCCCTATATTTTCAAAATATGGCTGCAATCTAAAAATAATAAAAGATGCTTCTAAAACAGAAAGCCACTCTTCTACAGTTTTTGCTGAGATACCCACATCACGAGCAAGACTATCTTTATTCAAAATTTGCCCAACCCTACCAGCACACAGTGTTATAAATTTTTTAAATAAAGAAAGATCTTTTATCATAATAAGTTCGCGAACATCTCTTTCAACATAAGTTTCAAAATAACTACTGTAAAAAAAATCACTCGATGTCTTTGAAGAGTAAATTCTTGGATAAAAACCTTTGATTAAAAACTCGTTAATATCTAAATTTTTTGGTATTAATAAATTAGATTGTTGCAATTCAGACAAGGAAAAAGGCAGCAAATGAAATACGGCTGTTCTACCAGCCAAAGACTGATTAATAGATCGCATCATTGTAAATTGATGACTTCCTGACAAAATAAATTGCCCATTTCTTTTTTTTTCGTCTACAATAACCTGAATATAAGAAAGTAACTCTGGTACACGTTGAACTTCATCAAGAATAACTCCATCTGGAAACTGTCTTAAAAAAGATGAAGGATCCATTCTTGCAAAGTCTTGAACTTTAGGTTCTTCAAGATTTATGTACTTAAAATTTGGAAATTGCGTTTTAATTAAAGTTGTTTTTCCTGACTGACGAGGCCCTGTGATTGTCACCACTGGAAACTCTTCCATGCCTTTTTGAACAGCTAAGGCTAGCTTGCGAGGCAAATCCATTGCTAAATTTCCCTTTAATTATAGAATGTTAAATAAAATGGTGTAAATCAGGAGTTCAACTCACGATTTACACCATCGTACCTTGAACATTCAAAAGATACAAATCAAATAATTTCATCTGCCCACAATTTTTTTATAAACTCCATGGCGGGTAAAATTTCAATACCATCCTCTGTTTTGCGTCCTTGCGTTTCCATACAAACAATAATTCTCTTTTTTACACGGGGGATTTCTTCATATAAAACACGCATATTTTTTAGATGATCGGCTTTTATACTTTGTGATGATTTGCATTCAAGAGCCACTTCCATGTCATTTAAAATAAAGTCAATTTCCACACCATTATCCATACGCCAAAAGCTAATGTCATAAAATTTATCCGTATACTGGCTATGGGCGCGCAATTCATGAAAAACCCAATTCTCAAATGCTTTTCCATATAATTCTGTGCCTATTTGAATTTTTCCTCGTTTATTCAAAAAATTCACCACACCCACATCAAAAAAATAAAACTTAGGGTTAGAAATGGTTTTTCGTTTTTCTCTTTTTGCATAAGAAGGTAATATATAACCGACAAGAGTGTCTTGTAAAATTTCAAAATATTCTTTTATAGTTGGGCTAGAAACACCACAATCACGAGCAATAGTACTATAGTTAATAATTTCCGTGTCTGAAAAAGAAGCCGCATTTAAAAATCGAGTAAAGACAGGTAAATTTCTAACTAAACCTTCTGCAGCAATTTCCTCTTTTAGATAATCATTTATATAGGCCTGCAACATTCTTTTTGGATTTTCAGCCAAATAATGACGAGGCAAATACCCATGGTTTAAGGCTTTTTCAAGATTAAATTCTGCACCAATTTCTTGTGCAATTAAGCCAAATAATTCATACCTTAGAGCACGTCCACCAAGTAAATTCGCATGTCCACGTTTTAATTTTCGTGCACTAGAACCACAAAGGACAAATTTAACCCCTTTATTTTCAATAAGCCAATGAACTTCATCAAGAAGTTCTGGTATTTTTTGAACCTCGTCCACCAGAACAATAGAATCATTGGAAAGGAGAATTTCTTCTCTAAGTAATGAAGGGTTATTTTTGTATTTCATGTAAACATTATTTTTTAAAAGATCGATCCGGGTTGCCATTGGAAAAATGAAATGCAACAATGTGCTTTTGCCCGTTTGCCTTGGTCCCCATATGAAAATAGACTCTTGGCTGGTGGTATCAAGCATCAGTTTACGGTTAAACATAGAGAATCCTTAAAGCAGTACTTTAAATTAAACGGTAAAATTTAAAGTGCTACTTTAAATTATTCACGGTAAAGTATAGTTTATTCAAGTATTTACACCAAGTCAACGATCAAATTTCAAAAACGGAACCTCATTCAAACCTTACGACCACCCCATGGTGGATCTGCACAGAACTGGAACTCAAAATGGAACTTACCAACTTGCCCATGCAAATCACCTCTCTTGTTGGCGCTTTTATTGTCTTAACAGCGTATATTGGCCATCAATTGAAATGGAAGATATTTGACCCCGACAAATACATCTACAATATTTGTAATTCTGTGGCATCAATTCTATTAACTTACGTTGCATTCGAGCCATTCCAAGCAGGCTTTGTTATTATGGAAGGCACTTGGGGTATTGTGAGTATTTACACGTTGATGCGTGTGTACAAAAAAAATAAACAAAAAAACAAGGCTTAACTTTTATGTCTTTTACAATCCCACAGCCATTTATATCAATAAAAGAAATTGTAAAAACCTGCGCTGAAGATGAAATTTATAGTTTAAAATTGCCTATTTATTTTCACTCTTCTTACATTGAAGAATTATTAAAAACAAATTCCACCACTCCACGATTTATTTACATTGCGCGCAAAGGGCAGAAATTTGATGGCAATAATTTAGCAAAAAAAATATTGAACTCTGGAAATTTCTTTATTGGAGAAATGGAAAGCATTCAAAAAATTTACGCCTCCGAAGCTCAAAAATTATTCGAAAATAAGTTATTTATTTCTGTAAAAAGTACAGAACAGACATTGAATATGGCTCTTGAAAAATCTTTTAAAATTCAAACAGAAAATTTTTTTACCATTGCAGTCACTGGCACCAATGGAAAAACATCTGTCACGCAAATAACCGCTAATTTACTTCAAGAACTATACAAGGAAAATATTTTAAAAATAGGCACACTAGGTGTGCAGTTTGGAAATATCATTTTACCCGTTTCCCACGTCACAACTCCTGACTACCCTGCATTTTTAAATATTTTAGCCACAGCTCAGGAAAATAATGTCAAAAAAATAATTTTAGAATACACTTCGCACGGGTTACAAGAAAATAGACTAGGCAAATGGCCCATAGACATCGCTATTTTCACCAACCTAACACAAGATCACCTTGATTATCATAAAACCATGGCAAATTACCGCTCTGCAAAGCAATTGCTATTTAGTCAATGTTTAACTAAAAATGGGACTGCAATTATTAACATTAATAACAATGAGTGGGAACATTTTATAAATGCAGCACTTGGTAAAAATAGGAATTTAATTGCTGTTGGCAATAGTAAATTACATGCAGAAATTAAAACCCGCTATGGAGAAAATTTTAATTCTATTACATTTGTTTATATTGAAAATACCATTTCGAACTTAAATGGCATAAGTGGAAAATTAGTTGTTCAAAACCTTCAACGCATAGAACATCAATTTTCTTGCCTACTCATTGGAGAATTTCAATTTGAAAATATTTTGTGTGCAGCTGGGGTAGGGATTGCTCTCAAATTTTCACTGGAACAAATTTGTGGAGCAGTCAGCAAAATACAAAATATTCCAGGGCGCCTTGAAAAAATAGATGCATCGCAAAAGCTATTGCCAACAGTACTTGTGGACTATGCTCACACACCAGACGCCCTTGAAAAATCTATTCAAACCTGCAAAAAAACCCTTTCTCCAAATGGAAAATTAATTACTGTTTTTGGTTGTGGTGGTGACAGAGACGCTTCTAAACGACCTCTTATGGGAAAAATTGCCTTTGAACAATCGCATTTTGTTGTCGTCACATCAGACAATCCGAGGACAGAGGACCCAAATAAAATCATAGATGACATTTTTGGCGATGCACATGAAACCGAAAAACACATGCGCGAGTGCGACAGAAGAAAAGCCATTGAAAAAGCAATTTTACTGGCCTCAAAAAATGATGTGATTCTTGTTGCAGGAAAAGGACATGAGGATTATCAAATTATTGGGACAACAAAATATCCTTTTTCTGATGCTGATGTGGTAAAATCAATTTTAGAAAAACTGTAATCTCTCTTCTTCAATTCGAGAAAATATCCATGATTTACTTATTCATTACTAAATTAATCGCTCTCGACCCAAGGTTCTCTGGCCTGCATGCGTTCACTTATTTATCGAGTCGCGCTATTCTGGCAATCATAACAAGCATTGTCATATCCATGTTTTTATATCCAAAAACCATTCGTCTGTTGCGCTCTTTAAAGGCAGGACAACCCATTCGTGAACTTGGCCTTGAAGAACAAATGCAAAAAAAAGGTACGCCCACCATGGGAGGCATTGTCATTATTTTTGCGACCATGGTCAGCGTGTTACTTTGGATGGATGTAACAAACAGACATTTTTTTACCCTCAGTGTTGTTACTTTAGGTTTTGGCTTAATTGGTTTTTTAGACGACTATCTCAAAATCTCCAAAAAAAATACCAACGGCCTTTCTAGCAAAAAGAAAATGCTTGGTTTGCTCATTTTCGGCTTCATTGCCATTTGTTGGCATTTGTGGTCCACAAACCATTTAGTTCCTCTCACGCAATTTTCAATCACACCAACCTCTGTCAACGTTCCATTTTTCAAAAATCTGGTTATAGAGCTCGGACTTTTGTATGCACCCTTCGCAATTCTAGTTATGGTAGGGTCAAGCAATGCTGTAAATTTAACCGACGGCCTTGATGGTCTCGCAATTGGCCCAGTCATCACTTGCGCACTCACACTGCTTATTCTCAGTTACGTCACAGGAAATATTGTTTTAGCCAAATATCTTTACTACCACTACATTCCTGGCGCAGGTGAAATTAGTGTTTTTTTATCTGCACTTATTGGTGCTTCCATTGGGTTTCTTTGGTACAATACCTTCCCTGCGCAAATTTTTATGGGCGATTCCGGAGCTCTTGCGTTAGGTGGTATCTTAGGCACCGTTGCTGTTATTACAGGCCACGAAGTTCTTTTAGTCGTTATGGGTGGAATTTTTGTTGCTGAAGCGGTAAGTGTGATTATACAAGTTGCGTCATTCAAAACTCGTGGCAAAAGGGTTTTTAAAATGGCTCCCTTGCATCACCACTACCAAAAAAAGGGTTGGCCCGAACAAAAAATTACCGTGCGAATTTGGATTATTAGTTTTATTTTAAGTTTGCTCAGTATTTTAACCTTAAAGTTAAGATAGTTTGACCCCTCCGTAAGGCGTTATGAAAAATATCTCTCATCTTAAAAATACCAATTTTACCATTGCAGGCGCTGCTCGTAGTGGAATATCTTGTGCTAAATTATTAAAAAAATTTGGTCTCAAAGTTTTTTTAACCGAAGAAAAAAAACTCTCCACAGAAACAGAGGCTATCTTAAAAGAAATAGGAATTTCCTTTGAACAAGAAGGACACTCCATTGATAAAATTATCAATAACACCGACATTCTTATTATTTCTCCTGGTATTTTGCTCAGCTCACCTCTTGTCATAGCAGCAAAAAAAAACAATATTCTTGTAGCAAGTGAAGTTGAAGTTGCGTCTTGGTTTTTTCCTGAAAATGTGATTTGCTGCGGCATTACCGGAACAAATGGGAAAAGCACGACCACGCATTATTTGGCTAACCTTCTAAAGCTAGAGCACGCTGCTGTTGCTTGTGGAAATATAGGCACACCAGTTTCAGAAGCCGTATTCAATTTATATGAAAAAAATTTACTCGAAGACAATTATTATTTGTGCATTGAATTGAGTAGTTATCAGCTGGAAACTATTTATTCTATGGGTCCCTTGTGCACCTGCTTTTTAAATTTACAAAATGATCATCTTGCTCGTTATGAAAATATGGATGAATATTTAAAAGCAAAATGGCGTCTCATTTTACTCACAAGAGACGACGGCCTTGCAATTATAGAAGAAAATGTTCTCGCTCGTGCAGTCCATCTAGGGCTATCCATGCCAAAATGTAAAATTTTTGTTCTCACAGAACACAAACCATTTACACACAGACAGCAACAAAGTGAATATAAAAATACTGGCATCAATTTACCAATAGCAATTTATAAAGAACTTAAAAATCTGTCTATAGAACAACTTATTCCGTCTTCATCACTTAACCATGCACATGTTGCCTATGATGCAAATACAAATTCTGCACAAATTAATTTTAATGACCATGAAAAATGGGATGTGAAAAATTCTTGTTTAAATGGAAAACATAATATCATTAATATTTTAGTGGCGAGTTTAATGGCTGAGTTTTCCGGACTATATAAAAATAGAATATTAAGGCAATGGGAAAAAGAAACGACAAAATATGCCCCTCTTCCGCACAGGCTCGAACATATTGGAAGTGCAAAACAAATTTATATTGATTCTCATAAAAATAAAAAAACAGTTACTATTATAAATGATTCCAAAGCAACTAATGTAGAAAGCACACTCGTTGCTTTGCAAGCCTTTCATAAACCTATTAGGCTACTGCTTGGCGGGGAAGCGAAAGGCGATAGTTATTTACCCATTATTGAAATAACGAATAAAGATAATTTAATTATTTACCCATTTGGAAAAGCAGCCCCTATAATTCGTGAGCAGCTCTCTCAATTTAAAAATGTTCGTCCTCATAATTTTTCAAATATGCTTGCAGCTGCTAATGAAGTACTTTTGGAATGTGAAAATGGAGACATCATTCTTCTTTCACCTGCCTGCAGTAGTTTTGATGAGTTTAAAGATTTTGAGCATAGGGGCAATGTCTTTCGCGCGTGGGCAATTTCATGTTTTGAGGAAAATAAATCTTGAATTTAAATGCGACAACGAGAAAAGAAGAGCCTGAAATCATGTACCAACTAACACCAAACGCATGGACAGCCTACGGTGGTGGAGTGCTGTGGATTCCTGTATTTGCTCTTTCTGGATTTGGAATTTTATTTGTGTACAGCGCGTCATCGGTTTATGCGCTGCAAACCTATGGCAATGAGTTTTATTTTGCAAAAAAACAAGCTCTATTCTTAATTCCATCTTTTATTGCGGCTGTTATTGGCGCAAAAATTCCACTTGAATTTTTTTATAAGCACATCAAATTTATTTTTATAGCTATGGTCATGCTTACTTTTGCCACACACCTTCCACACATTGGCAGACGAGTCAGCGGTGCACCCCGTTGGTTAAACTTAGGGCCTTTTCCTGTTCAGCCCGCTGAATTTTTAAAGTCTTTCACGCTTATGTTTATGGTGTATGTCACAACAAAAACCCAAACAAATTTTTTCTCTGGTAGTGGTTACAAAAAATATGCTCCTTTTCTTAATTATTTTTGCTTAGCTCTTGCTCCAATTGCTATTATTTCACAAAAAGACTTAGGGACAACCCTTGTTGTTGTGAGCGGATGCCTTGCTATTTTATTTATGAATGGTTTGCCAAAACGTTTTTTTGCTGCAATTTTTGGATTTCTTTGCCTAAGTGTAATTGCTTTAATTCTTGCTGAACCCTATCGAATTGCGCGTGTTATGACATTTTTAGATCCCTTTAAAGATCCTTTAGGTGCAGGATTTCAAGTCATTCAAAGCTTTATTGCAGTGGCAAATGGTGGAGTATTTGGTCGTGGTATTGGAGAAAGTCAACAAAAACTTTTCTTTTTACCCGAAGCTCACACGGACTTTATTTTAGCGGTTATCACCGAAGAAATGGGGTTTGTCGGTGTGCTTGTCCTAACTATTTTATATGGCGTGTTGTACTATGCTATTTTAAGACTGGTGCTTTACGCTAAAACCCACACGGACAGACTTTTTGCAGCTGGTGTTTTTACCATGATTGTCTTAACCACCATTATTAACATGGGAGTTGTTGCAGGCGCGCTCCCAACAAAGGGTTTGCCTTTGCCATTTATTTCCAATGGCGGATCAGCTCTCATTGCAAATTTTTTTATTATTGGACTTTTATCGCAAATATCCAAAAGAATACATGATTAATTTATTGGAGTCTCAATGTTTAACACAATTAAAAACATTCATTTTGTTGGTATTGGTGGGAGTGGCATGTCTGGAATTGCAGAAGTTCTTTTCCATTCTGGCTACATTGTTTCTGGCAGTGATATTAAAGAAACTCCAACAACTGACAAATTAAAAAGCTTTGGCATAAAAATT
>JAZKEW010000129.1:0-3607 GCA_040386785.1 Bdellovibrionota bacterium
ACTGTTTCTTCCCACCTCAAGTCAGAAAAATTTCATGAATTTTTAAATCGCCTCTATCTTATGTTATTTCAGCAGACCACTACATGTACTCCCTTTAGGCTCTCGCACAAAAGGCTTCACAGCATTCGTAGCAACATCAAATAACATTTCTTTGATTGAACTCTTACTTTTCGATTGGTCAGCTTCTGGCTTTCCATTTTTCACCAGTTGTGAATCTTTTTTACTCACACCCCGACAAAAAAAGTTAGACTTATTGTTTTCAGCATTATTCGACTCATTTTCTTTTTCAATATCATTCAGTTTATGAGCCTTAACACTTGTTGATGTTTGTCTAACCGAAGACGATTTTATCATGATACTAAAACCTCCATGTGAAAACTCTGCCCCATTCATAGAGACAAAAAAGATTTTTTTAACAAAACCACAACTCTGTAGAACACGATTTTCAGTTCTCGCTCTGACTACTGCTTCCACTGCCCGCAAAATAGCGGGGGTGAATTTTAAAACGTGTTTTACAAAAAATCTTACCAAGAAACGAATAACTGGTCGCATCGTAATAGACACAGTCGCTAGCACTTTATTCCATAAAGTAACAAAATTCAATAGTGGAAAAATGAAATTGCAACTATACATGATCTTTAAATCAAATTACATAATTGTTTAATTATAAAATTTTATTTAAAAATAAAATATAGCTCACATAAAAAATAAATTGAACTTTTATGTGATTGGTTGCTTATTAAATTCAAATAAATATGTTATGAGAAGTAAATAAATAACCAATTTTTGCACTATTGAATATTGCGATAAATTGAAGTATCAATTTATCGCCACCAAAAATTGGTGAGAGTTTTTTCCTGAAAAAAGCGCGACATTTTTAAACTTCAACGAAGAGAAATTTTATGCAAGTTTTGTCTGGCGGCATTTCATCTTTAGAAGAAGCAAAAGAGTACATATATTCTTTAAATTTCGATAGAATAATAAATAAAATGGTTTCTGACGGGTGGATAAAAATGGATGCTGAAAAGTCGTTTCAGATGTTTAAAAATTTTCTCTTCTTACAAAAAAAATACCCTGAGTTTAAATCACTTGTACCATCAGAAGATATAGATGAATGCTGGCACAATTTTATTCTTGACTCGATTGCTTACGTCGATATGAGCGAAAAACTTTTTGGAAAATATTTGCATCACTATCCGTACTTTGGACTTGATGATAGCGGCAATAAGGACTCAAAAATTCTTGGTGATGCTTTTGCCGCAACGCAAGATTTATACTTCAAAGAATTTGGAGAGCGGATTGTATCAACCCGTTCAAAATTCCCACCACTGATTTATGCTTTGCTTAGAAAAATTTCTTGATATTATAAGCAATTTTGCAACGCTCAACGCTGCAATCAAATATTGTTTACGTTATTTCTCTACGCACTTTGAATAATCACTCTCAGTGTGGTACATAGCTTTTGATTTTATTTAAATAAGTTAAGTAAAACGCAAATTATTTGAGGTTTTTATGCCAGAAGTTGCTTATGTTGGTTGCACAACCGATCACGGAGGAGTTGTTTTAACTGGAAAAAGCTCTCTTCTTTTAAGGGGCTTTATGTACGGTGGCGTGGGTAGACCAGCAGCTTGTGTGGGGGATATTGTTTCTTGCCCCGTGCATGGTAACAATGCCATTTTGCCTTGTGAAACATCCGTAAAAATTAACGATGTGTCGACAGCTGTACATGGATCAGAAACTGCTTGCGGCAGTAAAATAATTGTACCCCCATGCCCTCCTTCTGGCTCAGTTGGTGGGCCTTCTTCGTTGGTTTTTAATTTAAGTGGAATTTTAAACATTGGTAATTTGGAAGAAAAAGCAACACATATCTCTGTGTTTGATGAGAAGCATAAGAATAAAAACCCTGAAGAAGAATTGAAGTTACTGCATCCTGAAGAAAATCATTCATATAAAATTGCAGCAGATGCAACGTGGCCCAGTTTAATTTTTAACACAAATAAGCATGGAGTACATGAATGGCATTGGCATATTGAGTGGAAAGCAAAACATGAAACGTTTGAAAAATCTGGAGCTGCGCATTCTCCTCACGGTATCTGGGATGCGAGAGTAGTCATAAAAGACTTAGGAGGAGATCTTACAGTTACAGTAAAACATGATGGAAAAGAAATTAAAAGAAAAGTCAAAATAAGAGGAACAAACCCTAGTCAAGACCAAATAAAAGAATATTTAGACAAAAAAAATAGAGGAGATTGGCTTTATCTGATAATAAATCAAGAAAGCAGATATAAGCATTTCGATAAAAGTGACGAGCCTCTAACATCTTTTGACGATGGATATGGTTTGTCTCAATTGACTAATCCGAAGCCTACGTATGAAAAAATATGGAACTGGAAATTAAATTTGGATTCCGGATTAGAAGTTTTATACTCAAAAATTCAAATTGCTAAACATTACTTATCTACTCAAGGCAGTAAACATCCTCCCGCCTCTAGCACATACACAGATGAGCAATTAAAAAGAGATACGTTTTCATTATACAATGGCGGACATTATTATTTTTGGAAAGATAATTTACATGCTTTTGTACGCAGAGACGACATTCACTGTATAGCAGAAAAAACAAGAGGATGGAAAGTAAATGATCCAAATCACACAGAACATGAATACGGAGTATGCTATGCAGATAAAATACTTGGCAATTAAATTAGTTATTATTTATTATTCAATATGTTTTTTTAATGTTTTTGCACTACCTGTTTTGAACTATTCAAATGGTAGCATGTCTTTTATAAGTAAAGATTCAAAAGGATATCTAAAAATAAAAATCAAAAATGCGTACAGTTTGTTGTATTTAGACAATGGTTTAGATAATAATTACGTGCCAGATGGTATCTCATTAATAGGTGAAATTAAAGACGTCGCTTTAATCTTCATTGATTCTTATCCAAGCAGAACAGTTAGTAAATCTGGGTATTGTGGTGCGGGTAATGAAGTCTTTTTAAGAGTTATTTCGATAAAAGAAAAAATACCTAAAGAGGCATATAAAATTAAAATAGCGAGTTGTTTTGATTCTATAGAATTACAAAATGAAAATTCCAGCGATGCTCAGCTATTGAGTATAGGTGCCTTTGATTACAGTAAAAATTCGATAATATTTAACAAAAATAATAACAAAATAAGCATAAATTGGGGATATAATCCAAAAAAAGAAAATACAAGTACAACAATTTTAAGTGTTGATAGAGATTGTAAAGTGACACGAGAAGATAAATAATTTATTTTATGGGCAGTTTTTGGTTTCTAGAATTTTAAATGAAACAGTTACCAATCAATATATTTAATTTCCTGAAAAACTGTACACAAAAAGATGTAGAAAACTTCCTATATCTCACGTTGTAGCAACACTACCCACCTACAGCAACTTGAGCATTCCCTTGAGGGGCATTGATTTCTAATCCGTTCATTCAAAAAGACAAAAGAGCACCATTAAATATATTTTGAGGGAATAAATTTTCCTGTAAAGTAACAATAAAAAATACTGTATGGTATAAGAGGCTCTTCCGGATTTTGTATGGGCACATCAAGTTGCCTAAGGATATAGCGCTAG
>JAZKEW010000130.1:0-4309 GCA_040386785.1 Bdellovibrionota bacterium
TATATAGCTAATTTGGTGGGTCCTGAATACGTCGGTTTGGGTTTTGATTTTGCATATGAAGATGAGGAAGATTATGATTATTATGGTTATGATCCAAGATATATTCCCCGCCCGCCATGGATTTGGCCACAAGGAATCACTGGTTATGCAGATGCCAAAAATATATCCTCTGCTTTAAAGTCTAGTGGCTTTAATCAAGAAGAGATAATTGGGATTTTGGGGGAAAATTTTCTAAAAGTATTTGAAAAAATTTGGGGGAAATAAAAAATATGAGAGCTTTATCTTTAATACACAGCAGAACCAAATTTTTTCAATTTAAAACTCATGTAAAATAAGATTAACTCTCGAAAAAACAGGGACCTTTGGCGTCAAAACTCAGCTGCCGGCTCAGGGAGCCAGTAAAGGCGACTCTTGCATCAGCAGGTTGGAAAAATATTTCATTCGTCCTCAAGACTTGCTTCAATTTGATGACGCTCATATTACTCTTTTGCAATTTTAATTGCTTGTTTAAATCTTTCTTCCAGCAATTTCAGAGGAGGCAACTCGGTTAAATATTGAGCGACATGAATTCCTTCTTTGTCAAGTTCAAGCAGTTCTAAATCTTCTTGTTCTTTATCTGTACGTGACCTTCCTATTTTTTTAAATTTTTAACCTCGCTGATCCGCCAGCTAGAGGCACACGTAAAATTGGTGATTTAGGTTTTACTCCAAATCCTTCCTTCGGAAAATGTTTTTGAAAGGCAACAAACAAAGAATGAGGAAGGGACGTCATATCCGTACTGGGAAAATACAACGCAGATGTCGTTTCAAGTGTTAAAATAGGCTTCTCAAAATGAAAATCATCAAAAATTTTAAAACCACAATGTTTGTAAAATTCCACTGCACCCACATTTTTGCCAAAAGAGTAGACTTCAATACCAGCTGCTTCTGGGTATCGTTTATGCAGCTGCTCCATGACTAATTTCCCCAAGCCTTCCTGTTGAAATCCAGGAGAAACTGTCACCCAATTTAAGTAAACAAATCCTGATTTATAATTTACTTGAGAAACAAAAAAGGCGACGGGCCGATCGTGATAACGAACCACCAAATAATCCTTCTGTGAGCTCACATCATCAAGTGATTTTTTTAATTCTTGAAAGTCTTCTTCTTTGGCATCTCTGAGCATCATGATCTTCGTAACATAACTGCGGACGAGGGAAATATCATGGGTTTTGTTCTCAAAATGCTTGCCCATTTCTTGTCGTTCTTTTTTGAATTCGGTTGGATTATGAGAAAAATAAAACTCTAGAGGATTAAAAATCTTTTCGAAAAAAAGTGCTGGAGTTTTTTCGGTACAGGCTTGTGTATAGTGTATATGTGGCGTCCCATTGTGCCTCTGCTGCTTGCTGCATGTCTGAAGGGTAACTCAGTTCTTCTAAACTGAGACCTTTGTAGGGGGCTAAAAAGGACGACACAAAAATTCTTTGAAGATTCTTCCATTCATTTGAAGGTGTATTTTTCAAATCAGAACGTGCATCATTCCAACCAAATTGAAGATCATTTTGATTTTGACGAAAAAACCACGCATATTTAACTCCTTAATACAAATATGGTTCGACATCTGTAGCATGTTTTATGTAGGATAAAAAGCACTTAGAAAAAGCTCCCACACATGCAGGCTTCGTTATAAAAGAAATTACTCGACAAAGTATGCGTGGAGTTCCGCCCATTGTTCGTCCTAGTCTTCGAGGGGTTGCTGTAAAATTTTAATTACCTTGATTTTCAAATATTATTATTGTGAATAATTTTTTCCCAATCTTCTCTCAAAATCATGTATTCATTTAAATCCAAATGTTTCCCATGGTTGAAAACAATTTGTCGTCTAGTTCCATCAAACTGAAATCCACATTTTAATGCGACTTTAATTGATGGCTCATTACTAGGTTCAATTTTTAACTGTATTCGATTCATAAATTTTGTAGTAAATAAATGATCTACCATTAATGAAAGAGCTTCTGTTGTATAACCCTTTCCTTTTGAATTATTATCAAAAATAATATAGCCAATTTCCAATGCATTTGAATAGACTACCGTTTTAAAATAGTAAATACTTCCAACTAAAACTTGGTCTAAATTTAAAATTAAAAGCCGTCCAAAATCGTCACTCCAAAATCCAGTTTCATAAAATCGTTTTTTAAATGTTGTTTGAGGAGTAAGAGTAAGTGGAAAAAATTCTCCTCGATTGGATAAATTAGAAATATTTTTGAAAAGAATGTCCAAATCATCCTCATGAACTAACCTTAGTGTAATGTTTTTACCTTTTATCATTGAAAATTTTCCCTAAATTAAAACGCATAAAATTTTTTATAGTTTTGACCATATTTATGTTGGCACCCAAGCCCCTTTATCAATATAAATAATTTCATCCGCCCCAGGCCAAGGTGGCGTCGTAACACAAATGAAAACCAAATCATTTTTATTACTACAGTATTGAAAATAGGTTCCAACTGCAATATCAATTGTCACACCAGCCTCTAAATTTGTGATTGATTCAGTATCATCTTGTTTACGCCAAATTTGGCCACTACCAGAAATAATGGTCCAAATTTCACTCACTGTTTTGTGACAAACTGCCTTTGAAATTTTTCCGTCTTTTAAAGTGCAGTGTGCAACGCCTGCCATAGAATTGCTCATCAATACTCTTACTTCAGCTCCTGCTGGGGATAAATGCTCGTATTTTTAAGGTAAAATTTGAGTTTTCATATAGAATAAGTCTCCTAAAATATTAAAATTCTAATTTATTAAACCAATTAACCTAATTGGAGCTTCTGTTCCTCCTTTTGTTTTTAACGGAAGAGCAAAAATAAAGCTTCCAATAATAGGCAGGCTTTTTAAATTTGCGACATTTTCAATAATGTATTTACCCGCACCAAGAAATATTTTGTGCACAGGATAACCATCTTCCGGTCTATCTGGTGAAAGAGTATCAATTCCTATTCCTTTTACAACTCTTTGCAGGAGATATTCTGCGGCATCTTTTGAAACTGAAGGAAATAAATGGTTGTTGTGATATTGTTTAGGGGTACTCCAATATTGTTCCCAACCAGTTCGAATCATAACAAAGCTTCCAGAATTGATGAGTCCATACTTTTGTTCAAATGTTTTCACATCATTTATAGAGACTGTATACTTTGCATGAGCCGATTTTGATACGTCAATTACAACACATGGGGATAAAAGATCTTGGAGTGGAATTTCGTTAACACAAATTCCGTTCGGGCTGCAGTGTGCTGGCGCATCAATATGAGTTCCGATCCCTGCTTCATGTTAATTTTTTGAACTCGAAATTGAACGTCTGTTGTATAATCTGCATAGTCAATTTTAATTTCATGTTTGAATCCACAATCTCCATCCCAAGATGGAATATCTTCATCGATTGTATGAGTTAAATCTATAATTTTATAAGGGAAAGCGACCATTATTTATCCTAAATTATTTTTAAATAGAGGGTGAAAGTTCTAGTTTTAAAATATTTTCATTCTGAATTTTATCAAAAGTCTTTTTAAAGCCTATTTTTAAATAGAATTCTTCAGGAGAGCCTTTTTTAGAAATACAACTTGTGAGTAAAATTTTAGCCTCATAATCCTGCTTTATTTTTTCAATAATTGAAATGAGGGCTTTTTTTCCAAAACCTTTGGATTGATAATTCTTATCAATCATAAATCTCCATAAAAATGGCTGCTCAATTCCATCCTCATATTCAAATAAATCGTTGCACTGGATTGTCATATAAAATCCAATTGGAATTTTGTTTGCAAGTATGCCTTGAAATTTTGCCTTAGAATAAAATAACGCTTGAGCCAAGGAAAAAACGTTTGATGCTATAAATTCTTCTTGGTGCTGCTTAACTTTCAAAGTGATGTACTTAAGGTAATTTTCTTTAGTAATATCTTCGAAAGAAATCTGCCACGATTTTTCATGGCAAATATATTTGTATAAATAATATGGTTTTTCTTCATTTTCATGAGCGGATATTTTTTTAAAGCCAAATTTTTCATAAAATAAACAGGCATTTATATTTGGAATCTCAACTTTTAGAGTTATTGGTTCAACGATAAAAGTAAGAACTTTTTCTAAAAGAATTTTGCCAATTCCCCTTCCTTGATATTCAGGAAGAATAAATAAATTATGAATAAAATTATTTGGCAAATAAATAGAGACAAAACCTACAATTTTTTCATCTTCAACAGCAACAAAAACTTCTTCATCTTCTATATGTTGACCACTCTCTAAAAGTGAATTAATACCACAATCAAGTCTTATAATTGTTC
>JAZKEW010000131.1:0-3376 GCA_040386785.1 Bdellovibrionota bacterium
TTGAGCGGCCCAATAATGCAAGTGGGTAGTGCATGAAAAAACTGAAACAAAATATAAATAAGTGCCACAAGCGATCCCACGACAATAAATAAAATTCTAAAAATAAGACTCACGGTATCCATATAAACTACCTTTCAGTACCTAAAATTAAACGCATATTTTCTCGACATTCTTTTTCACTTAAACTCATTTTTTGAGATAGAATGAAAAAAATAAGACTCAAAGCAAAAACGTAAATAAAATCTTCGCCAAGTGGAATCATATTTATCCCGCCTGCAAAAGAACCGTAGTAAGATAAAAGACAAAAAGACCCCATATAAGGCACAAGCCAAACGGCAGATATAAAATCGGAGCGAGTGGTTTTATTGCTAGAAAGCATGAAGGCAATAGCACCAATGGCTAAAGTAACAGAAAGCTTCCACACCACATCAAACCCAGACCAAAAGATCATAAGGTTACAAACGTAAAATGCAATAAAGGAGAACACCTGATAAAAAGGAAGACGGAAGGGTCTATGTTGCAAAGGCAGTTGCTTACGAAATGCCACAAGACACAAAGGCCCCACTGCAAAAGAAAAAACTAAAGCAGAAGATAAAAAAGAAACAATGGATTGCCAACCTTTAAAAGGAAGAAATGCAAGCATGGCAAGGATAAAATTCAACGCCATAGCTCTGATAGGAACTCCAAATTTTGTAAGCCGTGCAAAAAATTTTGGCATACTACCCGTCGTACTCATATTCTGCACAACGCGAGCACTAGAGGCCATATAAATAACCCCAGTGCCAAGAGGAGAAATCACAGAATCAACATAAAGGACCATGGCAAGCCAGCCAAGCCCCAACATGCTCGAAAGCCCAGCAAGAGGGCCTGCGTCTCCGACAAAAGATAAATTTTTCCAACCATTGGCGAGTGCGGAATCGGGCAATGCGGAAATAAAAGCATATTGCAATCCGCAATATAGCAATATGCAAATAATAATAGAACCAATGGCTGCCATAGGAACCGCTTTTTGTGGGTTTTTTGCTTCTCCTGCAAGCATGGCTCCATGCTGAAAGCCGCAAAAGGAATATACAACGCCAGATAGTGCCACTGCAGAAAATACTCCGTGAATACCGTAAGGAGCAAAGGAAGATGAACTAAAACCATCCGCAAATAAGAAATGATTGTTATTGTGAAATGAATTAAAAATAAACAAAACAACCACAATAAAAGGCACAAACAACTTCCACAAACTCACTACGGTGTTTGCTTTTGAAAATAATTTTGCTCCAAAGCTATTGATAAAAAGCAAAGAGAGCATAATTAAAAAAGAAATGAAGAATCCTAAATGAGTAAATTGAGTAACACCGTCTTGCTTTTGCACCCATGAAGGAAAATGATTTCCTAAATAAAAAATAGTTGCTTGCACTTCCTGAGCAATAGAAACAACATAAGTGACCCAAGTAATCCAGGTTAAAATAAAACCTGCAAGTTTGCCATGGGTGAACACAGGGAGGGTTGCAAACCCACCTGAAATTGGAAACATAGTGGAAACTTCAGCATAAGTTAAAGCTAAAAATAGAACACTCACGCCACCAATAATCCAAGAAAAAATTGACGCAGGGCCTGCCATTTGCGCTGCAAATAAACAACCAAATAACCAACCAGAGCCAATAATCCCGCTTAAACTCGCACACAAAATTCCTAAGCTGCTAATATCTCGTTTGTAGTTCATAAACACCTATTTAAAAATTCTAAAATATTTTTTTCCAAGACTTCTGGCAGTTTATCCGCGGCAGTTCCTCCACCTTTCGCAAAATCAGGCCTTCCACCGCCTTTTCCATCTATTTGTTCGCAAATATATTTAATCGTATTGCCTGCTGATAAATTTTTATATTTAGCAAGTAAATTTTTAGAAATGGAACATATAACCTGACATTTCCCATCAGCAACACAACCTAAAATACTCACCACAGAATCTTTTTCTTTCAATTTATCGCATAAAATTTCCATTTCTTTTAGGTTTGAGTATTCAAGAACTTTTGAAATAATTTTCACATCTGCAATAATCTTGACAGCAGAAAACAACTCCTCCACCTTATAATTTGCAAGTTTACTTTGTAATTTTTCAATTATATGCTCAGAGTTTTTCATACCTTCTTTTAAGGAATGAATTTTAACTTGAATGTCATTTTCTGCACATTTTAAATTTTCTGCTGTTTCTACTATTTGTGCTTTTAATTTTTTTAAATATTCAAGAGAATTTAAACCCGTTACAGCTTCAATTCGTCTGACTCCACTCGTCACACTGCCTTCTGAAATTATTTTAAATAAACCAATTTCTCCTGTGGCATTCACATGGGTTCCACCACAAAGTTCCAAAGAAAAGCCAGGCACTTCTAAAACTCGCACATGGTCATCGTATTTTTCATCAAACATAGCCATGGCGCCCATTGATTTTGCTTTTTCAATTGGTACATTTTCATGAGTTTTAACCAGGACATTTTTTAATATCTCTTGGTTCACTAAAAACTCAACCTCTTCAATTTCTGCTTTAGTCATAGCCTTTCCATGCGAAAAGTCAAAACGCAAGACATGCGAATTTACAAGAGAGCCAGCTTGCCTCACATTGTCACCAAGCACAACCTGCAAAGCCTTGTGCATAAGGTGCGTCGCAGTGTGGTTACGACTTGTCGCATGACGTGAAGCGGCATCTATTTGAGCTGTGCATTTTGCTTGTGGTAAATTTTGATAAAAAGAATTTAATTCTTCTTCTGTATTAAATTCATATTGCAAGACATGAATAATTTCTGCGGGTGTTTTCCGTACGTCTATCACTTCAAATTCATGTCGTGTTCCATTGTATTCAATTATAAAACAACCTTTATCTGAAACTTGCCCTCCCCCCTCTGGATAAAAAGGAGTGTTGGCAATAACAAATTCAAAATATTTATTCTTCAGTTGTCTTATTTTTTTAATATTTTCTTTTGGAATTTCTACTTCAAGTTGTACTGTATAACCCGTAAATTTTTTTAACAACTCTGAGTTTGGTGAATTTAATTCTAGCCATACAGAGGAATCTAAGTCAAACTTATAAAACTTCGCTTCAGCCCGGCTGCGTTCCCGCTGCTCTTGCATGTGTTTTCCAAAATCTTCTAAATCGGCCGTAAATCCAATTTCCTCGCACAATATGCGAGTTAAATCGGAAGGAAAACCAAAACTATCATGCAAAATAAACACCTGGCTTCCCGCAATTTGTTTTTTATTTTGCTTTTTAGCCTCTTCTACAAAAAAATTAAATTTAGCAAGACCACTTTCTAGTGTTGAATTAAATTTAAGTTCTTCTTGTGCAATATCCTCTTCAATACGCTTTTGATTTGTTTTTATTTCTCATGTT
>JAZKEW010000132.1:0-7412 GCA_040386785.1 Bdellovibrionota bacterium
TTAAAAAAACTAAATTTAGTGGATGAAAATTCTTACCCTACTTGGAAAAATTTTATTTATTTTTACTGGAAACAAACGTTTTTACCAAAAAAAACCTTAGTGAGTCAAGAGAATTACCCTCCTAAGACAGGCTATCACTGGCTTAAAACAATAAAAGAAGGAGATAATTCTTTTAAAAATTTAGGAGTAAGTATTGGAAGAAAAAAATTGAGATATTTGTCTGAATATTGCCCTACAGAGCAACAAAAAAAAGATATTTTAAATTTAGTTCAAACTCATTCAAAAAATGGAGTTCTTGACCAATATTTAAACGTTGCACAGGTTCAATATGTTTTACAAACAGGAGCAAATTGGAAAGGCCCAATTAAAAAGTTCCGTCTTGAAGTGAGTTTGGCAGACTCAAAACCTAAAAAAGGGGTGATTTTATTTTGTTGGCCTGGGAAAATTTTTGAAGAAGACGGCAAGCTTATTAGCGACTTACTTAATTTTACTCCAGAAAAAGACCTCGATATATTGTTTATCTACTAAGGTCTGTTTTTATACTGCAGTATTCCTTTTTTTTGCCGATATCCCCCACTGAGTGACGGTGAGGGGTTCTATTCTTATGGATAATGAAAAATTAATTGCACAAATTTCATCCACAGAAGACTCTTCAGTTGATCGGGTGAGCCTAAAAACGGGGCAAAACACCTCGCTTTCAGCACACATGCCTCAAAATGAAGAATTGCGCAAAAAGATAATTCAAATTGAAGGCATGGCAAAATCTCGCCTAACCAAACTTGTGCTGCAGGATAGTTTTGAAAAACTTAAAAATCACCTGCAATATGAATATGGAGATCACCTTATTCTTAGTATAAAGAGCAGTGAATTAACTATTTATAATAAGTGGATAGAAGGAATTACATTAAAAGATCATCATCAGAAGGAAGAGCCCCTCACATGGGAGGATATTGCTCGTATAAAAAATAAATTAAGACTTTGGGTTAGAATATTTGAACATCTCTCTTTTTTTCATCGTAATGGAATTATTCATGGCAATATCAAGCCTGAAAATATCCTGATTCGGGACGGCTCCACTGTGGATGCAAAACCGGCCTATGATTCCGAATTTTTTGGTAAAAAAATGGATACACCACAGGTTATTTTACTCGACGGTGGGTATTCTCACTTACTCGAATTTCAAAAAGAAAGTATTGATTGCGAGTTTAATAAGTCTCAAATTCTTATTGAGAAAAAGGCGTGGCTCTCACCAGAAGGGCACGGATTTTTAGAAGGATCCTACAAAGAAAATTCGGACATTTATAGCCTTGCTGCTGTTATGGCTTGGGATTTTGGATTGATTGAAGCAAATAAACAGTCCGTATTAAATTCTATTTGGAGTATTTATAATCCATTTGAAACAAATTCTATTTATTTAGATCATAAAATATATAAGTGGCCAAATAGAAATAGTTTGTCGGATCTGTTCAAGCGTCTTCGTACAATTCTTTTGCGAGCATTGGAACCAATGTCTGAAAAAAGAACGATTACGGCACGAGACATTGCTGCTGAAATTATGGTCATGACGAGCAGACTTGTTGATACTCTTGATGCTCCACCGACAGAAATAATGAATGCTAAATTCAAAGAAGACATGGCAATAACAACCAAAAAAGAAATTTTATCAAAAAGCTTTGAGTTGCCAGATAAAGTTCTAACATTTTTACTAAAAGAACCAAAATTAGACCAAAATAGACTCTGGATTGAGGCTAGAAATAAAACTGCGAATAAGCATGCCATGATGAGAAGTATTCATAGTGGTCTGAATGTTATTGGGAATAACTGTTTTTATTTTGGTTTTCGACCAACTCAATCTAAAATTCCGTTTTCTAATTTAGATTCATTTTGTAATAGTTTATTGTCTTATGTTTTATATGTGAATCCACAATTTTTGGAAGAAATACGCGCTGTTTTTAATAATATTGGCACCCAATTGGAGTCAATATTTTTTGTCTTACCTTCTCTTGCAAATTACGCAGATAAATCACAAAACAGGCATCAATATAATAAAAATAATTTAATTCAAGTACAACATGAATATATACAAAAAAATATAGAAAATATATTGATTAAAATAATTCATTATTCTAAATTAAATTTCATTATTCTTGATGATATCAATAGAGCCGATCATTCTTCCCTTTCTATCATTATAAAACTATTGTCTCATGTGAAAATTAAACCACAGTGGATCATAGGCATAAGACTCGATGAAAATTCAGATTCAGAGGCAACAAGTAAAAAATTAATTCAATTAAAGCAGAAAGATTTATCCTTTGCTAGCCTAAAAGAGAATAGAACGACTTCATATTGGATTGAAAAGATGAATACTTTGCACAAATCAGATGCTAAAATTTTATCCATTTTTTCAATCAATCCAACTGAAATTGATAATGAAAATATTGAAATTTTTAGTAATAAATTTATAACTTATTCTGGTGGTTTTTTTAATGAAAAAATTTTTGTCAGCGAAGATGCTAAAAAAGTAATAGAGAAAGAAGACTTGGTTCCATTTGAAGATCAATCTCTCCCCTTAAAAACAACAAATAGTCAGGATGAAAAACAAAATAAAGACATTACTTTTCTTGTCTATGAAGTCTTGAGACGTGCTATTGATCTTGGTTTAATGAGTGAAAAGAGAGATATAAAAACAGGTTATCTTATGTCCTATTATTGGGAGCACCAATTTGTCCTACAATGCTTGTCAATGCTTTTAAGCCCCAAAATGAGATCGGAAATTTACCATTCTTTATGTGAGATTTATCATTCTGCTACAAAAAACAATGAAAATTTTTCTAAAATAGTTTTGATGGCTGATTGTCTTATGAAATCAAAAATCAGTCAATCACACGTCGGTGCCTACTCTTCACTTACAACTGCCGCCGACGAATTGTGTGACGTTTATTCGGCTGAATACATTATTAAAAAACTACAAATGCTCGAAGAACAAATTGAACTAGAACGACCAAAGGAAGCGGCCTTATTAATTCCTAAAATTCGCGAAAAAATTGCAGATATTTCTCGTTCAATTAACAAAAATGAAATAGCCGTTAAATACTATGATGCAGTTGGTTGGAACATTATCAGTAGAAAAAAGCGCTCCATAATCCTTTTAAAGAGTTTTTTTCCATCTCAAATTAGTAGTAGAGAGCAGCGGACAAAAGAATTTTATCGTATTTTTAAGGCGACAGGAAAATCTGGGTTTTTTCCAGAGTTAAAACATATTAAATCCTATGAATTAAATGATAATATTGTAAATATTATTAACAAAATTCAAAAAAAATTGCCTGAGGAAAATTCAGTATATAAATCGGTACGCGATAATGTCATGAGTTATTTTCTGCGTTCTTGTATTGGCTGGATTGATAACTCTCATGTTTATCCGTATATCATAAAATCTTTGCAATTTTCTGTTGAAAATAGCGATGCAGAAAGCACGATTAACTTGTTATTTTCACTTCTCTTTACATGTGAAAGAAATCTCTCAGTAAAATTACGATCGACTATTCTAGAAACAATTACAGATCTTGCGGGCCGCATTGGTAGTACGTTTATATTGTACGAGGTTTTATTGACTCGAGCTTGGTTTGCATTTTTTTATGATGGAAATTTACTTGAGTGCAAAAAAAATATTGATAGGCTAAATTCATTTTATAATGAATTGTCATTATCCATGAGACAAGGCGTAAAAAAATTACAAATTCTTTATGAATTTGAATCCCTTTCTTTACGAGCTATCGAAAACCAAAAAGACTTGATAGATAAATACATGAAGAAATTTCAGGAATTTGATCTCACAAATTGGAACATAGGTTACGAGGTTTTTCATTTAAAACACGCGCCTACAAGCTTAAAAGCGACTCCAGGTAACGCTCTTTTTGTTGGGAATATTTTAAGTGAAAAAATAGATCAAATATTACTTTATTCGTATTTGTTAATAGAGGAAGGGCAATCCAATGCCTTAAGCCTTGTATGCAAAGAAGCTAAAAATGCAAATATAAGACCATGGTTTATTGATCCTTCATCGCACATTGAATATATACCGGAAAAAATTGCACTCAGCTATATGGAATATACTACGGTAAAAAATGTTGAAACAAATCACTATATAAATAAATTTAAATCATTATTTTTATTTAAAAAATTACCTCTGAGTGACTTAAAGGCATATACCGGCTACTGGGGGCAAGATAAAGCAGTTCTTTATGACCTTAAAATTGATATCGCTAAAACTCAAGATTCGGAAAAACTACATCTTTTTGCCAAAAATTTAGTACGAGCAGGATTTTTATGGGCTGGTTTTCGTATGGCTCACAAAGCAAGATGTGATTTGGCGGCAATTTTAAAAGAAGTACGGGGGCTGGACAATATTGAAGCTGGTGGCAATATCGTGCAAGAAAGATTCTCGCTTTACTCAGAACAGGGAGTTGCTCTAAACTATATTTTGGAGTTTTTACACAACTTTCAACATCAAATTCAAGACTCTCACTTGAGTGATGAAGAACTTAAAGAGGTGTCTGATTTTATTCGAAATTCAATTCCAAAGGAAACTGATTTGATTGAATCTACCCTCGCAGGAGCAATAAAAGCTTTGGTGAAACGCATGCAGTCTCTGCCTGAAAATGGCCCTGCTCATGATCAAGGTGTGGCGGGATTTCCCAAACCTCAAGTAGCTCTTGTTGAAAACACATCTGAAAATGAGGATGAAATAACCCGCTCTCCAAAAGCTGGATAGCTGTTGACAGAGATCATTTATTCTACTATGAACATCCAACGTTTGTTCATTGAGGTGAATTTCACGTCATTTATTCTGCAAGATACACCATGGGGTTAAAACTATGCCAGTTCCAAAGCACAAAGTCTCTAAATCGCGCCGTAATATGCGTCGTGCGCACCATGCGCTCACTCCGCTTAATTTTTCCAAATGCTCCAATTGTGCCGCTCCAAGGCTTCCTCACTCTGTTTGTGAGAGCTGCGGTTTCTACAAAGGGCGTTTTATTGCCAAAAATATTCTTAAGGCCGACTTACAATCCGTTCTAAGCTAAGCTACAATTTACGTGAGGAAGTATTAACCATGACGTCACCAACCGACAAGACTGAAAATCGCCGTGAAGCTAAAAAAGTAAAAGGCGGGAAAAAAAGTAAAAATAAATTACGCAAAACAGGGACAACTCCGGAGTTATTTACTCTGAACAAACCTGTTTTAAGCGAATCTAAAAGCAAGGGGTGAGTCTCTGCTTTTTCGCCAAATTTATACCTAGACTTTACAAATTCAAAGCGGAGTCGTTTGCTTTGGATTTTTTTGTTTTATATTTTGCGACTTGCGAGTCGCTTTTAGAAGGAGAATGCACACCATATGCGCCAACTCGGTAATCCACAAGGTCGAACACCAACCCCCCCGCCACAAGATGGCCCCCGCATTAATGAACGTATTCGAGCAACTGAAGTTCGAGTTATTTCAGATTCTGGAGAACAACTTGGTATTTTATCCATTCGTGATGCCCTAGCAAAGGCAGAAGAATACGGTCTCGATCTTGTTGAGGTTTCACCCGAGGCAAAGCCGCCCGTGTGCCGTCTCGTTGATTACGGTAAATTTAAATATCAACAGAGCAAAAAAGCCCAAGAAGCAAAAAAGAAACAGACTGTTATTGAAGTCAAAGAAATTAATCTCACTCCAAACACAGACACGCATGATATTGAAACAAAACAAAATCATATCAAACGCTGGATTTTAGAAAAAGCTCGCGTGCGGGTTGGTATTAAGTTTCGTGGGCGTGAAATGTCGCACATGGATCTTGGGTATAAGGTTTTGCATGAACTTATGGCTGGTATTAATGAGCTTGTTGTGCAAGAAGCGCCGCCCAGAATGGAAGGGAAAAGACTTGTTGTGACCTTATTGCCAAAGGGAGAGAAGGTCTAGTTTTTTATCTAAACGCAAATGTACTTTCCTTTTTTCCACCGTATCCTTTTTTCTTTTCCAATTTAAATCCGTGTTCCATCAGCAGTCTTTTTAAGTGCGTCCTTGCCGCATAAGTTGCAAAGGCTGCATGCTCATGGCATGAACCCAATATTTTATTGATTAAGTCGTCTGCCCAAAGTTCTGGCGAAGTGTTTATGCTAAAAGCATCAAAAAACAAGCCATTTATGGGCTCATTCACCTCTGTTAATAAATTGTATTCTTCATAAAAAATAATATTGCTATTTTTAATAAATGTTTTTAATTCTAATGAGCTTAATTCATAATATTGAGAGAATAAATTGAAAATATGGTTATAACTATCCTTAAAAATAGATGGAATGTCATTTTCATCAAAAATAAATTTCTTAAAGAAAACTCTCAGCTCAGGTTCTTTTTCAAAGGAAAATATTTTAAATTTCACATGCGGATAATGTTTAAACATGTAAGCACAAATAAGTATTTCCACATAGCCAAGCCCCAACCCTAGAGACAAAAAAATACACGAATTATTTTGTAAAGGTAATTGTGCTGCATATTTGACAATATCTTCGTACAAATAAATAGTTTCACTAAAGGCGCCATCCACACTGTGCATGAGTTCCGTACTAACAGTTTCTGACTTCAAAGAGACGCTAATAGAATTGTCTTTTGTTTTATAAAATAAATAGGAAAGACTAGTGGCATCATTACTCCATGTTGCATAGGCTTCTTTTTTAAATTCCATTTTGTAACACCTCAAGTCGATTTTGGATCGAAAGCATCCCTAAGTGATTGCCCCACCAAATTAATTGATACAAGCAATAACAGCAGCACGACAATAGGACAAATTAAAACCCACGGCGCATTTTGAATATTATCTCGTCCCTGCGCCATTAATTCTCCCAAGCTTGGTGTGGGTGGCGGCAAGCCAAACCCCAAATAATCAAGTGCCGCAAGCAAAGAAATCCCTCCTTCAATGGCAAACGGACTCAAGGTGATAATTGGGACCAGTGAATTTGCAAGCAAGTGTTTAAAAATAATTCTTGTGTGGCTTGCACCCATAGCGCGAGCTGCAAGGCAAAACTCCCTTTGAGTCAAAGAGAGCACTGATGCTCGAATTTGACTTGCAATACCCATCCACGCAAATAAAAGCACCATGCACAAAATCATGGTAAAAGATTGCTGGTTTGTCATAGCCGTCACTAAAATAACAAGTGTTAAAGTTGGAATAAGAGTTGCTAGTTCTTTCAGGCGTTCTAGTGAAAAATCGAGTATGCCAAGAAAATAAGCTTGCGCTGCGCCTATAAAAACACCCACACCAAAAGAAATAAACCACAGTATAAGTCCAAAAGTTAAAGATGTTCTCACTCCATAAATGAGCCGTGCAAAAATATCACGCCCTAAACTATCTGTGCCCAATAAATGAACCTTCGAT
>JAZKEW010000132.1:7422-25164 GCA_040386785.1 Bdellovibrionota bacterium
ATATCTTCCGTTTGTTCTTCCGCATTCCATGCATTAAATGGAAATAAATATCTTGAATTATGGTTGATAAGAATGACTTGTCTATAATTGACAATGAATGAATCGTATTCACCAAATTCTTCTGGTTGATAATCAAATAAAATAGGAAAATAAATTTTTGTGGTTCCTGTGGTCGACTTTGTAGGGGCTTCACGGGATGACAAAATTAAAAACAGAGGCTTATTATTAGAAATAAAATTAGCACAGATTGAGGTTAAAAATAAAAATAAAAAAATAATTAAACCGATAAGGGCCCTTTTTTGAGAGAAAAATATTTTAAACTTCCGCTTTGTGATTGGTGACATAAATTTTCACCTATATTCTATTCGTGGATCAATCAAAACATAGGCAACATCAGTGATAAGTTGTCCTAAAAGAATTGCTCCAGACTGTAAAACAACAATAGCCATAATGACGTTGAAATCTCGTGCCGCCAACGCTTGTAAGCTTAAAACCCCCAACCCTGGCAAACCAAAAATTGGTTCAATAATAATTGAACCCCCTAAAAAAGTCCCCAGCAAAGTGCCAAAACCAACCATGAGTGGCAGCAGAGCATTGCGCAAAGCATGTTTAAAAATAACGGCACGAATGACTTCGAGCATGCTATTTTTTTGCAGAAATGTGAGAATAGTGAAGTTACTAAATAAAGAGGCAAGCACCGGCAAAAACATATGATGCGCAATATCAAGAATTTTTTGTATGAAAGAAAGTGTTTCATAATTGTCAGAGCGCCAGCCTCCAAGTGGAAATAGGGCGCCGTGTGGTAAAATTCTGTCTGTACAAAAAACAAGTAAAAATATTATGGCAAAAACAAGTGCTGGAATACTGTAAAAAATAAAAAGAAAAAAAGAAGAAAGAGAATCAAATTTTGATCCATCTTTTAGAGCCATCATAACTCCAAGAGGGATACATATAAAATATGTTAGAAAAAAACTAGGAATACCAAATGAAAGTGAAATAGGAAAGCGTTGAATAATTTGTTCCATAGCTGGAGATCGAGTTGTCAGGGAGTTGCCAAAATTAAGAGTTAAAATATTTTTCACCCAAACGAAATACCTTGTCCAAACTGGTTTATCGAGTCCATATTGAATTTCTAATTCATGTCGCAATTTTTTGATATCAGAGGGTGTTAAAACACGGCCACCACCATCACCCATGCCAGTCATTTTTGCAATGGCCTCTTGGACAGGGCCACCGGGCAAATAGTTTTGAATACAAAAATAAGTCGCCGTCATTAAAAAAAACATCGGTATGAGAGCAAGCAAGCGGCGTATAAAATAAACTCTCATGGCATATTAATCCAAATAGAACAAATCGAAAGCAGCGCCACCTTCGTATTGCGAGAGCCATTTTGGCGATTTTATTTTTGTATTTAATCCTTCTAAAACGTACTTTGGCTCTATTAAAAATGTGTACGGCTGATCAGCGTAAATAAGTCTGTTAATTTCTTGCATAAGTAAGTTTCTTTTAAGGGGGTCGAATTCTAAATTTGCTTTTGCAATGAGGGCATCGACCCGAGGGTTGCTATAACCAATAAAATTGGAGCCACCTTCTTGTTGGGAATTTGTATCCCAAGTTTGTTTTGGATTTGGGAAAATAGTCGATGTCCAACCCAAAATAACTGCATCAAAATTGCGTTTTTCAATTTTATCTAAAAAAGAATTCCACTCTAAAATTTTAATGTTCAATGTAATTCCAGAAGACTTAAAATCTTCTTTTATAATTTGCGCAATTTTTTGCCCGCTTTGCGATTGTGTTGGCACATTTAAATCAAAAATAAAAGGAATTTTTTTTCCATTTATGTCCTTAACTAATTGCCCCTGCCCATTATTGTTCCAGCCATCTTGTATTAAAAGATCCATTGCTTTTTTCTTATTGAATGACATCATTTTATTTATCTGTCTGAGCTCTGGAGCAGAGTTTAATGTTAAAGAACCAAATGGAGACGTGCTTTGTGAGGATAAATTATACGTCACTTTTTCAATAATTTTTTTGTAATCAACCAAATAAGAAAGTGCCGTTCTTGTTTTTACCGTGTTAAAAATTGGATTTTTTTCGTTCCAGCCAAGATAATAGTACGGTTTAGGAAATTTGTTTTCAATTTTTAACGCCCATACTTTTTTATTTTGAGAAGGTAAAAATGAAAATTTATTTTTGTCGAGTCCCGTGACTTTAACGTGCCATTGTTCTTCGGAAAAATCAATTTCATCAATATCTCCTTTCATAAATCTTTCATAAGACAAATTCCTATCTATTATAATGTGAACTACAACTTCATCAATGTTGTACCTGTTTTTAAAATGTGGAAGAGAGTACGCCCACCAATTTTTATTTCTTGTAAAAACAAGCTTATTTCCTCTTTCGTAATTTGATAAAATGTAAGGGCCATTGCCTATGGGATGCATAATTCCTGGGTCATCATTAAAATTGAGAGAATTTTCAAACTGTTTTTTTTGAATCGCTATAAAACTAGCGAGTTGAAATAAGGTATCAAAACGCGGTTCTTTAACATGAAAAATAACAGTGTCTGAACCCTTTTTTTCAATGCTTATTCCCGTTAAATAACTTCGCAATACTGCGGAATTTATTTTTGTATCCATAATTTTATCAAAGGTAAATTTATAATCGGTAGAAGTGACTGGAGAGCCATCTTGCCATTTTGCATTTTTATTCAACGTAAAAGTGTAATTTTTTTTATCTTCAGAAATGGAATACCTTGTCGCAATGGCAGGTAAAAATTGTAGGGTTTCAGGATCAAGAGTCATAAGAGGCATCCATAAATAGCCCTCTACGCTGCCAGATTCTTTGTCTTCTGCAAGCACTGGGTTCATGACCTTGGGATCGGAAATCATTTTAAAATTTAAAACACCATGCTTTTTTGTAACTGGTATGCTGTCGTAAAATGAGGGTTGTCTTGTGTAATCATCACAAAATGCTTGTGAAATAGGCGTTATTCCAACAAAAGCAAAAAGCAAAAATTTTAAACGACGCATATTTTAATCTCCTTGATTTTCTATAATAATTTATAACGAAAAAATTAAATATTTACAACATGAATGAATTGCATTAAGTTTTATGTCTATATGGATAAAATTATTTGATAAGTGGGAGTCATGATGGAACAAAAAATAGGTGGCGGTAGTGCAGATTTAACAAAAAAGTCTAACGTAGAAATTATTGAAATAGCAAAGAAATTGACTTCACCAAAATCCGACTTTTGGTTCAAAAAAATTTTTGGAGAACATAAGGATATTTGTAAGAGTTTTATTGAATCTGTAACAGGATTAAATATCAATTATTTGGAATATGGCAACACGGAATCACTTGGTGATCTCTATGGTACGAAAAAAATATGTTTTGACGTGAATGTTATTCTTGATAATGGAGTACGCGTGAATGTGGAAATGCAGGTCGAAGATAAAAAGGAAAACGAAGATCGTTTTGCTCTTTATGCCACAAGGTACCACAGTGCTCAATTAAAAGCTGGAGAAGATTATACGAAGGTCACAAAAACTATTGTTATTCATGTGTTTGATTATACTTTTCTTGACGAAGGTCGGTATAAAAATGCGGTAAATAAATACCAGTTGTTGCACTTCGTCGAACATACGCTTTTATCTGACACGCTCGATGTTTATGTAATAGAACTACCAAAAATACCGAGGATATGGCACAATGAGTGTGAAAAATGGCTTTCCTGGCTTAACGATAGGGAAGATGCCGTAAAAAGAGGGGTAACTATGCAAAATCAACAAATTGCAGATGCTGAAAACATTTATAACACCATAGCAAATGATCCTGCTATGCAAATGGCTTATGTCTCTGTGCTAAAAGCAGCAGATAGAGAGAAAGTTAGACTGCATGAAGCTGAAATGAAGGGTAAAGTAGAAGGTAAAGTAGAAGAAAAGCTTGAAATAGCTAGAAAAATGAAAGCTAAAAATAAACCTATAGATGAAATTATTGAATTCACAGGTTTAACCAAGGAAGAGATTGGGAAACTTTGGTGTGCACCAGATGAATCTTGACTTTTTTAAGGAAAAGAGGTTTAAACACACTGCTTTATTCAAAGCAACATCTCTCTGGAGCTTAGCAAAACCGGTTGGTAGTCATTTACCTTAGGCTTCAAAGGGTCAAACTAATTAAACCGGGAGGAAATTTTTATGACAGCTTCAGTAGAAGTACAAATGCGCGAGCTCTTAGACGCTGGCGTTCACTTTGGTCACCAAGTTCGCCGTTGGAATCCTAAAATGCGCCCATTCATTTATGGTGAACGCAACGGAATTCACATTATTGACCTTCAAAAAACTCAAAAATTACTTAAAAATGCTCTTGAATTTGTTGAGCAAGTTGTTGCAGAAGGTGGACACATTCTTTTTGTTGCTACAAAAAAACAAGCACAAGAAATTGTTGTAGAAGAAGCAACAAGAGCGGGCATGTTCCATGTTCACCACCGTTGGCTTGGCGGTATGATGACTAACTGGCAAACTGTGCGTGCCAGCATTACAAAACTAAAACGCATTGAAAAAATGGTTACTGATGGCACTTATGACAGCATTACGAAACGAGAAGTTGTTTTAAAAGAACGCCTTCGTACAAAGCTTGAGCGTTCCATTGGCGGTATTAAAAATATGCCTGGTCTGCCTTCAGCTGTATTTGTTATTGATGCTAAAAAAGAATTTACAGCAATTGCTGAAGCAAATCGTCTTGGCATTCCAGTTATTGCTATTACTGACACAAACACGGACCCGCAAGGTATCGACTATGTGGTCCCTGGTAACGATGACAGCCTAAAAGCGATTAAGCTTTATGCATCTCTTGTTGCAAGTGCTGCTATCGTTGGAAAACAACGTCGTAAAGTAGAACTTGTGCGTGAAGACAGTTCCGTTGGAGCAGAAGGCGGCCGCGGACAAATTAAAGTAAAACGTTTGAAATCTCGTGAAGATGAAACAAACTAAATTCAAAAGAAATTTTGATGAAAGAAATTAAAGGAATAAATTATGGCTATTGTAACAGCACAAATGGTAAAAGAACTCCGTGAAATGACTTTGGCTGGTATGGGAGACTGCAAAAAAGCTCTTGATGCTGCTGAAGGTAACATGGACAAAGCAGTTATTGTATTGCGCGAAAAAGGCTTGGCAAATGCTGCGAAAAAAGCAGACAGAGTTGCCAGCGAAGGCGTTGTTGCTGTTGCTGTTGACTCAAATAATGTTGGCTTTGTGTTTGAAGTAAACTGCGAAACCGACTTCGTAACAAAAAATGAAGGCTTTCAAAGTTTTGTTTCAAACTTGCAAACACTTGTTTTAAAAAACAAACCAGAAAACCTGGGCTCGTTGCTTGAACTCCCTTATGACTCTTCTGTTTCCGTAAAAAGCGCTGCGACGAGCTTAGTTGCAACCATTGGTGAAAACATCAATGTTCGTCGTTTTGGTCGTGTTGGATCTGGCAAAAACTTTGTTGGTTCCTACCTGCATGGCGGTGGAAAAATTGGAGTTCTTGTTGAACTTTCTGGTACTGGTATTGAAAATCATTTAAGCAATACAACACTTTTAGAAATTTCAAAAGACGTGGCTCTACAAGCAGCTGCAATGAAGCCGCAATATTTATCAGAAAATGAAATTCCTGCTGAAGTTATTAAGTCAGAGGAAGATATTATTCGTAATAAGTTTCTCAAACAAGGGAAGCCTGAAGCAGCATTGGCTAAAATTATTCCAAGCAGCTTAAAAACTTGGATGAAAGAAGTTTGTTTAACAGAACAACTTTTTGTAAAAGACGATAGCAAAAGCGTTGCAACTTATGTGGCTGAAAGCGGGAAAAAACTTGGAATTAATGACCTTAAAATTAACGCGTTTTTAAGTCTTGAATTAGGCCAAGGTGTTGAGAAGAAGGTGGAAGATTTCGCAGCGGAAGTGGCGGCAACTGTGGCAGCGGCTAAAGGTTAAAGAGCCGCGCTCATATCAATAATTTTAGCAAAATAATCGCTTTCAACCACCTCTTCAGTTACTCCATTTACGTGAATTAGTACTGGCCGACAAGAAAAGCCCTTTGGAAATTTTAATGCCTTAATTTTTTCTTGCACTTCGTGAATCACTGAAGTGCCAATGGGGCTTTTTGAAAATTTAACTTCGCATATATACAGTGTTCCAAACTTTGTTTGAATCATATAATCAATTTGACAACCAGTCATTCTAGAAGTATTTCTTTGAAAAAAAGGATTTTCACAAACAATTTCTTCTGGATAGATACCAAGCGACTGGTGGATGCTTTTTCTATTATTTAAAATTAAGTTTTCAAATTGAAATCCCATCATACTATACCACTCAGGTAAGGAAATTAACGACTTCAATTCAAAAGAATTTCTATTAATTTTTGTTAAATTTTTTTCTATATATTTTAAATAAAATCGTAAATAATTATCAGATAAGCGATATCTGCTCAATTCTGCGTCCTGTCCAGTTTTGATGTTCCATGTGTAATCACGTCTTATAAAACCAGCAAGTTCGAGTTCCCATAGATACTCAGATATACGACCATGGCTGTTAACCTTTAAAGCAGAACATATTTCGCTTTGTTCCTTAGAGCCATTAGATAATATCGGTAGAATTTTTTTGTAGTATTCTGTCTTTCTCGCAAAAATATCTGAAAAAATTTTCTCAAATTCATCCACCAAAAACCCACCTTTGGTAAAACACAATTTTTTAATATTTTCTTCTGCACTCTGCTTGGGGTTTATTTCTTCAAGATATTTTGGTACGCCTCCAGTTACAGATAAAATTTTAAATTTTTCGTATGCAGAAATATTTTTAGGCCAAAATCGACTACAATCAGAAAGCGGCAATTCATCAAGGGTTAATGTCATTGAAATACGACCAACAAATCCTGTATTGCTGAGAATATTTTCTTCAATCCATGCGGAGGCAGATCCGCATACAACAAAAATCAGCTGGCTATTTTCTTTGAGTTGAGAATCCCATAAATTTTTTATTTTCCCTAAAAATGTTGGATCCTTAGACCCCATCCAAGATATTTCATCAAAAAACAATAAAACTTTTCCTGTTAGCACCCTTTCTCCAACAGCCCAAAAAGCATCACTCCAGTCATCGTAATGGGCTGCGGATGTTTTAAATTCCCTTGAAATTTGCCGAGAAAATTCATCTAATTGATGTTTTGCTGTGGTGTTTTTATCTGGAGCAAGGCCAATAAACGAGTAACAACGTTGAAAGGACTTACTAAATTCTTTAATTAAACGACTTTTACCAATACGTCTACGCCCTTTTACGACAATGAAAGATGCAGATTTTTTTTCAATAAGCTCTAGCAAACGTTTGTGTTCATCATGCCTGCCAATAAATAAATTCATGTTGCCCCCGAAACAAAGAATGCAAAATGCAGATTCTTGTCTCCAGTTTAACCTAAAAAAACAGAAACAGGAACATGCAAATGTCGATTCTTGTCTCCATTAGAAAAATTATTTTCTTCTTTTTCTAGTGGCAGAAGTATTTTTAGATGACAATGCCGCATCATCGTTTTTTCGAATACGAATTGAAAACTCGAGTTTGTAATCACTAGCTGCCTTAAAAAGCTTTTCAATGGTGAAGTTGATGATAGTTTTAGTTGTTTCCTGGGATAGCCCCTTTAATAACTCTTCTTTGCCTTTGTTAAGAATTTGCGAGGCTTCCTTCGGAAAGTTTTCTTTTACATCTTTAAAAACATCCATACCAGAAACCATTGTCTTTTTTAAAAAGTCACCACTAATTTTAGCAAAGTCTTGCAAATTTTTATCTTTAGGGTGAGACATGCTTGGTTGCTCCATAAATATATTGTGAATTACGATAAAACTATTCTAATAATGGAAGTTATTTTTTGCAAGGGAGCTGTATGCCAGCAACCAAACGGGCAAGTGCTTCTCTAGGCGTCATGGCTATTTCTGCTAGAGGAACAAATCCACTTTGCCAAAACCAATTTAACCTTCGCCGAGGATTACTTAACAGCTCATACGCAGGCCTTAAATCTGTGTGTTTATGAGAGAATTGTTCAGGCGGGTAGCGAAGCTGCAAAGTTTTGTATCTTTTTTTTACCACCGATTGTCGTGCCCAAATTTCAACTTCAAGCAAAGCAGCAGCTCTTGCGGGTGAAAGGGTTTCTGCTGGTTGTGCATGGTTCCATTCGCAACCAATGTCTTCACATGCAGATTTGGAATTGGCAAATAAATCGAGACGCAAAAGTTTTATTTCACTTGCAGCACAACGTCTAGGGATAGTCATATTATCTTCTAATTTCTTCATAATAAGTCCAAATAATGTTTAATAATATCCACACATTCTTCATTTTGTTTTGACGGTTTAATATGTGTAGATAAGTAATTTAAAAAAGAGGTTGTTAGGTTTTGACATTCACTTTCAGAAATATGAATAGGGTTTTCAGGCAATTCATCAATTCTTAAATGGTTCATAAAAGCATTTTGTGTTTGGTATGTGCTCACAATGTCAGACAGTTGAAAATCTTCAATTTTATTTGAATAACATTTTTTAAAGAAGCACAAACCCATAAGTGTGGATAAAAGAACATGATGCTTTCTACCGTATGCCCAACAAAAAGCTTTTATGGCCGGTGAAGGGTCAAAGCACAGCTTCCATTCAAATGGTTTTGATTTCAAAATATGAAGAAGATTAGAATTAAAATCTTCACCCTGAGCACTTTTAAGAGCTTGTAGAACAAGTTGAGCTGAATAATCTTCAGGGCAATAGTCAAGTCTTGCCTGAATAAATCTCCGAAATAACAAAACAACTTCTTTTCTATATACCAACCGACTAATGGATGCGGGAAGAAAGAATTTTTGCAAAGCAGATAGCATTAATGCACAAAGAGCATCAACCTCTGCAATGAGATCGTTATTTAAATTATTTTTACAAATGCCATGGACCCATTCTTGAAAATCGCAGAGAGATTCAAGGCAAAAGCATGCAAGATAATTACGATGTATGTCTAGTTTAACTAATAATTTTTTGTGAGATTCTTGTACAAAATTTGTTTTGTCTTGTTGTATTAATTTAAGCGACTGTCCGTACTCAACTGCTAAAATTGAATTTTGATATTCCCATTCATCGACAAATAAACAAATTTCTCTTTGCATTTCTCTCAGGCGGGTGAAAATATCAGCTTCTTGTTGTACGTCAGAGATAAATATTTTGGACACAGGAGTAATTTTAGGAAGGAGTAAGTCTGTTGGAGCACCAAAACAAATTCCATTTGCTAATAAAGTAACAGAGTAATCTTGTTTATCTTTGGTTAAAAACACACAACTCAATCCTTCTAGGCCAAAAAAATGGATCCAAGTTCTAAATTGATAGTTTCTATCGTTAAGACCAAACCAGTAATACAAAGCAAGATTGACGTTTTTTTCAATTTCACAAAGAGTTATTTCTATATTTTTACAATCGAGATCAGCAAGTCCTTCTAGTGAAAATATGTTAATAAAGAAATTCATAACCCCAAGAGCTGTGCTTTCTGCGAGTTCATGCTTTTTTGTGGTGAAGTTTGCAGATGCTTTTGGCACTCCTCTATAATTGTTTAAAAAGTCGCTGAATTCTGGAAGTTTTGTTGGATAATAGAGAAAGCTTTCCATTACATTCCATTGCCGTTTAATGGAGGACATAATTCTGTCAACTGTGTCAAAAGGCATATTATTTCCCTTCAAGACAGGAAAGTAGTTGTTCTTCAAGGTCTTCTACTTGACTATCATTGTCTTCGCCCTTTTGAGCGGACTCAAGCAGTTGAGAGTAGTGTTTTGCCAACGTAAGAATTTGCATATATTCTTCAGAGTTTTTGTCGAGTTTTAATAATGTGCGTTTAGCACGCATGGTAATTGCATTGACAACGTTTCCAAAATTATTGTCTTGTAAATGATGGCTTTGCTCTTTTTCTACCGAAAAGGAATTATCCACTACTCTAAAGCGCATGGAGAGAACTTTGTTGGACTCTGGTTCTATGAGAGTATCATCATGTTTAGTTTCATCGGACAATTCTAAGGAATCACTATTTACTTTCGACCACCCTTGTACCTGCCCGGTACGACTATCAAAGTGCGCTCTGCATTCATTATTTGTACCAAGTTGTCTTGCAAACACTTGAACCATTCCATTGACGTCATAAGTGAGCTGAATTTCGCAGCGAGAGCCTTTAGGACAAGGTTGTTCCAGTCTAAATAAAAAAGAGCCAATTAAACGGTTGTCACCAACAATATCTCCTTCTCCCTGCACAATAACCACATGCACTGCGCCTTGATTGTGATACACCGTGTTAAAAAATTCACTTTTCTTTGCAGGCAAAGCACTATTGCGATATAAAATAGGGGCAACCCTTAGCATGCGCTGAATTTCTAAATTAAATTCATCAATTTTATCCCCTAATTTGTTTTCCAATTCGGCTTCGGAAATGGGGTAACTCAGCCCATATTTTTTTGCCGTGAGTCTAAGATTTTCTTGGGCGGATTCACCGCTTTCAACGACACCAATACCCAAAGAATGGCTACAGACATCAACTAAAATAGTGTCCACCTGAATTCCAAGAATCATGGCTGCTTGCAGGCTTGCTCCCCAACTTACGGCAAGATCAGGCTCAAGGCGTGCGTCAACAAGACATGGAAAATAGTCGGTCAACATATTACGCACTAAATTAAGACGAGTGCTTCCTCCAACAAGTAAAATTCGAGAAATATTTTTTGGTGATTTTTTAGCCGATTGAATTGAACTTTCCGTTAAAAAAAGTGTTTTTTGCAAAATGGAAAAAACCATTTCCTCAAAGTCACTTCTTTCTAATTCCACATCCAATGATGAGTTTTTACCATCTAAATTGTGGTCTTGAATGTGCACAGAGGCTTCTATTTGTAAAGTTTTTTTAGCTTCTTGTGCTAGCATTGAAATTTTTCGGTAAAGCTCAGAATTTTTTGAAGCGCGCCTCGCGACAAAAGGGGGTTGCACCTGTTTTATTAAAAAATCTGCAATCACCTCGTCAACATCGTCTCCGCCTAAATTAATGTCACCTTCACTGCTCAAAACATTGAACGTTAACTCACTTTTTTCTACAATGCTGACATCGAAGGTGCCGCCACCAAAATCGAAGACCGCCAGGTATTCTTGGGAGGTTTTTTCATTTTCCTCCAGCATACTGTAGGCCAAGGCAGCCGCTGTTGGTTCATTGATAATTCTTAATACAAAAATACCTGCATTTTCAGCCGCTAAAATTGTCGCGGTGCGAGCAGCATCGTCAAAATGAGCAGGAACTGTCACAACAGCCCATACCCCTCCAAATTTTTCTTTTTCTGCCAAGAGGACAGGGTGAGACACAATGTACTTTAAAACAAACGTTGCTGTTTCTTCTGCAGAAAAATTTTTTTCATTTGAAGAAAAAACAGATGATTTTTTGCCCATGCTGCGTTTTGTGCTTTTAATCACCTCAGAAGGGAGTTCTTTTAAAAATTTTTTTGCTTTTGAGCCAATAACAACTTCTTCTTTTTCTTTATCATAATAGACAATGGAGGGAATTAAATTGGAACCTTCATAAACAAGAGTTGTTGGCTGTTTTTCTCCGGCAACGAAAATAGACACAACAGAATTTGTGGTTCCTAAATCAATTCCAATGGCGCTTGCCCCAGCGGGAGCGGCGGTGTGTGCCGTCTTATCTGATTTCAACGTTTCTTTATTTTTCTTCTTAAATTCCAGGACGTTCATTTATTGTTCTGCTCCAAGTTCATTTTGATCAGACAAATGCTAGCATTTGATAGAACTTGAATACTATGGCATATTCCGCAATGCAAATCGCTTTCAAAGGAGATGAGCTTGGAAAGCCCCATCAATTTTTTTGTTTAATTTTTTATATGGTTCTGTTATGCTAAAAACCCGTCTTATTACTGCTTTTATTTTTACTTCTATTGTCATTTACATATTGAGCTTTGCTCCAATGTGTTTATTTGCCGTTTTTTTTGCCGGTTTGGCGAGTATTGCCATTGCTCTTGCCGGCACTGAGTTTGCCGCCATGCGTTGGAATATTATGGATGGTCCCTGTTATGTGGAACAAGCCAGGCCTAAACTCAAATTTAAACATTTTTTAATTGGTTGTTCTTACGGCTTGCATATTTTTTTATTTTACATTTGTAACCTTGTGTTTAAAGAAAATATGGAGAGGGTTATTTTAATCTCCATTGCTTGGGTATTTTTATGCCTATTTATTTCTGCAGCTCTTATTTATAGAACAGCTATTGATATGCACACAGCATCTAACAAGCTGCTTAATGTTATTGCTGGCTTTATTTATTTGTCTCTCCCTACAATATGTCTTGTAAAATTTAGCACCATGCATTTTGAAGGTTCTCTTCGAAGTGCTCAGCTTTATTTTTCTTTGGCGACAGTTTTGCTTGGCGACACAGGGGCTTTTTTTATTGGCACGAAGTTTGGCAAACACAAACTCATTCCAAAAGTCTCTCCTAAAAAAAGCTTGGAAGGCGCCTTAGGTGGTTTGGCCGTTAGTGGTATTGCTGCCGTTGTCTTTGCGTATTTTTTCCATTTACCATTTCCATGGTGGTTTTGTTTGCTCGTCGGCATTTGTACAGGAATTGCAGGTCAAATTGGAGATTTAATGGAAAGCGCTTTTAAACGCGCAGGTGGCTTTAAAGATAGTGGAAATCTACTGCCAGGCCACGGCGGCTTTCTTGATAGAATAGATTCCCTTATTTTAGGAATTCCCGTAACGTATATTTTCTTTTCTCTGTATTTATAGGTCATATTTTATGAGTTTGAAAGATCAGCTGTTGAAAGCAGGGCTTGTGACTAAAAAGCAAGCTCAGCAGACAGAAGCGAACAAACGAAAACAAGAACACGATTCCAAAAGAAATGTTGAGCTTGCTCAAAAATTGAGTCAAGAAAAGCAAAAAGAGTTAGAACTCATAGAAGAAGAAAAAAGAAAAAGACAAGAGCTCGATAAAGAACTCAATAAAAAACGCGATGCCCTTATTTTACAAAGAGAAAATGTCTACAGAGCAGTACAAAGTATTAACAGTAATAGTTTGAACACGAGAGAAGCAAATGAAAAATATTTTTTTGCTGAAAATAACTTTGTACGCGCGGTTTATGTCACGCCTTGGCAACGAGAAATGCTTGCTAGGGGGAAGTTTGCCATTGCAAAGCCATATGAAGATATTAGAGAATACGTTATTATTCCACTTGTGACGGCAAAATTATTGCAAGATATTTATCCGCAGAAATTAATTGTTTTGCATTCAATAATAGAGGATGATGTTGAACTGGATTTATAATTGGAGAAATAAATATGGATACTTCGGTTAAAAAAGTGATTGGTTTTTTTCTTGGAGGGGTTGTTTTAGGTGCTTTAGTAACTTACGGAGTCACTCTTTCCCTGGGGAAGAAAAGGCCTTTGGATATTGCTGCAGTTACAGGAACTCCCGTGAATAAAGTGCAAGGTGAATTTGTGATGGGTACCCCACTTGTTAAGGTGGATGGCCAAGTTTACACCACAGCAAATTTACCTGGCGATGCGGCAATGGAATATTACATGCTTGAAAGCAATATTTTTAATGCAAAACAGAATTTTGCAGACCAAGTAGCTATTCGCATAGCACTTGCAAAAGATGCGCAAAAAAAAGTGGATACAAATTCTCTTCCTAAATTGGCAGAACTTCTTTCCTTAAAATCGGTGTCTGACGCTGAAGCAAAAAATTATTACGATGCTGTCGTTGCTAAAATGGGGAAAGGTGTTTTTGGAAATCAGCCTTTTGAAAAAATTAAACCCAAGCTAGAAGCACGTATGAATCAAGAAAAAGCTTCTAAAATTGTAACTACAAAAGTGCAAGAGCTACAAAGCGGTGGTCGCATTCACTTTCTTCTAACACCACCAGTTGCTCCAGATGTTCCATTAAATGTGGCGGGTTACCCAACCAGAGGAAATCAAAATTCAACTGTAACTTTAGTTGAAGTGGCCGACTATCTTTGCCCCCATTGCCGAGAAGCAGAGCCTGTTATGGAAAATATATATAAGGAATATAAGGACAAAATTAAGTTTGTCCAAGTCAGTTTTCCTTTGGCAGCAGAAGGTTTGAGCGGCGCGTTAACGCGAGGTGCTTATTGTGCAAATAAGCAAGATCAATTCTGGAAGTACCACTCTGCTGCATTTCAAGTTCCATGGGAAAAAAGTCAAGCTCCAGCGGGACAGCAACCGCAAACTTATTTTAACAATGTTGCAATTGATATCGCAAAAAATGCAGGGCTTGAACCAAAGTCTTTTAGCACTTGTTTGACTTCAAATTCTGCCACAGAGTATATAAAAAGTGTGCAGAGTGCATTCGATGAGTCAAAAGGATTTAAAGGGACTCCAACTTTCTACTTAAACAATAAAATGATTCAAGCTAGTCCAGAACAACTTGAATCCACACTCAGAGAGGCTCTTGCAAAATAAATTTGCTATAGGTCGTCAGAGTTGAGAAAGGAATATTATATGAGTACACCACTAAAAGTTTTAATTTGCTGGGTGGCAATTGCCGTCTCGCTCGTTGTTGTCGTTTTTTATAGATACCATTTGATAGAAGGTATTCAAAAATCTTTTCATACAGACTCGCCTGCTGCGCCAGCAAGTTCTTCGACAAAAGTTGAAGCTGCTCCTCCTGTGCAAAAGCCAGCTGCTGTTCTCGCTAATCTTACCAATGGAAAAAAACTCTTCGAAGAAAAAACCTGTGTCCTTTGCCACGGCGCTAATGGAAAAGCTGACACTCCAACAGGGCTTGCTATGAAAGCAACAGATTTAACGGCAGGTGTATTTACCCACAATGCAGAAAAATTAGAGGCGACAGCCTACATTTTAAAAGTGATTGAAAATGGTGTTCCTGGAACAGCTATGGTGAGTTTTAAATTGCAAATTCCTTCGGAACAAGACAGAAAAGATTTAGCAGATTATGTCCATTCTCTTTCTCAAAAATAAAAAACGCAAGATAACTTATTCTTTTATTCCATACTTTTGCCTTAAGTTATTAATTTCCGCTGCATGTTCTTTTAAAAATTGATTAAAATCATAAATTATATCTGGATGATCAAAGGTTGAAAGATAAAAGCTACTTTTGTAGTAGGGGAGTTTTTGATTGAAAATAAATTTTTCTTTACCACCTTCATTGCTGCTGACCCGATTCAGTGCCACAGCAACGTTAAAATAAGCACCTGCAATTCTGTTGTATTTTAAGTTTTCAATTAACGTGGTGATGTTTGGACTTTCTAATATTGGAACGTCAGTTTTTTCGTAACCTGGCATGGAATACCCTCTCACAGTACCAATGCCTGTGGCTTTAAAAAACTTTAAATCCTTTTCTTGGTTTTCTTCTTGAACAATGACTCCATCCGTAAAGTCGCACACGGGAGAAGAATAAAATAGCTCAAAGCCTTTTTTGTTTTCTGCTTTCCAAGATTTATTATCGGGAAATTTAAAATCAAATCTTCTTTCGGCTAAAAATTCTTGATCTAGCTTTCTAACTGTTCGAACTTCATATGTAAATTTTATTTTTCTTGTTTTGGAGAATAAATCAAGCACATCTCGGGCATATCCAACGTATTCACCATTATGGTTGACGCTATAAAAAGGGTAATAATCAATATATTCAACACCAACAGTGTATTCTTTGGCAAATAATGGAGTATAAAAAGCTAAAAAAATACACCAATAAAGTAATTTTTTTATACTCATAAATCTCCTTCTTGTGAAATTTTACTACTAAAACTGCATATTAAAAATCGAGATCGTGGGGCATAAAGTCTTGGACAGCTTGAAAGTTTTTATTTGTGTCATAATGCCTTAAATTAGATAGCTTACTTGTATATAAGCAGGAATAATTCATAACTTGAGCAGAAAAACGGGAGTTTTGTCTTCCTGTTTTCATCAACTCTCCCCAAACAGGATGAAAGGATTTGTGGTACTGCAATAAAGTTTTTTCTTCTGATTCACATACTTTAGCAACATCATAATTGATTTTTTTAATTTGAATTTCTGCTTCGAGTTCTTCAATGACAAGCATAGTTCTCCAGCCAATTTCTTTTTTGCTGCGTAAAATATCTCCATAAATGTGGTCTCCTACGTACAAAATTTCTGATCCTTTTTGAATATTGAGCATATCATGTAGAAGTTTAACATGCCCACCCTGGAAAACTTTTATATTGCTCGTATTATTTTCAATATTTTTTAACAAACCAGAATCCAAATTGACTTCATATATAGGGTTTTTAGCCATAAAAAAATCAGGCTTTTTAGAGCCCGTTATAATAATGTCAAAGTAATCAGTCCAATTTTTTTGAGAAATGACTTGCTGTGGTGTAGACCTTAGCAAAAAACCCATGACTACATTAGTGTAGTCCCATAAGCTATTTGTAACGACAAATAACTTCCGCCCTGACAGCCGTAATTCTTCTAGTACATTTATTAAATAAGGATCTTCTTTGATATATTTTTCAGGATTTTGCGCAACTTTATGTTTTATGCTTCCATCCTGATGGCATTGGTCAATGCATTTTCTAACATCTTGATGCAGTTGAATAAAGCTTTTTTCACTTAAATAAGTTGAGTTTTCTTTTAAATCAACCAACTGTGTAAATAAAAATGCCTCTGGTAGAGAAAAAATAGTATCAATTAAAGCAAAATCAGGTTCTTCATAAGCAATCACGTTTTCTATGTCGTAAAGCTTTCTTCTTTCATCGCGGGTTAGTTGTTTAAACCCATGAATGGCCAGTTTTACGTAGCGATGCCGGTCCATTTTTAAAACATTTCCTAATTTTTTATCAATAACCAGGCCTCTAATCATGTATTTGTGATCGAACTGCCATTTCAATATTTCTTTGGGGTAACCCATTTTGACTAATTTTTTGAGAGTTTCTTCATAGGCTAATTTTTCAAAGAATTCGTGTTTATATAAGGCCAGAGTGTAGTCCATATCAAAGCCTATGGCCTGAATGGAGGGCATATTTAAGGAACGATTGCAAAAAATTCTTTCACAAAGTGGAATGTCAATTAATTTTTCAGGAAACATCCTGTTTTTTCCTTAAAATGACGGCAAAAAAACCATCTAAATCGTCTGGATTGCCAGCATAAATTAAAAGTTCTTCTTGCCTTGTCACATATTTCTTGTAGAAATCATGCAATCTATCCATTGGGGATATTTTTTCAAACTCCTTGTGTTTACGCAAAAAGTTCTCAACTTGCTGTGTGGTTTCTTCTGTTTCAAAGCTGCAAACACTATAAACCATTTCTCCACCAGATGCTACACAGCCCGCCATGCTATCGAGCAGTCGAGCTTGCTCTGCAGCACAATTTAAAATATCCGCAGGCGTGCGCAACCATTTAATTTCAGGGTGGCGACGAATAACACCCATTGCAGAACATGGTGCATCAAGCAAAACTTTGGAATAAAATTTTCCTTTACATTGTTCAGCCACATCACCATGCAAAATATTGACGTCTTTTAAACCCACCCGCGCAAAATTTTCGTTGAGCACTTTTAATCTTTTTTGTGCGGAGTCGCAGACAGTTAAATTTTGTGGTTCAACCCCAGCATCCCATAAGTGAATAGACTTTCCTCCAGGCGCAGCGCAGGCATCCAACACAGTGTCTTGAATGGTTGGTTGTACAAGACTAGCCACCAATTGAGCTGCTTCATCTTGCACA
>JAZKEW010000133.1:0-9002 GCA_040386785.1 Bdellovibrionota bacterium
TCGGTGATAAATAATTCTAATAGGATTTTAAATGAACTCAAATAAAAAAATAGCTGTACTTGCCAGCGGTCAAGGTTCTAATTTTGAGTCCCTTGCACAAAATTTTCCAAATTCAATTTGTGCACTTATTTGTAATGTTGAAGGCGCGCAAGTTCTTGAGCTTGCAAAAAAATATGAAGTACCTAGCTTTTTAATTCCGCATAAAAATTTTAAAACTCGTGCTGAACATGAAAAAGAAATTATTGCAGTACTTTCTCAATTCAAAGAATTAAAGCTTATTGTGTTAGCGGGGTACATGCGTGTTTTAACCAAAACTTTTTTCCTAGAATATTCAAATAGTATGCCAAAAATAATAAACTTGCACCCTGCTCATCTTGAGCAATACAAAGGAGCACATGCATATGAGTATGCTGTTGCTAACAAGTATCCTCGCTGGGGACTCTCCATTCATGAAGTCACCGAAGAACTTGATAGTGGACAATTATTGAATTCCACTGAATTTACAATATATCCACAGGAATCTGCACACGAATTGAAAAATAGAATTAAATATTTGGAGCATAAGCTTTTGGTAGAAACGATAAAGAATATTCTATAATGTCTGCTTTTTTAAGTTTGGTTTTTAGGTCTTAAAAATTTTAAATACAAAGCCATACCAAAAAATGCACAGCCACCCCCTAGAGCAACACCAGCAAAACAATCTCCTAAAAAATGGTAGTCTAAAATAACTTGGCTTGCTACCATGAGAACAATAAGCGATACCCATAATTTAATCCACTGCGGATAAATAATTGTCATTGCAACACAGGTAACTGCAATAAATGTACTGTGTCCTGATGGAAAGGATCCTTGATTCTCATAGCCTTGCATCCAATTAAAGCCAAAAACATTGTTATTTATAAGTGACAAATTAGAGTTCAGCCAAGTTTTTGGCCAATATCTTCCAAATATAATTTTTAATCCAGTTTTTATGTAGCCTGCTGTATAAGTCAAAATAATAAGATAAATATACAAAATAATTCTATGCCCAAAATTATTTTTAATGCGCACGAAAAATAGGAATGCTAAAAAGAAGATTGAGATCGATGTGGGAAACCAGTTTGAAATAAATTGTAAAATAGGCAATTGATCAATTCTAGAACTGTGAATTGATATTGCTAATTCTCTATCAATCCAAAAAACTGAAATGAATGCAAGCATGCTAAAAATTAAAATTGTAATAGTGCCTTGCCGTATTAGGTGGTGCATATTCATTTATCTTTTCTTAAGGTTCGTCACTAAGAAAAGATAACCGTCTATCTTTTCTTAGTCAAGATACAAACCACCTTAAACTCCAATATCCGTTCTAAAATGCGGCTTCACCTTGGAACCATCTTCGTTTTGTAGCTCAAAGCGCGATATGATTTTGTAAGCCTCTTCTTTTGCGCTTTCAAAACTTTTTCCTGCGCTTAATATTCCAAAGGCCCTCCCTCCAGTTGTGAAATCATTTTCTTCAATAGCACTGGGAATAAATTCAATTTGTACGTCTTTATTTTCACTTAAAATATTTGGATGAATTAATTTTCGTTTAGGTGCATTTTGCTCAGGATATTCTGGTGATGCTCCTACAATAAAAATTCTTTTTAAAGAGTCATGTACAAAAAAAGTACCCGATTTTTCTGGCGCAAAAAAAGGTTCCTTTTTGGCTGTATGGTAAAGTTCAGCATAAAATTCACGGCCCAGCGACGGCAAGACAACTTGTGTTTCGGGATCTCCAAGTCTGCAGTTGTATTCAAGTAGGTGTGCACAGTTATTTTTGTCCACCATAAAGCCTGCAAATAAAAATCCTGTGTACGGGGTATTTCTTTTGACAAGTTCTTTCAGTGTGGCTGCAAAACTATTTTTGACTTGTTCTAGTAAATTCTCGCTCAATTGGACAGGAGCAACACTTCCCATGCCACCTGTATTTGGGCCTTGCTGGTTGTTATTGCGACGCTTGTAGTCTTTGGCAATTGGAAGGAGACGGTAATGTTCTCCATTGCAAAGGGCTATGGCAGAAAACTCTTCACCTTCAATCATTTCTTCAATTAAAAAACAAGGTTCACCAAATTTTTTGCTATAAGTTGGCGTGAGAATTTGTTCAGAAAGCAACTTCCAAGAAGGTAAATTTTGCTCAATAGACTCAAGTGTAATCTGAACATCTTCTTTTGATTTTAAAATAAACACACCTTTACCGGCCGCAAGACTATCGTATTTAACCACACAAGGAAGTTGAATTTTTTGATTTTGCAATAATAATTTTAATTCATGCCAAGGAACAATTTTAGACGGAGCAGTTTTAACACCCGCAGCTTCTATTAACTGTTTGCAAAAAATTTTACTGCTCTCAAGGCTTGCGCAACTGAGTGTTGGTGCAAGCACGGGGATATTTAATTTTGCACAAAATTGTTCTAGCCCCTGTGCAATGGGAGCTTCCGGCCCTGCAACAACAAGTCCAACATTATTTTCCTGTGCAAATTTTGCAATGTCTTCAATTTTACTTGCAGAACAGGTTGCAAATTTTGCGTCTTTCCAATTTCTATTTCCTGCGGCGCAATAAACAGTGTTTACTTCAGTCAGTTTTGCAATTTCAGAGCACAAAACGTAGTCACGGCCACCATTGCCAACCACCAGAATTTTTTGAGGAAGAGTTTGCGCTTCTACCGTTTTTTTAAATATTTCTTTGTCAATAGGCCAAGCATGCAAATCTTTATTTTTATAAATGTCGTCGCAATTTTTGAGTTTTGTAAATAGGGTAAAAAGTTCTTCGTAGCGTTGTGCAACTTTGTCAGATAGATTTTTTATTACATTCGAGTCTTGTAAAAGAGGATGATAAATTGGGTTTTCTTTTAATTCTTCTGGCTTGCCCAAAATTTTAATAAGTTCTTCTCGCAAAAATTCTTTCGAAATTTGAGTTGGGGAATTCATATTTTTTTCGTCTTTATACCAGTAACGAGAGGAATCGGGAGTGTGAATTTCATCGACTAAAATAACTTTATTGTTGTATAAAGCCATTTCATATTTTGTGTCTACAAGAATAAGGCCATTTTTTTCTGCTTGTTCTTGTCCAAATTGAAATAGTTCAAGAGCTTTTTTTTCAATATAAGGCCAATATTGCGCGCCAACAATTTCTTCTGCCTGTTTACAAGAAATGGGGAGATCATGCCCTGCAATTGGTTTTGTGGAGGGCGTTAAAATTGGAGTGTCTAGTTTTTGATTTTGCTTCATATTTGTTGGAAGTTCAACACCGTATTCATCAAATACCCCTTGCACGCCTTTTTTTTCATACAAACGCCACAGGCTTCCTGCTAAATAACCTCGCACAATGATTTCCACAGGGAAAACGCTTGCATTTTTGACGAGGAGATGGCTGTGATCAAGAACTCCTATTAAATGATTTTCAATAATATGTTCTGTCTGTTGAAAATTTAAGACAGAAAGTGTTTGCAGAATTTTTGCTTTATTTTTAATGGTAAAAGGAAAAATAAAATCGAAGGCAGAAATGCGGTTGGTCGTTTCAATAATACGAGTTTCATTATTTAAAATTGCGCTATTGCGCACTTTGCCAATATGGATAGATTCAATTTTTAACATTATTTCCCTCGAAATAGCTTTTAATATTAAGAAAATTTTCTTGAACTTTATTTTGTGGAATATTTCCACCATCAAAAATGGAGCGACTTAAAGGAAATGTAAATTCATTCTCAAAATTTAAGCATTTTTCTAGAATTCGAAATTCTCCGCCTTGCACACCAAGACCTGGAGCTAGAACACTCAAACCGCTTTCTTTAACTTCCTCTGAAAAAAGTATGTCTTCTTTATTTGCACCAATAACAACTCCAGCGCATTTTTTTAAATTATCTTGTGAAGTAAAAACTTCATCGCGAATTTGTGCGCAAGCAATTAATTTGTTGCGCCAATTTTCTTGTAAGTAAGCGAGTGCGCTTGTCGATCCTTCACTTGTGACACACAAGACATAAACCCGCCCTTTTTCTCCAACCTTTTTCACACAGGTTTCAAAGGCAAGTCTTAAGGTATTTTCTCCTAAAAATGGGTTAATGGTGACTCCATGCGCGCCAAGTGTGTTAAAAACAAAACTTAAATAAGCTTGCAATGAGTTTGCTATTTCACTGAATTTTCCGTCCAGTATAATGGTAAATTCATTTCTATAGCGGTCGGTAAATTGTTCTAAAAGCTCTATGCCTCGACTGCCATAGGAGAGAAAAAAAGCAAGATTTAGCTTTATAAATTTTTGTTTTAAACTTGATTTTAAAACATCAATGGCGTCCATATGATTTTTCACACAGGCGTTAAATTTTTCAAAGGAATATTCGTTTGGATTTGGATCAATGCCGAGGCAAAATTGTATCGTGTTAGTTTGGAGCATCGAGATCTTTCCTTAATTTTTCAGCCGCCGCGATAGCATTATTGCGAGAATTATGAACAGCAATAAAATGCCCCATTTTTCTTTTTTCAACGGCCCGTTCTTTGCCATAAAGACGAATTTCTATAATGTCGGGATTTTGATTCCACGAATTCAAATTTAAATTTTTAGAATGCCCTTGTTTTATGTATATATCTCCTAAAATATTTCCCATGCAATAAAAATTTTGGTGCAAAACGGAATTGGATATTGGGATATCTAACAGAATTCTGGCGAACATATCAAATTGGCTTATGCTACAAGCAATATTTGTTATATGCGCAGAATTGTGGGGGCGTGGGGCAAATTCGTTGACATAAATTTTATTTTTTTGAGAAATAAAAAATTCAGTGGTGAGAAGGCCTGTTACATTTAATTTATGACAAGCTTCTTTTGCAATTTTTTGAACTTGTGCTTCGACTTCTTTTGAAATTTCTGCCGGTAACAAGGTTTGATATAAAATATGGTTACGATGTTCATTTTCAAATACAGGAAATTGGGCGGTTTCTCCTTTTTTGTTGCGTGCAATCACGCAGCTCACTTCCTTGTAAATAGGAATAAACTCTTCAAGAATAAGTGGGAATTTTTCTTCAGAAATAATTTGAGGCATAAGTGATTTTGCTTCATCTATGCTATTTAATTTCCATTGCCCTTTGCCGTCGTAACCACCTGTTGCTGTTTTTAAAATGCAAGGAAAAAAGGTGGATTGAAAGGCATTTTGTAGGTCAATTTTATTAAAAATTGGAGTAAACTGACATACAGGAAGATTGTTTTCTAATAAAAAATTTTTTTCTGAAATTCGATTTTGCGTTACCTCTAAAACTTTTGCTGATGGATACAAAGGAGTTCTTGTGTTCTGCACAATTGAATCAAGAAGTTCTACAGAAACATTTTCAAATTCATAGGTCACCACATCGCAAGCAGAAAAAAACGCTGTTAATTGTTCTTTATCATTCCATTCCCCACAAAAAAAATGTGGGGTGCGAAATGCACCTGGAGCGTTTTTGTGAGTATCGTAAAAATAAACTTCAGCACCAAATTTAAATAAAGAGTCTGCAAGCATACAGCCGAGTTGACCGGCTCCTAATATTCCGACTTTCTTCATTTGGATAGGTCCTTTGTACTATTTATAGCTTGTTGTTCTTTATTTTTTCTGAAATTGATTAATTTATTTAATAATTCTTCGTCATGCAAGGCAAGCATTTGTATTGCAAAAAGAGCGGCGTTGGTTGCGCCTGCTTGCCCAATGGCAAAAGTTGCTGTTGGAATGCCTGCAGGCATTTGTACAATGGAAAGAAGGCTATCAACTCCATTTAATGTTTTTGTTTGCACAGGCACAGCAAGCACAGGAAGAGTTGTTAGCGCACTCACCATACCAGGTAAATGGGCTGCTCCTCCTGCTCCTGCAATAATTATTTTTAAACCTTTTTCTTTGGCATTTTTTGCGTAATTGAACATAATATCAGGAGTTCTGTGGGCACTGACGACCTGAATTTCATAGTCAACATTAAATTCTTTGAGAGTATTTTCTGTGTATTTCATTGTTTCGTAGTCTGAAATACTGCCCATAATAATTCCGACAATTGGAGTTTGTTTTTTTTGAGTCATGGAAATTGAGCCTCGTTTAATTTTTCAGGGCAACCCAATTGTTGTGCAACTTTATCTTGATAGTTGCCAGAAAAGCACGCTGTACACCATCCTGCTGTTTTGGGATCTTGTGTTTTTTCTTGCATAACATTTAATAGCTGACTTTCTGATAGAAATGCTAAGCTATCAGATTTTAAATAATCATTCATTTCTGAAACGGTTAATTTTTCTGCAAGAAGTTCCTTCCGTTTCGGCGTATCAATACCGTAAAAGCAAGGGTATTTAACAGGAGGCGAAGCAATTCGCATATGAATTTCTGCTGCGCCTGCTTCACGAAGAAGTTCAATAATTTTTCGTGACGTGGTTCCGCGTACAATACTGTCATCAATAACAATAAGTCTTTTGCCTTTCACTGTTTCTTTGACGGGGTTGAGTTTGAGGCGAACTTGAAAATTTCTCACATTTTGTGTTGGTTCAATAAATGTTCTTCCCACATAGTGGTTGCGAATAAGTCCAATTTTAAAGGGAATTCCAGAACCTTGTGCATATCCCATAGCCATTGGTATGCCGCTGTCTGGGACGGCAATGACCATATCTGCTTCCACTGGGCTGCTACTAGCAAGGGCAACTCCCATTTGAAAACGAGCGTCATGGGTTAAATTTCCCCACACCAAACTATCGGGGCGTGCAAAATAAACATGTTCAAAAATACATTTTGCTTGCTTCATTCTCACATTTTGAAATGCAGTTAGATTAAAGTAACAACTTTGCATTTGTCCAGTAGATAAATCTATAGATAAAATTTCTCCTGGAGCAATGTCTCGAATAAATTCTGCACCAACTAAATCCATGGCACAGGTTTCGCTAGCAATAACAAAATTATTTTTTTCGTTACTGGAAGGCATTTTTCCTAGGGAGAGTGGACGATATCCACAAGCATCAACAGTTGCATACATATGTGTGGGGGTGAGAATAACTAGGCTAAAGGCGCCAACTAATTTTTCAATGGCTTCCATGAGTTTTTCAAGAAAAGTACTTTTTGCACTTTTGGCCATGAGGTGTAGAACAATTTCGGTGTCTGCCGTGCCTTGTAATATGGCTCCAGAAGCTTCTAACTGATGCCTTATTTCATCGGCATTCACAATATTGCCATTGTGGGCCAAAGACACAGGAATTCCACCGATACGAGCATACATAGGCTGAATATTCGCTTCACTATTTCCACCTGCTGTGCTGTAACGCACATGGCCAATGGCCGTATTGCCTTGAAGTTTTGCTAAAGTTTCTTCCTTAAAGACGTCGGAAACAAGCCCCGTGTTGCGGTGGTTGTAAATGGTTCCGTCGTGCAAGGTTGAAATACCGGCACTTTCTTGTCCTCGGTGTTGGAGGGCAAATAAGCCCAAATAAACGAGTTTTGATGCTTGTTCTGCATTTGTAATTCCAAAAACTCCACACATTATATGGTCTCTCCTCATTCCTATCAGTTTAGTTTGTAGCCCTTATCCACACTTGTTTTCCATAAAAAACTAAGGCTACTTTATTTATTGTCTGAGTTCCTTTTGCTGCTAATTCTGCTTCATAATATTTTTTATCAATTTGGCTCAGAGCAAGAACAAGTTCTTGTTCTACTCTATCTTCAACAGAATCCTGTTTTTTAAGATGAGGAATGGCCTTAAACTCAAAAATATAAGCAGGGACATGAATTCCGCGGCTCTGCTGTCTGTGTGGGATAAGGCATAAATCGTAGCGTCCAAACCCAGCTTCTCGATTGCTTTTAACACTGTAAATTTCTGTTAACCAAACCATAAGTCCTGCAATGAAGGCATGAAAAGCATTTTCTGAATTTTGCGCAAAATCGTGGTAGCTCATGGTTTGCACAATAATTTCTTGCAATGTCTTATGGAATAAAGGCAAGTCTTCGTAAAGTAAAGAGTCTAAAATAGTTTGAGCAAGTTGTGGCTTTTGCAAATCTTTTATTAAAAAACTTTTAAGCCAAGAGTCAATCATATTTTTAAAAACAAATCCTATTTCTTTATTTGGAATTTTTAAAGTATAAAAATATTCGTCTCCGTTTCGTGTTTTTTCCTGAACTGTTAAATAACCTGTTTGTAAGACAAAGCCCCAAAATATAGCTGGATCTTGAATTAAATTTTCATCAAAAGTGGTTTCTGTATTTACACGGACCGTAATGGTTTTTCCTAGAAATAAATTAAAAAATTCAGGCTTTAATACTTCGTGTTGTTCAAGATAAAGTGCGCGAATTATGTCGTTACGAGAGGTATTCACCCAGTACGAGGTTAACTCGTGGTCTGCATCTTCTAACCATTTTAAAATGGACCACGGATTGTAAATGCCTATGGCAGAACTACCAAAACGGTAGCCGTTGTACCACAACTGAACGTCGCAAAAATGTTGTTGCAAATCATACGTTTTTAACAACATTTGAACTTCTTGTTCGAGAAGTCCAAAATGGGAAGAGTAATTTTCTTCTAAAACAGTATAAACGGACAAATTATTAAGACCCGAGAAAATAGATTTCTTTGAGACTTGTAAAATTCCCGTGAGCACAGCTTTTTGTAGAGAAGTATTTCCTTTTAAAACATTGCCGTACAAAACGGTAAAAAAATTAACGCAGGGTTTATAAGTACCATTTGAATAAGCAAAGTGAATGGGAGCATCGTATTCATCAATAAAGACGTAAGGTTTTACTTTATGGTGCTGCTCAAGTAGGTTTGTCATAAACTGTAAAGATCGTTGTAATTCGTCTTCATCTGCTTGTCTTGATAACAAGTGCGATAGATAGATTTTATCTTCTGGCGTGCAAAAAGGAGAGTCTAGTAAGTAATTGTATTTTTTAAATTCAAGTGCAAATAATCCTCTTAAGCTGTTGAGAAATAAATTGTGATCGGTGTATTGAATGCCCTTAAAAGATAAAAATAAAACAGGGTATTTATTCATGTGCTTATTGCACAGG
>JAZKEW010000133.1:9050-9898 GCA_040386785.1 Bdellovibrionota bacterium
CGAATTTCTTCAAAATCATCAATTCCGATTGGTATTTTTGGGTATTTTTTTTTCATATTAAATCCTAAATCCAGGGCATAACTTCAAAATTAATTGTGTAAGATTTTTTATATTCCGGGCTATTTTTGTATTCAGTGTAGAACTTGTTAAATTCATCAATTAATTCAGAATCTTCTTTTCTGGCTGCTGCTGCCAAATACAATTCTCCCATTCTACCCGAAATAAAACTCACTTTGGTAGAATTCCTTTTTACAAATTGTTTTAAATAATTTTCTTCATAGTACAAAACATCAACCTTTTTAAAAAGTAGAGATTGTGAGGCAATATCTTGGTTTTGATATACAATAACATTGGCTTTTGGAAAATACTTTTTTGCCATAATGGATGCAGAAGTGCCCATTTGGACTGCGATATTCAGATCGTTTTCATTGAGCTCTGTAATGTCTTTATTTGTAAACTTCAATTTATTTTCATTTAAAATCACGGCACCTATTTGAACTTTGTAATATGGGTGTGTAAATAAAACAAATTTTTTTCTTTCTTCTGTAATAGGAAGGTCAGAAGCAACCATATCAAACTTTTTAGCTACGAGCGCGGGTACTAAGCCATCCCAACTGGTGTCTACAAATTTTAATTTTACCTTGAGGTGCCTGGCAAAGGCTTCCATTAAATCTACCTCAAAACCCACCCATTGGCTATCGGGTTTTCGTAGTTCGTACGGAAGGCAACTGCCATCGCTGCCAACGACAAGTTCACCGTTTTTAATAATACGATCGACTGAATTAGCAAAAGAAAAAAGTGAAATTTGCAAACATGAAAGGCAAATTAGGGTGTATTTAAGGGCTTGA
>JAZKEW010000134.1:0-6225 GCA_040386785.1 Bdellovibrionota bacterium
GAAATCAATCTTTCCAACTTAAAAAAAAGCCTTAAAATTGATATTTCCAACGCCGTGCAAGAGGCGCAACCCACTCAATTGTGTCAGGAACAACTATCTCAGAATTATTCAAAGCTACAAGCTCAAAACTCACAGGAGAGTCCTTTTTCAATTGTAGCTTTCTAAACATTTCTTGTTCACCGTTGAAGCGAACAACACAACATTGCCCAACATACTTTTCAAAATTCTCGAAATACACAATCAAAGAACTTCGCTCAAAAAAGATGAAAAAAGTCAAAAGTCCGCCCAAGGGTTGCTTGGGCGGACTTTTGACTTTTTTCATGTCGACCTAAACAACAGGAGATGGAGTTTCTCTTGGTTTCGAGATTTTTGAATTAAGAAGATCAAAGACAGCAGAAGTTACTTCCCCTGTTCCTTTCACTTGGTTAATTGTAGCAATCCGAGATAGGTATGATTCCGAAACTGTTGCTCCGCAAACAAAGGATAAACCAGACACATAAAAAGCAGAAAAATATTCTTTCATTTTCTTGATGTCTGGCTCTGTTGGTTTTGGTTGATCGGCGTTAGCAATAACACTTAGGACGTTCTGTTCCAAGGCAACTCCAGAAAAAAGAGCGAGCAGTCTAAAAAATAAAGAAGAACTATCTGCTGCTGTTCCAAGGAAATCATCACTAGACATGTGAAAAAATATTCCTATTAAAATAGCATAGACATACCCAACATCAGGGGAATATTTTTTAAATAAATCAGGAAACTTTAGCGATTTACATGATTTAAATTCTTGTAAATCTTCTTGAGGAATAATCTCTAAAATTTTTTGCCCAAAACTCTTTATAAAGTTGCAAATATGCCACAGTAACATAGCAAATTTTTCAAACTCAGCCTGCTCGAGTTTTATAGAATCAAGATCAAAACTTACTCTTAGTTTATTTAAAAAATCTGAGAACTCTGATGAGATAGCAATAGCATAAATATCATTAAAAATATTTACTGCCTCAAATTTACCACTCATTTCACATAGTAAGTCCTCGATAGAGGATTGAAAAGGAACAATTTTAATCACTTCACTTAGAGGTAATTCAAGAAACGATTGATTTCCCTCTGTGATTACCTTGTTGGCAAGTTGATTTAGTTTTTCCCTAAGTGGTAATATAGCCTCAAATTTTCTTTCATTTTCCTCTCCTGGTAATTGCCCTAACCTATTGGTAGCAAGAAGAATATTTTTTTCTATACTAGCAATATAAAACAACTGCTGGAATGTGTGGCCGTCATCTTCAACCGGAGCAAAAATATAATCTCCATTTTGAAGAGCAGTAGGAAATGGGCCTTTGCCTACAAAAAAACGTGCTGTGTCCTGTTTATGTCGCGAAAAATAGTCGCGAAGGTTAGGATGGAGAGTGACGAGTTTTTGAAGATAAGAAAAAAGAAGTGTTGTGTTCTCATTATCAAAAAGGTTTATAATCCCTTTTCTATCCTGAGGAGCTAGTCTAACTAGATTACGATAGGGCTGCTTTATTGACTCGTAGAAAGAGCTTTGAAGTAAGAAGGTAATATCCTCTAAAGAGCTACCAAAAAAAATCTTTTGAATTGAGCTATCCGTAAAACCAAAGGCACTTCTTAGCGGTTCATTAAAAATTTCTTGCACCATTAATAGGGCAATAGATTCAGAAAGCTGATGAGAACTAGACATCAGCTTTCTGAAATAAGCAGGGGCATCAACTAATTTATCAGCTAACGGACTAATGACCGGGAACGCGGCTAGGCCATCTTTACGAAAAATAATGCATTGTAAATCAGGCTTAATTAGTTTTTTTTGGCATGAAAGCCTGCCTGTATTGCTAACGTCTACCAGGCAGTAGGAAGTTGATCTATCGTCTTGAGTACGGGAACATTCGTAAACAAACATTCCGAAGGGCGCCTTAAGCTCATCAAAATCAAAGTGCTCACTTATGTCTTTACTAGAAAAAAATTCAGATAATTGTTGCGACCATAAAAATTCAGTAATTTCACTGCTAATTCTGCTACTGAGTTTATACTTGATAGCTAAATCTAAGCGATTTTTAATTTCGATCTCATGCGCGGTTAATGGCCCCTTATCGGATACTTCGTGAAACATATCTAAACAAAACTGGAGAGAAAAAAAAGCCATATAGGACAAAAAGAATCTCGTAGAAACAGACTCTAGGCATCTCAAATTTTTATATGCGTCTCTGTAGTCGGAGGGATACAGTGCTTTGGGTAAGTAATCTTCAGTGTTTCTCATCGCAGCTGGTACGTTGGCGTCTTGCAAAAAAATCCCCACCTTTCGAGGATCGCTAAGCTCTTGTAGGAATTCAGCGCCATTTTTGCAAGCCCACCATCCACCCTCATCTTCTGTTTCACTAGACACCCCATCTGAGCTACACGAGCTAGAGCAAGAAGTGGGAGAGGCAGCTACTTCAACGAGAGCTGGAGCAGCAGAGCTAGTTTTATAAAGAAGATTAAGCTGAATCCGAGGATTTACACGGCTTAGTCCAGAGTACACAGATAACCCCCTCCGATAAACGCGGAAATCATACCGAAGATCTCACGCAATCAAATTCACTAGGTCACCGTTAGCTATGCTTCTAACATAAGTCAAGCTTTTAGTCAAAATTATTTTCGGTATTTTTTATAATTTTCCATAATTTATAAAGATAAGTTTAAACATATTCTATTGAAATAATAAAAAGACTGAATAGGGACAATTAAATTTTTATTTCTTCAACTTGTTAAGTTATACGAAAACTTGTAAAAAATTAAATCACTTGCAATTGATGTGAGAATTAGATATGAGAAAGAATACGGTATTTTTTTGCGGCATCAATTTTTTTGGTATTATGTGAATGTCAAACTCTATCCCAACTATCCCTCAATACCGGCTTCATACAAGGGAACTGTATTCGCCATCCATCGAAAGCGAGCAGGAGAAACAAAGTTTATTTCACCAACATAGCGCGGCACAAGCTGCACTTGACGTTAAAGCTCATCTCCTGACTTCTACATTGTCAGCCAATGGCTCCCAAATACTAAATTCTATCCGACTTGTGCCCGAGGTTCTTCCTCTGCAACCTTCTAGCGACCAACGGACTCCAGAGTTTCCAGAGCCAGAAGTTAAGTTAGCCCCCATGGCAGTAAACAAGGTTTTGGAAGAGCCCATTCTCCGACCCCCTCAACTAAACCCCAAAACACTGGAACTTCTCCGCACCTTTGCAGCGAGCCAGCCAATTGATCTAAAAAAAGTACCCGATACGGGAAAAGCAACAAAAACAATAGAAGAACAAAAAGTAGAGCTTCTAAGTCTCGCTCAAAATAAAAAGCAATTTATCGATCTTATTGAAAATCTTCCAAGAAATAGCGTCGATGTTCTCTATCTTCTACAAGATATGGAAAGCCTCTTGCAAAACAAACTGCCCATTCCAGCAGATTTAGTAGACACCCTCAACTTAAGCCATATTCGAGGTTTGTTAACTTACATCCAAGATAGAAGCCTCTTAACACATGATATTGTCCTCTCCAATCGTTTCCGAAAGGACGAACGGCCCAAGCTTGAGAGCAAACTGCAACGAATCATTGAACGCTGCATCATCGCATCAGAATCAAAAGACATACTTGATACCGACGCTCTCAGAACAGCATTTCAGCTCTATTTTGATCCACTGTTAAACCCAATGCACGAAGTAAAACAGATTTTAGAGTATCTCTTTGATGGCTCCTTCGAAAGAAAAACCAATCTTTGTTTGCTCGAACAAATTTTTCGAGACCATTGGCACACTGAAAATGGAGATGAGCTACAAAAAAAGAAAGCTGACCGCATGGTGCAAAGTATTGCTGTGTTGGCGCAATTTCTCAACCATCAAGGTCTTCTTTTTCAAGGTGGCGGGGCTGTTACCCTTCTGCTTAAAAAGCCACCTAATTTATATTTAAGCTTTATTGAACCAGTGGAACGGTTTTACAGCACAGATCCAGGCTCTACCCAATTGCGTCGTAAGACACCAGACGAACTGACAGATTGTTTGGCACAATGCTTAACCAACCAGCAATATATTTTAAATGCTTTAGCCGGAATGGAAGTCAATCCAAGTATTTTATTCGGTGCGCCAAAAGGCTCTCTAGAAATTGCAAGAAACAATGGCTTTACCAACACATCGAGTACGGACAAAGCCATTTCCGAAGCTTTGTTTGCAAAAAACAGCATGGCTGATGTGGCCACTCAAGCAGGTGCGAATGCTTTTTTCCTTCTCTTTGCAGGTTTTTTCACTGCTCAGTCTCGAGAAAACGCTCGCACACCAACAGAAGTTCTCGAAAAACGTATTAAGATAGAGCGTTTCTTGTTTGAAACCTGGCAAAAACAAGTGCTTCCAGAACAACAAAATAGTTATTTTCTAGGTAAAAACAACGCAGCAAACTTGCGTGTTACGACAGATTTTTTAAAAAAAACAGGCAGCCGTAAAAAAGAAGATAAGACAAGTGCAGAAGGTACTGCTTCTGCAAAAAAACCTCTCTTTATTCTTCAAATCCACGGCACGGAAAAAGTGAAGGGGTTTTTGCAAACTTGTGGCTCAAACCCCTTAACAGGCTTGGATAGTTTTCTAGCAGAACTAAAAACCCATTTTGCAGATGGAGAACAAAAGGAAGCGGAATTTAGTCAATTTCTTCTCTTTATGCCTATTGATTACAAAGGAAAACGCCTATCTTTTTTTCAGCACCTCGAATCTTTTTGTGAAGAAGAACAATATTCTTCCTTTATTCATAAGGCTCGTTGTAAAACCTGGGCTTTTTGGACAACCAATGGTTTGAGTAAAAACCCAAACCGTTATCGTTCTCAAGCGGCTCGAGTTCATTCAAAACATGCAGCCTCAGAAGAACAAACCCCTTTGCTTGCTGAGAATAAAAAAGATCTCTTAGCACAATTAGGGCAACTAAAAGAAACTTACATAAAAAACATGCACAACGCTAATGTGAGCCAGCAAAAACAAGTTGTGTCTTCCGATCGCGTTGCTGATTTCAACAAGATGAGAACCTGCCCCCATTTAGAGGCTGAAATTCTCTTTAAAAAACTTCTCAAAGCCTGCGCTTCAGGAAAAACAGAAGCTTGCCAGGCATTTATTGCGCTCGATGAATTATTTCAAAATAACAATCTCACAAAAAATCAAAAAATAAATTTTTACAAACGCTGGGTGCAACACCTTAAGCAAGGAAAAAATGGCTTGGGTGTACTGCACCCTGTTTGCATAAGAAGATGGAGTTTTTTAAAAGAAGTTATTGCGGCAGTGATAGGTTATGAAGTCGGCCTTAATTTGAAAAGAGATATTTGTCTTGGCGAGATGGCTACCCACGGGCACATGTCGGGCAATACGACTCTGCCAGGCTCTCCCCCTGTGGATATGCTTGTAGGCAATGCAATTGGTTGGGGTATTGGTTTGCCTTCTATCCCTCTTTTTTTTCAATACACGTCAGCGGGAAAAACCACAGCTTCAGAAAGCATGGAGTCTATTTGTTCAAAGAGAATCCACGCATTAGAAAATCTACCTTATGTAGAAGAAGAAAATGATATCATCAGCACCATATGGGAGAGTGCAAAAACTCTTTCAGAAAAAGAACCTAGAAAAGCTTCATTTACAGACCTTTCCTCTTTACAAAAAAAGCTTGATGAAATTGACAATAAAGAAGCGCTAAAATGCCTCTTAGAAGACTCCCATGCAGGCCATGAAACCCCTCTTCTCGTTCTTTTATTGGAAAAACTTAATCCTAAAGATGCAGCTTATGTAAGGCAGAAATGGTATTTTGATGAGGCCAAAACAAAGAAGTCAGTGCAATCTCATTTTCAACAACTTGCGCGTATCATTCCTGATTTTGACGCATTTTATAGCCAGGTTTCTGTAGAAGAAAAATTACAAATTCTTCTTGACGATGCTCGTGAACAAAAAACAGGTTGGGAGCAGGCATTTGCCTGCATTCGCGCACAAGCGTTTGTAGAGCATTGTTTTTCAGACACTTCAAAAGCAAATTTAACTCCTGCAAAAAAACAAGAATGCCTCAAAATGCTTGCACAATTTATTGCCAATGCAGATAAACCAGGCAATGTGGGCAATCCTTTATGCAAAAGAGGGTTGAATGAAGCACTACTTGTTAAACTTCCTATTCGTGCGGTTGGTGGTGTGGTTTGGGCTATTTCTTCTTCTTTGGGCTATGCTCCAGTGGTGG
>JAZKEW010000135.1:0-5486 GCA_040386785.1 Bdellovibrionota bacterium
ACCGGAGGCAACCCTTCAAATAGTTCTATTATAGAAATTGGCGCCATAAAATACTCCAATGGAACAGAAGTCGATCGTTTTGAAACCCTCGTAAAACCCAAGCATAACATTTCTAATATTGTGCAAAGAATTACTGGCATCAGTAACAAAATGGTAGAAAACTCTCCTGAATTTGAAGAAATTGCTCACAAGTTTTTTGAGTTTATTGGTGACAGCCCACTGGTTGCTCATGGGGCACAAGGAGATATCGCATTTGTTTACCAGCATTATAAAGAAATTATGAATGCGGAATTTACAAATTATTATTTTTGTACACATCTTTTGGTAAACCATTTTTTACCCAATATACCATCAAAAACACTTTCTGGTATTGCAAATTATTTTAATATAAACGCAATCCCTACGCATAAAGCCATCAATGACGCTCAGCTAACATGCGAAGTTTTTTGGAAACTCTCCAAAATATTTGAAAAACATGGTTTTAAAAACTGTATTGATCTCCTTAAAATTCAGGCTGATAATGAAACACTCAAAAAATTAGGACCAGGCATCAACCCTAATTTATCTGAATCTATTCCAATGACATCCGGCGTTATTTTTTTAACCAACCCTGATCAAGAAATTTCATTTATTACCGCCACTCAAAATATTCGTAAATCATACAATGCACTAACAAGCATGACATCAGACAGAGAATTAAATAAACTCGTCGTCAATGTTGAAGGATTTAAATACGAACGTTCCAATAATTTTTTAGATGCACTTCTTAAAGAAAACAAGCAGCTTAAAAAAATTTCACTTGGTATTGACCCTCGTAAATTGCAACAGAGAAATGAAAACTTTGTGCAAATTTTTATTCCAGAAGACATGCTGGAATACGCTTCGCAAAAAGAAAATCAGGCTCCAATTCAATTACCAGCACAACCAAACTATCATTTTGAGCACGAACCAGAAGAATATATTCCTAAAGACATGAGCCATGAACCCAATAACTTTCTTTTAAATTTTGACAAAAATGATGAAAAAATTCCTATCGTCAAAACCAGAAAAAGCGTCAGTTCCACGAAATCAAAAAAATTTATATTATCTCGCTTAAGAGACAATTCATCTTCCGTTATTGCATCTGGCTGGTTAAAAGAAGGGGTTGGCTATTACTTCGGTCCATTTGAAAAACCAAAAGAAATTGAGGCTTGGCTTGTAGAAATTATTCATAATCTTCCATTCAACAATGCCTTACTCCCTATGCATGAAAGGTTTCTCTATCTTAAAATATTGATATCTTTTTTAAATAATAATATTCAAAATGAAATCGAAAATATTAAGCACTTATTTCTAAAAATGACTTCTTTAAAAGAGCTAATGCATTGGCCGGTCTATCATGACTGCTTAAAAAAAGCGAAAAAACTTTTAAATACCCCTCTTCTTATATCCAAAAATCAACTTATAAAATCGGGGCTTGGCGTTGTCTCAAACAATGAATTAAAAGAACTTGAAGTTATTGTCGTCGTTAGAGGAGAAATAATTAAAAAAGTCCGCCTGCCTATTGAACAAAGCGACAAACTAAGAAGTTCTCGCTACTTTACAAGATTATTTGAAGAAAGCTTCGAACAAATTAAATCTCTTCATATGCCTATTATTTTTACTTCTAATTCCTGTGCTGGTATTGAGCTTTTCAGTTATTGGCTTGAAAATAAGCGCGGGGAGGGGGAGTGGATTGATTTTTTTGAGCTAGAACCCTTGTACGATTCTTCTATTCTTTCCTAACTCATTAGGCCCATTATTAATCAGGAACTCGCGCTCGTCTGGTGAGAATCAATTTCTTCTTGACTCACAATGTAATTTGCTGGCTTTGCCACAATTGGAGCAGGCGTTTTGCTACTTTCCGCAATGGGCTCTGAATTTGCAGTTTTTTCTTCCAAGAGCTCTACATTATTCTTAATATCATATTTCACTTCATGCCACGACTTCTGCAAATCCTGAGCAACTTTTTTTGTTTGATTCCAACCTTTTAAAAATTTTTTCATATTTTGCGGCAGTTTTTCATTACCAAATAAAAGGATTGCGATAAAAGCAATGAACAATATTTCTCCAACACTAAAACCAAACATGCAAACGACCTTCCATAAAGCTTTCATCAGGTTCATGATGAAAAAAAGCACAACTTTCCCTTGAACCTGTCAAGGGAGCATGGTAAGAGTGAGACCCTGTTCATGAGTGGGGGTTATCTTACCTCTAGTTTGCAGAACTTGACAATGTTTTTTATATCTAATTCAGAGGTTATTATGGGTAAAGACGACAACCGCCGCACGTTTAAAATGAAAAGAAAAAAGGCTCAGGCAGCAAAAAAAGCACGCTTAAAAGCAAAAATAACTGCAGCAAAAGCACCTGCGAAAGTTGCTAAAAAATAGTCTTCACCTTCCTGTTTTCAAATGGAGAGATGGCCGAGTGGTTTAAGGCGGCGGTCTTGAAAACCGTTGTAGGTGTGAGCCTACCGGGGGTTCGAATCCCTCTCTCTCCGCCATTATTGCGTTTTAATTTAAGATATTCACCACATCTTGTTTGCCAAACTTGACTGTTTCTCCCCTTAGTTTGGAAAGCGCTTCTTGGCTCGCATCATCTAGTATTTGAGATGCTGTTTGAATTTTATCAATAATCGTTTTTCTAATAAATTCATCAATAGTACCAGATGCAATAAGATGAATAACCAAACATTTATCTGTATTTTGCCCAATTCGGTGAAAACGTGCCTGTGATTGTATATAACTTCCAGCATCAAAATTAAGATCGAGATAAATCATAACATCGGCCTTCATTTTATCATCCCGTGGAAGCAAAGTAAGCCCTTCTTTTGCGGACTGCGGAGTTGCAATAAATAAACGACACTCTGGATTATTTTGAAAATCTTCCACGCTCTGAGCACGTTTTTCTATGCTCATTTCACCTGTATGCGAAACACTATTCCATGTTTCTTTATATTTCTTATCTAAATATTCCACGTTACCAACAAAGTGACTCCATAAAATAATTTTTTTAGTGTCATCTGCAAAGACGTCATTTAAAATATTGTCTAGCTCTTCAATTTTTGCATTGGAGCCTTCATATCTTCCATCCAGTAAGATTGGATTTGAAGTGAGCTGAGAGAGTCTGAGAAGACGCACAATAATATTATTTGCTTGCAACCTATATTCTTCTTCACTTAAATGCTCAATTTCATTTCGAATATTATCACGCACCTTTGCATAAAGTGATTTTTGCTCTGCTTGCAATTCAACGACATAATCTTTTGCAATAATTGGTGGTAAATCAAGAACTTCTTTTTTCAGTCGACGAAGACTTGTTGCCTGAATTCGTTTTCTTAAATCATCTCCATTTTTAACACCTAAGAATTTTTCTATTTTTATTTTTTTCCTTCCTTGAGTGATTTCTAATATTTCAATATGACAAAAAGTATTTTTAAATGCGCTAAAATTTGACCCAAAGGTTTCACCGTTGTCCATAACATAATATTGAGCAAATAAATCAATAGGACGATTTGCAATTGGAGTTCCTGTTGCTATGACACAACGTTTCGCATTATTTCTTACAAATTTAGAGCTTATTGTCGTTTGTGCATTTAAATTTTTAATTCTTTGACTCTCGTCAAAAACGACCATACTATTTCCACTATCGATCCACTGAGCAAGCTTCTCTTTTTCAAGACGAACCCCTTCGTAATGAATAATAAATATTTTATTTTCACTTTTTAAAAGTTTTTCTCTTAGAGCTGGGGCTCCCTCAATAATTGTAAAAGGAATTTCGGTGGCTAATGAAAGTTCTTCTTTCCATGTACGAATAAGTGATTTAGGGGCCACAATAAGACACTTTTCTATACTTTTATTTTCTAGTAAAAGCGCAATAGAAGTTGCAATTTGAAAGCTCTTTCCACAGCCCATTTCATCTAAAAGCGCACAAGTCGCATTTTGCATAATAAATTCAATTCCCACAGTTTGATGGGAGTATGGTTTTCTTTTAAATTTAAAATTAGCAATTTGCTTTTGAATTGCAGAGAGCTTTTCACTTTGCTCGCTCGTTAATTTAGAATGATAAAAAGCTGTGCTACCAGGAACAACACTCACGTGTTGAGGAAGACTAGAATTTAGATCAAATTCTTCGAACATGCTCTCTCTTAAAATCAACTTGCCTAGTTTTCCAGGAGCAATAGCAGCATAATATTTGGAATGGATAAACGTTTTTATTAATTCATAAGCACTGTCAGTAAGCTTAAAGCCCCTCCCAACAATGTCGAATAAATCGTCAAAACAGCCAATAAAAACCCGCCAGAGTTTATTTTCTTGATCCCATTGCCTTTCATTTCGATCAAGGCCCTTTATTCTATCAATGACATTTTGATTAAAATTAAAGGACACTTTTAACGTAATATCGCTTTCGATATCAGCGTCAATAATAGTATTTGTATTCAGATACCGACCTTCCTCATATATTTTAGCAATATTTTTTATCACTCTTTGAATATGCTTTTCAGGAAGAGGCTTTGCCTTTTCATAGTTAATTTTCTTTAAAACCAGAGTGCCAATAATTTCTTGCTTCTCAAATTGATACGGAACTGGTGCAGTATATTCAGTCGAAGCTTGACTTTTATCTTCAATTAGTCCAAATGCTAGACGTATCGGTTGTTTGGGCGGTTTAGGTCTATAGGTGTTTTTATTTTTGCCTCTAAATCCCATTTTCTGTTTCCTCTATGAATAAATAACGCAAACTGGAGATTGATACTTATGGATAAAATTGTGTGCGTTGGCAAGAACTATCTTGATCACGCTATGGAACTTGGAGATAAAGTACCAGAAAAGCCTGTACTATTTTTAAAACCAAGCAGCATTTTAAGAGCCGCAGTGCAAAATGAGGAACTAGAGCTCTGCATTCCTCAACATTCCGGACCTCTGCACTTTGAAACTGAAATAGTCTTACGCCTGGATCGTGGCGGATACAAGCTTGATTTAAAAGATGCTGAAAAGTGTATAGGGGCTGTCACAATTGGACTTGATATGACCCTGCGGGAACTCCAAGCAACTCAAAAAGATAATGGACTTCCATGGACGACTAGCAAAGTTTTTCCTGATTCCGCTGTCGTCGGGCCGTGGGTTAGACTGAGCGAATTTCCAAATTTTCTTGAAGAAAATTTTACCTTTTTATTAAATGATGAAGTGAGACAACGAGATACTGGTAAGAATATGCGCATGAACCCTTCTGAGATTATTTCTTATGTTAGTGAATTTTTTCCTTTGGTTGCCGGAGATTTAATTTTTACTGGAACACCTGCCGGGGTTTCTCATGTAAGAGCGGGTCAAAAAGGCACCCTTATTTTTGGAGATATTAATTATTCTGTGGTGTGGAAATAATAGAACAATTTTAGCTTGAAAGAAAAAAAAAGTGATATCTCTACTAACCAAAAATAAACCTTTTCTTGCATTTTTTAGTCTGAGTTTTAT
>JAZKEW010000136.1:0-7515 GCA_040386785.1 Bdellovibrionota bacterium
TATTGCAGAAGCAGGCAGACCCGGCGCGGTGACCATTGCGACCAATATGGCGGGACGTGGAACTGACATTATTCTTGGTGAAGGAGTTGCTCAGTTAGGTGGACTCTTTGTCATAGGAACAGAGAGACACGAAAGTCGAAGAATTGATAACCAGCTACGTGGGCGTTCAGGCAGACAGGGTGACACCGGGGCAAGTAAATTTTTTCTTTCTTGGGAAGACGAACTCATGCGCCGTTTTAATAACAAAGCAAATCAATTTATTATGGAAAAATTTGTGGGCGATGAAGCTATTTACGATCCTCGTTTAACAAAAATTATTGGAAAAGTGCAAAAACGTGTCGAAGGCTTTAACTATGATATTCGTAAACAACTCCTAGAATATGACGATGTCTTAAACCAACAACGCAAGACAATATATGCAGCACGCATGCGTATTCTACGCAAAGAAAATGTAAAAGATCTCCTTGTTGGTGAATCAATAGAAAAATTTGCACAAACAATTTGCGATGATTTTCAAGCTCCAAAAGGAATTCCAGGGGAAACTGTCATCATTGATTTTAATGCATTGGAACGTTTTTTATTTCGTAATTTTAATAAAGCAATTCCGTTTACGTCAGAAGAGCGAAAAAATAATGAAATTGGGCGCAATGAGTTTTATGCACTAATTTCTAATAAACTCCTTGCAGAATATGAAGAAAAAGAAAAGCTTTTTTCCTCTGAACAAATGAGAGAATTGGAACGTTGGGTTATGTTGCAAACGGTCGATTCTTGGTGGAAAGATCATCTGTTAAATATCGATCATCTCAAAGATGGTATTGGGCTTCGTGGTTACGCTCAACGCGATCCGTTGCAAGAGTATAAGAGAGAGGCATTTGAACTTTTCAAACGACTTGTTGTTGCCCTAAAGCAAGATACACTCAGCATGATTTTTAGAATTCAACCAAACCTTGCAGAAAAATTTATTGATGAAGCCAAAGCGGAAACGCAGAAAAAAGCACTGCAGGAATTAAAACAGGCCCATGCAGAACATGAAGCCCCAGCAGTTGCTGTGGAGCATATTTTGGAAGAAGAGTCTAATTTAGAGCGTAAAAAAGCTCATTTTAGTGAGGTTTAATTATTACTCTGATGGTTGAAATACTAGGGATAATGCTTCATTATCGACTTGTTTCTTTTTGAAGTCGTAGCCATATAAAGGAGTGACTTTAGCCCCCGGAAAGAGGCTCAAAGAAAAACTCATGGTTGCTCCTTCTGTGAATAAATTAACATTACCTGATATTTTGTGTTCGTTTGAGTTTTTCCAGTATGCAAGTACATCACTGTTATCCATGGAGCCACACGAATTTGAAAAGTTATACTGTCTATTTTCTCCTGGCTTTAAATTAAAACTTTGACTTCTAACAACTGAATCTTCACTGATCACTTTGGCAATTATGTTGAATTTTCCCAATAAACATTTAAAGGTGAATTTGTTCCCTATACTGGCGAATGTAATGGTCTCATTGTAGTTATTAAAAAAATCTACCGTATGGCTTTTGTCTTGCGCGTGAGAAGCCACGGATAGAGACATGGCACACATGGAAACTGTTACCCTAATACTATTTTTCATATAACCTCCAAGGTTAAAAGCCGCTTTTGAACACGACAATTAGAATAGAACAAAAAAAACAGGTTTTGGCTAGCATATAGCCGACCTTAACTCTATCGGGTTATATATTTATAAGTCAAGATTTTATTTATATAAGGAAGGATTTTTATTTTTTAAAATTCAGGCTATAGGCTTGCACAAATTCTTCTTTTAGCTTTTCAACAAGTTGGGAGCATGACATGACTTCATGAATTTGCGAAACAATTTGTCCAACTTCCAATTCCCCTTCTTGCAAATCTCCAAGCAACATCCCCTGTTTCGCTCGCCCCTTCCCTAAAAGCTGTTGTAATTCTTCTTTAGAGGCGCATTTTTCTTCTGCATTTGCAACCGTCTTTGCAAATTCATTTTCAAGGAGCCTGACAGGCACGAGTTTTTTCATTCTTAAAAAAGTTGAATTATGGCTTGCATTGCACATAAAATTTTTAAAATTCTGATGAGCCGAACTCTCCTCTACTGCTGCAAACAGAGTTCCAATTTGAACTGCTTCTGCCCCAAGAACAAGTGCTGCTAAAATAGATTGCCCACTACCAAATCCACCTGCCGCAATGACAGGAATAGAGAGCGTTTTATACACTTGCTGCAACAAAACAAGAGAGGTAATTTCATCGCGTCCATTGTGCCCTCCAGCTTCAAAGCCTTCCACGACAACGGCATCAACCCCGGCGTCTTCGCATTTTTTTGCTAACTCTGGCGTGCTTGTCACATGCACAACAATGCAGCCTTCTTTTTTTAAAAGAGAAGTCCAAGTTTTGGGTGATCCCGCGCTCGTGAAAAATATTTTCACTCCTTCATCAAGAGCCACTTGAATTTGTTCTTTTGTTTTTTCATAAAGTAGCGGAACGTTCACTCCAAAACTTTTGTTTGTAAGTGTCTTTGCTTTTCGAATATGATCTCTTAATAAGTCAGGAGCCATGCTTCCTGCGCCAATAAGACCAAGACAACCATTGTTTGCCGCAGCAGCCGCTAATTTAGCACCACTGACCCAAACCATACCAGCCTGCACAATGGGGGCGTCGATATTAAAAAGCTTTGTGATTCTTGTTTGTGGCCACGTAAAATTATTTTGAGACATTTTCATTCTCCGGCAATAGTTTAGGTTTCTTTTCTTTTTTCTGCTCAACATTTCTAAATTTAATTTCATCGTCACTTTGAGTTTTAGGAGAGGAAAAAATAGGACTCGGTGGCGCTTTATAGCCACAAGAACTCAAGCAAATAATACTGAATAAAAAAAAGAATATTTTCATTTTTTCCTTTACTTTCCCTAGAGAAAATTTAATTTTTATGTTAGGACACGATATGTAAACTCAAGCCCTTCTCAGTTTATTTAAGCAAAAAGGAACTCACATGTATACCCCTCAAACAATGGAACCCAGCTGGCTACAATGTTGGCAAGAAAAAAATGTATTTAAAACTGGCGAAGACGTTCATAAACCTAAATATTATGCTCTCGACATGTTTCCTTATCCTAGTGCTGCTGGCTTGCACGTTGGACACCCTCTTGGCTACACAGCAACAGACATCGTGTCCCGTTATTACCGTATGAAAGGCTACAATGTTTTGCATCCTATGGGCTGGGATGCTTTTGGTCTACCAGCGGAACAACATGCCATTGAAACAGGCGAACATCCGTCTAAAGTAACAGACGAAGCCCGCGAAAATTTCAAGCGTCAGCTTATACGGCTTGGTTTTTCTTACGATTGGTCAAAAGAAGTTGCCACTTGTGATCCAAGCTTTTACAAATGGACGCAGTTTATTTTTACTCACCTTTATAAAGCAGGACTTGCTTATCAGGCAGAAGTGTTTGTCAATTGGTGCCCCGTTTTAAAAACAGTTTTGGCAAATGAAGAAGTGGTCGATGGCAAAAGCGATAGAGGGGGACACCCTGTTTATCGCGTTCCAATGAAGCAGTGGATGCTTAAAATTACCTCCTATGCCGAAAGACTATTGCAAGATTTAGACAAACTGGATTGGCCTGAATCGACCAAAGAAATTCAACGCAATTGGATTGGAAAATCAGTTGGAGCAAAAATTAAATTTAAAATTCATGAACAAAATAATGAAGAACTCGTTGTCTTTACAACACGACACGACACTTTATTTGGTGCAACATATATGGTTCTTGCTCCAGAGCATCCCTTAATTAATGGGCTCACAACAGCAGAGCACAAGCACAACATTGCCGATTACCAAGAAGCCGCCAAAAGAAAAAGTGACTTAGACAGAACAGAGCTCAATAAAACAAAGACCGGTGTTTTTACAGGCGGCTATGCTATTCACCCAATTACAAATGAATTACTACCAATTTGGATAGCTGACTACGTCATGATGGGCTACGGCACAGGCGCCATTATGGCGGTACCTGCCCATGACACCCGCGATCATGATTTTGCAAAAAAATTTAATTTAAAAATACAGCCTGTAATACAAGCGACAGATGCACATTTTAATTATAAAGCAGAAGCCTATGTGGGAGAAGGGCTGGTTATTAATTCTAGTTTTTTAAATGGATTAACCATTGAATCTGCCAAAGAACAGATGGCTCAATATTTAACAAAAAATAACTTGGGTGAAAAAACAGTTAATTATAAATTACGGGATTGGGTTTTTAGCAGACAGCGTTATTGGGGTGAACCTATCCCTATCATGAAAGACGCAAAAGGAAATACCCTTCGCACTTTTGACGAAAATGAACTCCCACTCACACTGCCTCAAGTGCAGAGTTATCAACCAACAGACGATGGAAAAAGCCCTTTGTCCGCTGCGACAAGTTGGGTAGAACGAAAAAATGCTGCTGGCGAAATTGAATACGTAGAAACCGATACCATGCCTGGCAGTGCCGGAAGTAGTTGGTACTTTTTAAGATATATTGATCCGTTTAATAGTCAGTGTTTTGCGGACATCAATAAATTAAAATATTGGTTGCCTGTCGATTTATACGTTGGTGGCCAAGAACACGCCGTTGGGCATTTATTGTATTCCCGATTTTGGACAAAAGTTTTGTATGATGCAGGCCTATGTCCTGTCGATGAGCCATTTCAAAAACTAGTCCACCAAGGGCTCATTTGCCGCTTTGGCTCTAAAATGTCGAAGTCCAAAGGCAACGGCATTAGCCCCGATGAAGTTATTTCACAATACAGCGCCGATGCCTTGCGCGTATACGAAATGTTTATGGGGCCGCTCACTCAAACAAAAGAGTGGGATGATAGCAATTTAGCAGGCATACACCGTTTTCTCACTCGAATTGAGCGGTTTTTTATTTCTGACGATGGAAAAAGTTTGTTAAATAATGAGTCTGCAAGTTTAAAAGATATCAAAATTCTGCACAAGACAATAAAAAAACTCACCGATGATATTGAAAATTTAAGTTTTAATACCTCTATTGCACAAATGATGATATTTTTAAATACTGTTGCAGAAAATCAATGCAAAAATAAAGAAATTTTAGGCAGTTTTGTAAAATTACTCTCACCTTTTGCTCCATATTTAGCAGAGGAACTTTGGTATAAATGTATTGTGGAAGAAAAAATTTCTCCACAATCTAACAATTATCCTTTTGTGAGCCTTGAGGCTTGGCCACAGTTTGATGCAAAGTATTTAATTGACGATGAAGTCAATATTGGAGTTCAAGTTAACGGGAAACATCGCGGTGAAATTACCATTCCACTCAATGCAAGCCAAGAAGAGGCTGTTAAAGCAGCACTAAATTCAGCTACAGTAAAAGCTGCCATAGAAGGAAAAACTCTACGAAAAACCATTTATGTTGCAAACCGAATTTTAAACTTTGTTGTGGGAGAGTAGGTGAAAAGTATGCGACTATTATACGATTATTTTCGCTCTTCTTCAGCGTACAGAGTGAGAATTGCACTAAATTTAAAAAATTTAACTTATGAAAAAATTCCAGTTCATTTGTTGAAAGATGGTGGAGAACAATTCACATTGAAGTACAAAACATTAAATCCACAAGCTCTTGTTCCTACTTACGTTGAAGACTCTATTCATGACAAAGCATTTACGCAATCACTTTCCATTATAGAACTTATTGAAGAGCTACACCCAGAACCTGCCTTACTTCCAAAATGTTATGCTGCACGTGCTTGGGTACGCTCGTTTGCTCAAGCTGTTGCTTGTGACATACAACCACTCAATAATTTACGAGTGCTCAAGTATTTAACTGAGCAGTTTAAAATAAATGAAGAACAAAAAAATACTTGGTACAAGCATTGGATTGCGGAAGGTTTTTTAGCTCTGGAAACAATGTTAAATAATCATCATGCAGATAGGGGTGATTTTTGTCATGGGAACACGCCAACAATTGCAGATGTTTGCCTTATCCCTCAAGTCTATAATGCAATTCGATATAAATGTGATTTAAATGCTTATCCAAATATCATGAAAATATATACACACTGTGAAAGTTTACCTGCATTTATGGAAGCATTCCCAAAGGAATCTTAATAATGAAAAAAATTTCTCCATTTCTCTTTGTTTTTTGTTCTTCTTTAAATGCTTTTGCTCAATCAATTAATTCTGCACACATACATGTTGATTTAAATCGAGCCATGGACTTAGGCGAGAATTATTCTTTTTCAGTTAAAACAGCTGACAGCGAGGCGACAAACGCCCAACGACAAAAAAACTTTTCTGTCACTCAAATGGGGCCATCATTGAGCGCTTCTGGTACACAAAACTGGTATGATAAAAGCAATACATTTTCTAATGTGAACAATCATGGAGAAGGCGCAAAGTCTTCCACTTGGTCTGTCACAGCAACACAACCTCTTGTGGCGCTTATTCCAAACGCAATGAAAATAGGACAAACGTCCTCTACGTTGCAGTCCACTAAATCAAATCTTATGGCTGAGAGAATAAATGCGCGCCTTGAAGGAGCGAAAGCTTACATTTTAGTTCAACAAGCTCTTCGCACCTTGGAAGCGAAAAAAGCTGCTTTAAAATCGGCAGAAGAAATTTATAAAGAGGCACAAATTTTATTTGACACAGGCAGTGTGGAAAAAACAAAAATTGATGTGCTGCAAACAAAAGCCGAGGCAGCCGCAGCCCGTTTGGCAGAGATCTCTGCACAAAAAGATTTGCAAGCAGCGCTTATTGATTTAGGCACTAAAATTGGCGTGCAAAATACTGAATTAATTCATATCTCACTTGAAGAAACTTCCGTATGGGAAAAGACAAATCCTTTTACACCAAACTTAGAAGTTGCACTTAAGCAGGCTCTCAAACAACGCCCAGAAATTAACGCTGTAGAAGAAAAGTTTTCTGCAACAAAATTAAATGTCGCACAAAGCTATTTTAATTATTTACCGCAAGTGAATTTTTTTGCCACATATTCTAAAGCGACAAATGATACAGAAGCGTCCCTGCCAAATTCTACTGTCAATGAATCTTTGTATGGTTTGAGTTTAAATTGGTCTATTTGGGATGGAGGAGTGCAGGCTGCAGCCATTTCTGCCAATGTAAATGAAAAAACAAAAGCCTCTCTCGACAAAGAAAAAATTATCACAACCGTGACGCAAGATGTGTTTAATTCTCTGAACGATTTAAACACGGCTATAAAGTCGTTGAAAGACGCTAAAGAAGCAGCGCAAAGTTATGAAGAATCTTATAAATTGGCGACAATTCAATACAAAACCGGCGACTACAGCGCTATTAACTTGATAGAAACACAAAATAAAATGACTGCAGCACAGGTCGCTTTAGCAAACGTTCGAGGAGGTCTTGATTTATCTTGGATGAAGCTCCAGGCAGCGTTAGGAGAATCTCCACACATATAATATTTCAATAAAATAACTAAAACTGGGAAATAAAAAAATGACTTATACAAAAAGATTTATGTTGGTATTTTTTCTGGCCAATGC
>JAZKEW010000136.1:7525-10375 GCA_040386785.1 Bdellovibrionota bacterium
CGTGCACACCAAGTAAAAATGTTGCCACTCTTCCAAAGGAAGTCAATGAAGATAAAGTTGCGAAGAAAAAAGAAGAGGTTAAAAATACAGCGCCTGTTGATGTTGGAGCGAGTAATGACAATTTACAAAACCAAATTTCTCCCGTTGTTATTGGCAACGTTATTACAGAAAATCAGAGCTCATTAGCTTTTTTAAATTCAGGAACCATTGAAAGAATTTATGTGAAGGCTGGTGATAATGTGAAACAAGGACAAATACTTGCATCTTTAATCAACACACAAGAGTCTGTTGATGTGCAGGCAGCAGAAATAAAAGTAAAGCAAAAAAAATTAGCTGTAGATTTAGAAAAGAAAAAACTTGATCGAATTACTGAACAATTTAACGCAGGTATTGTCAATAAGGCAACTTTGGAAACAGAGAAAAATAATTATGATTCCATTTTACTCGATCTAGACGAAACAAAAAACGACCTCGAAGGCAAAAAATACAACTTAAAAATGACAAAAATTGCGGCTCCATTTGAAGGTGTTATTTCACAAAAAAATAAATCCGTAGGCGATTTTGTTCCAGGTGGTACTGTTGTTTTTCAAATTACGCAAAATAAAAATATGGAAATATACGCTCAAATTCCAAGTATTTATTTTGATAAATTAAAACCTGGCATGAAACTAGCCGTTGTCTCTCCAACCAACAGAAATGAATCTGGAGAAATTATTATTCGAAAAGTAATTCCCGTACTGGATAAAAATAGCCGAACATTCGATTTATATGCAAAATTAAATAGCTTTAAAGGCAAATTGAATCCAGGTGATTTTGTTGAAATAAAATTATAATAATCAAGGCGCACTATTTCTTTATGAAAATTTCAAATGTATCCATTCATCATCCATTATTTACGACAATGCTCAACCTTCTCATCATTGTGCTTGGGCTAATTTCATTTCAAAAACTGGGTGTTGATCAATCTCCCAATGTAGACCTACCCTTCGTGTATTTAAGCGTGGAATACCCTGGAGCAAACCCACGCACTGCCGAAGAACAACTTTTAAAACCCCTCGAAAGAGTCTTGCGCTCTATTGAAGGCCTTAAGCAAATGACAGGAACAGCGCGCAGTGGTGGCGTTGTTATAAACATGGAATTTGAGTTGAATATAAAAAGCGACCAAGCCATGCTTGAAGTGAAAGATAAAGTTGGACAAATAAATCTGCCAGTTGGTGCAAAATCTCCTTATATTGAGAGAATTAGTAGTAATGACTCTCCGGTCATGCTTCTTGCTGTCAGCGCAGAAAAAACAACTCCTACCGATCTTATGCGTTTTATTAACGATAATTTAAAACCAAAAATTCAGCAGGTAGAGGGAGTTGGCGCAATTTATATTTCTGGATATCGTGACCCTGAGTTGCATATTAAATTGAATCAATACGCTATTAATGGAGTGAACTTAACCCCACTTTCAATTTCTGATCAAATTTCGAATCAAATTGTGACTATCCCTGCTGGGAATTTAAATGAAATAAATAAAGTCACACCCATGACAACCTACAACATTCCAAACACCATTGCACAAGTTGAAAATTTACCCATCAGCACTTCCAAGGGAAGTTTGTTAAGACTTGGTGACTTAGCGCAAATAGAAACTGGTTTGAGCAAACAAACTTCTTATGGAGAATTTAATGGAAAGCCCATGATTATTATGTTTATTAATAAACAATCGGGTGGGAATTTGGTACAAATTGCAAAAGATATTAATAAAAAAATAGAAGAATTAAAAAAGACTCTACCAAGTCATATTCATTTAAAAGTGATTGATGAAGAATACTCTTTTATTCAAAATTCACTAGAGGCCGTTGGCGAAGATATTGTTATTGGCGCCATGTTAGCTGTCCTTGTTGTGTTTTTATTTTTACATGATTTTAGAAGCACATTTATCAGTGCTGTTGCTATTCCAACATCTCTTGTTGGTACGTTTGTTATGATGCATTTACTTAATTTTACTCTAAATTGGATGACACTTCTTGCTTTAACAATCAGTATTGGAATTTTGGTGGATGACGCCATTGTGGTTATTGAAAATATTCATCGACATTACAAAATGGGAAAAACTCCTCTTGCTGCCGCTCGTGATGGAACGAATGAAATTGGTCTGGCAGCCCTCGCTGTTACCTTAACAATAGTGGCTGTTTTTATTCCAGTCTCGTTTATGCAAGGTATTGTAGGACGTTTCTTTTTGCAGTTTGGTTTAACTGTCGTTGTCGCTGTTCTTATCTCTCTATTCGTTGCTTTTACAATGGTTCCTATGTTGAGCAGTAAAATGCTTGCACACGAAGAAAAAAAACAGAAGCATAAATTTTTTCTTTCCATTGATAATGGCTTTCAAAAATTTCAAGAAGCTTATACCAAGCTATTACAAAAATGTTTAAATTTTCGTTTTACAGTCGTATTTATCGCCATTATTGTTTTAATAGGAAGTGCTGCATTACTCAAATTCGTATCCATTTCAATGGAACCTGCATTTGATACTGGAAAAGCTCAAGTCAACGTGACATTGGAAGACGGAACTCCCCTTGCCAAAGCAATAGAACGTGGGCAAGAAATGGAAAAGTTTATAAAAACTTACCCAGGGGTGGATAATGTGGTTTTGCGAGTTGGTGGAGGGCTCAACTCCGGGTCAAATAGCATTACATTTAAAATTCAAATGGTAGATAAAAAATACCGAAATTTTACCCAAAATGATTTAGAAGCAAGAATGTCCACAGAGCTCAAAAAATTTCTGCATGGAGAAAAAGAAAAGGTTAATTTTGGCTGGGAGAACAAGCCAATTGAAATTGCATTATTTGCAAACAATGATGA